>NZ_AP024546.1:1308248-1635310 GCF_018406645.1 Lysobacter helvus
TCGGGCTGGCCGGTCACGGGGCAGTTGGATTTCAGCAAGGCCGAGCGGAACGATTGCGCGACCGTCGCGCCATCGGAGACCAGATGGATCGGATTCGGCGGGCCGTAGTCGTCGATCGAGATCGGTTGCAGGTCCAGGTCGATCACGTCGGCGTCGTCGGCCGCCATCGGCGGCAGGCCGAAGCGCACGTCGAACGGCGCGCCCGCGGCGTGCGACAGGTCGGCGGCGATGCGCGCGCGCACGTCTTCCGGCCGTTCGAAACGCGAGGCGTTGAAGGAGTTGAGATACAGCTTCAGCGACTTGGACTCGACCAGGTTCGGCGAGTCGGCGGACACGCTGAAGGTCGCCACCTCCGCCACCGGCTTGCCGCGCGCATCCAGCCACGACAACTCGTACGCATGCCAGCGATCGATGCCCGTGAACGGCAGCGGCGCATCCGGCGCGAGCGACAGCGCCGTGCGCCCGACGGTGCGCGCGAAGGGAAACAGCAGGCCCGGATCGTAGTAGCGCGGGTAATCGACGGCGCGGCCGAGGGGGAGTTCATGCGTGGTCATGGCGCGGATTCTAAGGGGCGCGCGGGTGACGGGGCCGGAAGGGGACTCGCCTTCGCGTCGCGAGCATGCGACGCTCGGCCGATCCACGGGGAGCCATGCAATGACCGATCGCACGCCTGCCGCCGCCGCGCTGCAAGGGGACGCCGCGCTGATCCGCGCCGTCGGGACCTTCGCGCTGACGGCCGCCGTCATCAACGTCATCGTGGGCGGCGGCATCTTCCGCATGCCCGCCGCCTTGTCCTCGCAGATGGGATCGGCTGCGCCGCTCGCGCTGATCGTGGGCGCGATCGCGATCATCCCGATCGCGTTGTGCTTCTCCGCGGTGGGCAGCCGCGTGCTCGCCACCGGCGGCCCCTACAGCTATCTCACCGCGACGTTCGGCCAGTTCGCCGGCTTCATCGGCGGCGCGCTGATGTGGATCAGCAACATCACCTCGAGCGCGGGCGTGGCCGCGGCGCTGTCGGACCAGGTCGCGCGGCTGGTGCCGGCGTTCGCCGATCCGGTGTTGCGCGCATTGCTGATCACGGGCGTGTACGCAGCGTTGTTCTCGCTCAATGCGTTCGGCGTGAAGCTGGGCGCGCGCGCGATCGTTGCGCTCGCCGCGTTGAAGCTCACGCCGTTGTTCCTGCTGGTCGCGCTGGGCGTGTGGTTCGTCGACTGGAGCCAGGTGAGCTTCGCGATCGGCGACGTGCCGTCGTTCGGTGCGCTCGGTGCGTCGATGGCACTGGTGATGTTCGCGTACTCCGGCATGGAAACCGCGCTCGTGCCGTCCGGCGAATTGCGCGATCCCTCGCGCAACGTACCGCGCGCCACCGTCGTGGCGATCCTGCTCGTCGTGCTGCTGTACCTCGGCCTGCAGATCGTGGGGCAGGGCGTGCTGGGCGCGAACCTCGGCACGAGCAAGGTGCCGGTGGCGGATGTCGCCGGAGCGCTGTGGGCGCCGGGCCACGTGCTGCTGCTGATCACCGCGTGCATTTCGATGACCGGTTTCATGATGGGCAACCTGCTCGGCACGTCGCGGCTGGTGTTCGCGCTCGGGCGCGATGGCTATCTGCCGCGCGCATTCGGTCGCGTGACCAAGGTGCATCGCGTGCCGATGCTCGCGCTCATCGCGCATGCCACGCCGGCGTGGTTGCTCGCGATCGCGGGCAGCTTCGACACGCTGGCGCTGATTTCCGGTGGCGCGATCTGCCTGGTGTACGGGCTGGTGAGCCTGGCGGCGTGGCGCGCGCAGCGCCTGGATTTGCGCGAACGCGGCGATGCGCCGTTCGTGCTGCCGGGCGGGCCGCTGATTCCGGCGTTCGGGTTCGCGATCATGGTCGCGATCGTGTTCACGCTGAAGCGCGACGAGTTCGCGGCGATCGTGATCGCGCTGGCGGTGCTGCTTGCGGTCTATGCGGGCCTGCACTGGATGCGGCGCCGCGCGTAACGCATGTCTCCTCCCCTGCGGGGGAGGCCGGGAGGGGGCCGCGCCTCAGGCGCGGTGCTCGAGCGCCAGGTAATCGGCGGACTGCATTTCGATCAGGCGTGATGCGGTGCGCTCGAATGCGGCCGCGAGCCGATCGCTCTTGTACAGCGCAACCGGCGCGGCATCGGCGGTGCA
Organism: Lysobacter helvus; assembly: GCF_018406645.1. NCBI lineage: Bacteria > Pseudomonadati > Pseudomonadota > Gammaproteobacteria > Lysobacterales > Lysobacteraceae > Lysobacter > Lysobacter helvus. Next base: position 1,310,406 of record NZ_AP024546.1, read on the forward strand.
CACCAGGTTGACGTGGTGGTCGTACAGCTCGTCGACCAGGTGCACGAACCGGCGCGCCGCATCGTCGCGCGTGCCATCGAACACCGGGATCCCGCCCAGCAGCACCGTGTGGCATTCCGCGGCGAGTTCGATGTAATCCGCCGTCCCGCGCGGCCCTTCGCACAACGCGGCGAAATCGAACCACGCCATGCCTTCGGCGCGCGCGCGTGCCGGGATCTCGCGGCCTTCGACGATGAAGGGCCCGTCCTCGCGCGGACAGCCATGGCTCAACGCATCCCAGCGCGACTGTAGCCAGGCATCGGATTCACCATCGAGCGGTGCGCGATAGACCGGGGATTGCGTGAGCGCGCGCAGGCGGTAATCGAGCGGACTGTCGAGGTGCACGACGGCGCAGCGCTGCTCGATCAATGCGATCGCCGGCAGGAAGCGCGCGCGTTGCAGGCCGTCCTTGTAGAGCTCGCCGGGCGCGGCGTTCGAACTTGTCACCAGCACCACGCCTTCGGCGAACAGGCGATCGAGCAGGCGCCCGAGCAGCATCGCGTCGCCGATGTCGCTGACGAAGAATTCGTCGAGCACCAGCACGCGCAGCGTTTCGCGCCATTCCTTCGCGATCGCCGCGAGCGGATCGCGCTGGCCGGCATGCGCGCGCAGGCGCTCGTGCACTTCGCGCATGAAGCGGTGGAAGTGCGTGCGGCGTTTTTCGGCGATGGGCAGGCCGTCGTAGAACAGGTCGATCAGGAACGTCTTGCCTCGGCCCACGCCGCCCCAGAGGTACAGGCCGCGCGGGGCCTCGGGCGCGTCGTTGCCGAAAAGGCGCGAGAACAAGCCATTGCGCGCGGGAGACGATTGCGACACCGCCGCATGCAGGCGATCCAGTTCGCGCAACGCGGCATGCTGCGCCACATCGTCCTGCCAGTCCCCGCGCGCGACACCGGCGGCGTAGGCCGCCGACGGCAGCACTCCGTCGCTCATGCCGCCGGCAACCAGGGCCGCACGCCGCTCTTGATCGCGCCGCGCAGGTCCATGAGCTTGCGGTGGAAGAAGTGGCTGGTGTCGGGCATCAGCACGAGTTCGGGCGCCGGCGACAACGCTTCGGCCCACGCCTTCACCGCCTGCGCGTCGACGATTTCATCCGCTTCGCCCTGGATCACGAGCCAAGGGCAGTGGGGATGCGGGATGTCGCTGAAGTCCCAGCTGCGGCCCACGGGGGGCGCGATGGACAGCAACAGGCCAGGCTGGAGTTCGGCCGCGACCTTGTACGACACGTAGGCGCCGAAGCTGAAACCGGCGAGCCAAAGTTGCGCGCCGGGCTTGCGCGCGCGCGCCCAGGCCACGACTGCGCGCAGGTCGTCGGCTTCGCCCACGCCTTCGTCGAACGTGCCCGCCGAGTTGCCCACGCCGCGGAAGTTGAAGCGCACCGTCGTCGCGCCGCACTCGCGCAGCGCGCGCGCGGCCATCGTGACGACCTTGTTGTGCATCGTCCCGCCCTCGGTGGGCAGGGGATGGCAGACCACCGCGATGATGTCGGCGGGCGTGGATTCGGGTTCCGGATCGTCGATCGCCAGTTCGAGCACGCCGGCCGGGCCGTCGATGCGTTCGGACTCGTCGGCGGGGGCGATACCGGGGGGCGTGGAGGCGTTCATGCGGGGAATGATGCACGAGCGGCCGTTGGCGGCGTGCAGTGGTGGCGGAAACGAAAACGCCGCCCGGAGGCGGCGTCGTCTGCGATCGGCCGGGGCCGACGGCGATTACTTGATGTTGGCGAGCATCCAGTCGACGGTGGCCTTCACCTGGTCGTCGGTGAGGGCCGGGTTGCCGCCCTTCGCGGGCATCACGCCGCCGGCGTCCTGGAAGCCTTCGATCGCGTGCTTGTGCAGGGTGTCCTTGCCCTTGGCGGCCAGGCGCGCGCCCATGCCCGCGGCGGTGAGCATCGGGGCACCGCCCGCGCCGGAGGTGTGGCAGCCGGTGCAGAGGTTGTTGAAGATCACCGAGCCATCCATCGTGCCGCCGTAGGCGACCTGCGAGGCGGCCTTGTCCGCGGCGGCCTTCAGCGCGGCGGTCTGCGCCGCGGCACCGGTGGCACCGGCGTAAACCGCACCAACCGGCTGGATGCGCGCCAGCTGGCGCTTGGCCACGGCCGGATCGGCCTCGGGCACCAGGGTGCCCTGCAGGTGGTGCGCGAACACCATCAGCACCACGGTGAGGGCCATGAGGAAGCCGATCACCATCGAGAATTTCTTGAGGAAGTCGAGGTCGTAGTTGCGCACGATCCGTCCAGAGTGCGCGGTTGCCCGCGCCAAGCAGAATAAAGAGCGCGGATTATTCCAGAAGCCCGGAATATGCGCGAGCCGAAGGCCGGTGGCCGCCGGGACGAATGCTCCAGCGATGGCGCGCCTGGAGGGATTCGAACCCCCGACCAATGGCTTCGGAAGCCACTACTCTATCCGGCTGAGCTACAGGCGCACGGCGATGGAACGTCCCCGCGGAGGCCGCGGGGCGCGCATTCTCGCACGATCCACCAATGTCGCCACGCCCCGCATCGCCTGCCGCGGCGCCACTGCTAGGCTTCCACCCATGAGCTACGAACGCGACTACGCGCCCGTCCCGCCCCCGGTGCCCGCGTGGCGGCAACGCCTCGGCCTGTACTGGAAGCTGGTGCGCGGCGATCGCCCGATCGGGTGGTTGCTGCTGCTGTGGCCGACCTGGTGGGGCCTGTGGCTGGCGGCCGAGGGCGTGCCGCCCGCATGGACCCTGGTGGTCTTCACCCTCGGGGTGTGGCTGACGCGTTCGGCCGGCTGCGTGATCAACGACTACGCCGACCGCTGGCTGGATCCGCAGGTGGAACGCACCCGCGACCGCCCGCTGGCGACCGGCCAGGTGCGCGGCCGCGAAGCCTTGCTGGTGTTCGCAGTGCTGATGCTCGTCGCATTCGCGCTGGTGGCGACCATGAATCGCCTGACGCTGATGCTGAGCGTCGTGGGCGTGGTGCTGGCCGCGAGCTATCCGTACCTCAAGCGCTATACGTATTTGCCGCAGGTGTACCTGGGCCTTGCGTTCGGGTGGGGCATCCCGATGGCGTTCGCGGCGATCCGCGGCGAAATCCCGGCGATCGCGTGGGTGCTGTACGCCGCCAACATCCTGTGGGCCACCGCGTACGACACCTGGTACGCGATGGTCGACCGCGACGACGACTTGCGCGCGGGCGCCAAATCCACCGCGATCCTCTTCGGCGACATGGACCTGATCGCGCAGGCCGTGTTGTATGCGTCGTTCTTCCTCGCGTTGTGGCTGGTGGGGCGGCAGGCGACGCTGGGGCAGGCGTACTGGATCGGGCTCGGCGTGGCGGCGTTGCTGGTGGCGTACGAATTCGTGATCGCGCGGCATCGCGACCGCGACGGGTGTTTCCGCGCCTTCCTGCACAACCACTGGGTGGGCGCGACGGTGTTCGCCGGGATCGCGATCGCGCTGTACCTGGCGAAGCATCCGATCACGCCCTGAGGTTGCGCGAAACGCCGTCATGGCGTGCGCGCGCAGACCCACGCATCCACGCGCTGCACGCCCGCGCGCAGCAACGCCTCTGCCGCGGCGTGCAACGTCGCCCCCGTCGTCATCACGTCATCGACGAGCACCACGTGGGCCGGCAATGCGCGCACATCCGGCACCGAAAACGCATTGCGCACGTTGCGGCGCCGCGCGATCGCGTGGTGTTCCGACTGCGGCGCCGTCGCCCGCGTGCGCACCAGCAGGCCGCGCTGCAGGGGGATGTCCAGCGCCCGAGCGACCGGCCGCGCCAGCTCCAGCGCCTGGTCGTAGCCCCGCGATCGCAACCGCCCGCGATGCAACGGCACCGGCACCAGCACGTCGGGCTTCGGCAAACCGGCGAATGCTTCGGTCATCAACTGCGACAGCAACCGCCCGGCCGCCAGGTCGTCGTGGAACTTGAAGCGCGGCAGCAACCGATCCATCGGCGCGGCATACAGGCAGGCCGCCCGGACCTCGCGCAGCGGCGGCGGATGGCGCAGGCACCGCCCGCACGTGCCCGCCACGGGAAGCGGCAGTGGCAAGGCGCACCGCACGCAGGCCGCCGTGCCCCGCGGCAGGCCGGCGGCGCACGCGCCGCACAGATCCATGCCTTCCAGCCCGGCTTCCGCGCACACCAGGCACCGGCTGGGCCACAACAACCGGCTGGCGTCGTTGCGCAACCAGAACCCCAACCGGGCCCGGAGGCCGCCGCCCGGCGGCCCGTCAACTGGAAGCATCCCGCGTTGGTTGACAGCGACTGACATGGTTTCCAGACTGCCCGGCCTGCCTCGGCCACGCTGTCGGAAAATCCCCATGCCCGCTGTCAGCCAAGTACGCACCGATTGGTCCCGCGCCGAAGTGCTCACGCTTTTCGCGCTGCCCTTCACCGAACTGCTGCATCGCGCCGGCACGGTCCACCGCGAACACTTCGATCCCACCGAAGTCCAGGTCTCCACGCTGTTGTCCGTGAAGACCGGCGGCTGCCCGGAAGACTGCGGCTATTGCCCGCAGGCCGCGCGCTACCACACGGGCGTGGAAGCCACGAAGCTGATGAGCACCGAAGCGGTCGTCGAGAAGGCGCGCCAGGCGCGCGACGCCGGCGCCTCGCGTTTCTGCATGGGCGCCGCGTGGCGCTCGCCGAAGGACCGCGACATCCCGAAGGTCGCCGCGATGATCCGCGAGGTGAAGGCGCTCGGCCTCGAGACCTGCGCCACGCTCGGCATGCTCACCGGCGACCAGGCGAACGCGCTGCGCGACGCCGGCCTGGACTACTACAACCACAACCTGGACACCGCGCCGGAGTTCTACGACAAGATCATCCACACGCGCGAATTCCAGGATCGCCTCGACACGCTCGGCCACGTGCGCGACGCCGGCATGAAGACCTGCTGCGGCGGCATCGTCGGCATGGGCGAGTCGCGCGAACAACGCGCCGGCCTGCTGCACACGCTGGCCACGCTGCCCGCGCATCCGGATTCGGTGCCGATCAACCGCCTCGTGCAGGTCGAAGGCACGCCGCTGGCGGGCACGGTGGAACTGGATCCGTTCGAGTTCGTCCGCACCATCGCGGTGGCGCGCCTGTTGATGCCGAGGTCGATGGTGCGCCTGTCCGCCGGCCGCGAAACCATGAGCGACGAACTGCAGGCGCTGTGCTTCGCCGCGGGCGCCAACTCCATTTTCTACGGCGAAAAGCTGCTGACCACCGGCAACCCGGACACCGAAAAGGACCGCGCGCTGTTCGAACGCCTCGGCCTGCGCCCGATGCACGTGGCTTCGGCGGACGTGGCGTCCGACTGCAGCACCACGGTGCACGCGGCGATCACCGGCGAAGCGGCCTGACATGCGCCCGCGCCTGCCCGAACGCGTTGCCGCCCAACGCGCGCAGCGGGAAGCGCAGTCGCGGGTGCGCACGCGGCGCAACGTCACGCGCCGCGACGGCGTGCGCCTGGAAGTCGACGGCCACTGGCTGACCGGCTTCTGCAGCAACGACTACCTCGGCCTCGCGCAGCAGTTCGGCGTCGTCAACGCGTTGCAGGACGCAGCGGCGAAGGACGGCGCGGGCGGGGTGGCCTCGCACCTGGTGTGCGGCCACCACGCGGTGCACGAAGCGCTCGAACGCGAACTCGCCGACTGGCTCGGCGCGCCGCGCGCGTTGCTGTTCGGCAGCGGTTTCCTCGCCAACCTCGGTGTCGTGCAGGCGTTGCTGGAAGCCGACGACCTCTGCGTGCAGGACCGCCTCAACCACGCCAGCCTCATCGACGCCGCGCACCTGGCCGGCTGCAAGCTGCGCCGCTATCCGCACCTGGATGCCGAAGGTGCGTTGCGCCAGTTGCGCAGCGTGCCGGACACCGGCGCGATGCTCGCCACCGACGGCGTCTTCAGCATGGACGGTGACATCGCGCCGCTGCGCGAACTCGCGCTGATCGCGCGCGTGCAGCACGCCACGCTGTACGTCGACGATGCGCACGGCGTGGGCGTGCTCGGCCCCGATGGCCGCGGCAGCGTCGCCGCCGCGCGGCTCGACGTGAGCGCGGTGCCGCTGCAACTCGTCACGCTGGGCAAGGCGCTCGGCAGTTACGGCGCGGCCGTCGTCGGCGATGCGGATCTCATCCAGCATCTTTCCGAAACCGCGCGTCCGTACATCTACACCACTGCGTTGCCGCCGGCGCAGGCCGCCGCGTCGCTCGCGGCGGTGAAGCTCGCGCGCCGCGAACACTGGCGCCGCGAAAAGCTTGACGCCGCGATCGCGCGCTTCCGCGAAGGCGCGGGCAAGCGCGGCTTCGAACTCATGGCCTCGACCACGCCCATCCAGCCGCTGCTCATCGGCGACGACGCGCAGACGCTCGCGTACGCGCAGGCGCTCGAAGCGCAGGGCTTCTGGGTCTCCGCGATCCGCCCGCCGACGGTGCCGGAAGGCAAGGCGCGCCTGCGTTTCACGCTGTCCGCGTTGCACACGCCGGCGGACATCGATGCATTGCTCGATGCGCTCGCCTGGGCGCGCGAGGCGATCGACCAGGGATTCGGCGCGGGCATGGCCGCGCACGCCGCCGCGCACGCATGACGCGCGACGTGCACGACACGCGCCGCGCGCTCGCGGCCATCGGCGTCGCGTTGCTGTCGGCGCTGTTCTTCACCCTCACCTACGTGCTCAACCGCGCCAGCGCCAGCGAAGGCGGGCACTGGGCATGGACGGCGGCGTTGCGTTACCTGATCACCTTGCCGTTGCTGCTGCCGGTGATGCCGATGCTCGGCGGCATGGCGCCGGCCTGGCGTGCGATCCGCGCGCACCCGTGGGCGTGGTTGCGGTGCAGTGCGATCGGGTTCGTCGTGTTCTACATGCTGCTGGCGTACGCCGCGGCCAGCGGTCCGTCGTGGCTGGTGGCGGGCAGTTTCCAGTTCACCGTCGTCGCCGGCATGTTGTGCGCGCCGCTGCTGTATCGCGATGCGCGCCGCAAGGTGCCCAAGGCGGCGCTCGGTGTCGGCGTGCTCACCCTCGCGGGCGTGGCGCTGCTGCAACTCGGCAATGCGCAGGGACATCTCGATCGCGCGGCGTGGATCGCGCTGGCGTGCGTGCTGGGATCGGCCACGCTGTATCCGATCGGCAACCGCCTGCTGTTGCTGCACCTGGAACGCACGGGCGAACAGCTCACGGCGGGCCAGCGCGTGTTCGGCATGACGCTGGCGAGCCAGCCGTTGTGGTGGCTCGTGTCCGCCTACGCGTGGCAACAATCCGGCGCGCCGCCGATGTCGCAGGTGTGGCTGGCGGCGGGTGTTGCGCTGAGCGCGGGCATCATCGCGACGATCCTGTTCTTCCAGGCCACCGGCATGGTGCGGGACCTGCCCGCCGCGCTCGGTGCGGCCGAAGCGATGCAGGCGGCGGAATTGTTGTTCGCGATGGTGCTGGGCGTGATGTTCCTCGGCGAAGCGTGGCCGCATGGGATCGCATGGTGGGGCGCGGGCCTCGTGATCGCGGGCATCGCTGCGTTCGCGTGGCTGGTGTCGCGACCGACGCGCGCGCCCATCGTGTTGCCGGCGGAGCCGCACGCATGAAGGGCCCGTTGCACATCGATGTCATCGGCCACGGCCCGCCGCTCGTGCTGCTGCATGGCTGGGCGATGCATGGCGGCGTGTTCGCGCCGCTGGTCGCGCGGTTGCAGGATCGCTTCACGTTGCATGTCGTCGATCTGCCGGGGCATGGTTTGAGTCGCACGTGCGATGTGCCGCTTGCGCTCGAGCCGTGCGTGGACGCGATCACGCGCCACGTGCCGCGCGCGCCGTGGTGCGGCTGGTCGCTCGGTGGCCTCGTCGCATTGCACGCGGCCGCCACGCGTCCCGACGCCGTGCCCGCCTTGTCGATGCTCTGCGCCAGCCCGCGGTTCGTGCGCGGCGAGGACTGGCGTTACGGCGTTTCCGCCGAAATCTTCCGCGACTTCGCCGACGGCCTGCGCAGTGATTACCGCGCCACGCTCGATCGCTTCGTCGCGCTGGAGGCCTTCGGCTCCGATCACGCGAAGGACGAGATCCGCGCGCTGCGCGACGAATTGTTCTCCCGCGGCGAACCCTCCGCGCACGTCCTCGCCGATGGCTTGCACCTTCTCGAAACCACCGACCTGCGCGACACGTTGCCGACATTGCGCGTCCCGAGCCTGTGGCTCGCGGGCCGCCGCGACCGCCTCGTCGATCCGCGCGCGATGCGCGACGCCGCCGCGCTCGCACCGGCATCGACCGTCCACGTGATCGAACACGCCGGCCACGCGCCGTTCCTCACGCACGCCGACGTCGTGGCCGGGCACCTCGCCACCGCCTTCGCAGCGTTCGCCGCATGAATCCGCTCTTCGACCCGCGCCACATCCGCCGTGCGTTCTCGCGCTCGGCGCGCAGCTACGACGCCGCGGCCGCGCTGCAGCACGAAGTGGAAGCGCGCCTGCTCGAATCGCTGGATTACCTGGACGATCCGAAACTCGCGTTGCCGCCGCCGCAATGCATCCTCGACCTCGGCGCCGGTCCCGGCCGCGCGAGCGCCGCGATGCGCAAGCGCTGGCCGAAGGCGCGCGTGGTCGCCGTCGACATGGCATTGCCGATGTTGCGCGAAGCCGGCAAGCGCAGCGGCTTCTGGCGCCCGTTCGATCGCGTGTGCGCCGACGTGCGCGCATTGCCGTTCGCCGAAGGCAGCGTCGACGTGTTGTTCTCCAGCCTGTGCCTGCAATGGGTGGAAGACTTGCCGGCGGCGTTCGCGGGTTTTCGCCGCGTGCTCAAGCCCAACGGGTTGCTGCTGGTGTCCACGTTTGGCCCGGACACGCTGTTCGAGTTGCGCGAATCCTTCGCGCAGGCCGACGCCGCACCGCACGTCAGCCCCTTCGCGACCATCGCGCAATTCGGTGACGCGCTCGTGCACGCGGGGTTCCGCAATCCCGTGCTCGATCGCGATGAACACGAAACGCGTTACGCCGACCTGCCCGCCCTCATGCGCGAACTGCGCGCGATCGGCGCGACGAATGCGCTGCAATCGCGTCGCCACACGCTGACGGGCCGCGCACGCTTCGCCGCCGCGGCGCGCGCGTACGACACGTTCCGCCACGCCGACGGCCGCTTGCCCGCGACGTGGGAAGTCATCACCGCGATGGCCTGGGCCCCGGGCCCCGGCGCGCCGATCCGTGAAGGCGGGTTTGACGTCACATCGGTTCCCATCGCGTCCATTCCCGTGCGGCGCCGCCCATGAGTGGCATGCGCCGCGCCGGGTCGCTAAGGTCGGGGTCCCCCGGAACAAGGCGAACGATGCGCGGGTGCGTGGCGATCTTCGGCGTGACAGTGGCGCTGGCGGGATGCGGCGGCGGGACACCTGCGCCCGTTCCCGCGCCCGCACCGGCGACGACCACGCCCGCCGAATCCGCCGCGAACACCGCCAACGACGCCACGCGCGCCTGGCTTGCACGCGCGCTGACGTGCGGCGACCGCGCGTTCCTCACGATCAGCCAGGCGGAACAGCGCGAACGCCTGCGCCAGGCCGACGGCGTGACGTGCACGCCCGAGAGCGACAACACCGCATTGCGCTGCGCGGTCGTGCCGGCCTTGCGCATCGGCAACGCGGACATCGGCTGGTTCGTGCTCGGCGCCGCGCATTCGGGCGTGGCGCCCGTGATCCTGCCGGCGCCACCGGATGCGTTGCGCAACGCGATGCCCGCCGGCGCCGGCGAACTCGCCTCCGGCACCGACCTCGGCGACACGCGCGTGGAGTGCGCGTTGACCGAAGGCGCGCTCGCGCCCGGCGCGATCGCCGGCGTGGTGACGCACCCGGGCGACCCCGAAGCCTCGGTGCGCGTGTGCGCGTTCGAACTCAACGATGGCGTGGCGACCTGCACGCGCACCGCGCGCGGTGAACGCGCGTACCGCATCGAAGGCTTGTCGCGCGGCGATTACGTCGTGCTCGCGATCCCGGGCGAAGCGCCGGACGCACGCATCGGCTACACCGATTGCGTCGCGCACGACGGCGGCGACGACGACACCAAGGACCGCGGCGACCTCCCGTGCACCCACGAATTGCGGATCGTCGCCGTGCCCGCGGGCAAGACGGTGGACGCGATCGATCCCGCCGACCTGCGCACGCTGGAAGCGGCGGCCTCCTGGCCGCAGCCGCCGCCGACGGAATGACGCCGCGCCGTCCCTGCTGACAACAGGGTGGCAGCAGCCCGGGCGCACGCTGCGGCCTGCCTTCGGGAAAGCGAGCACCGCCATGGTCGTCGAACTGCGCCAGTACACCCTGCACCCCGGCCGCCGCGACACGCTGGTCGGCCTGTTCGAACGCGAGTTCCTCGAACCGCAGGAAGCCGCCGGCATGCGCGTGCTCGGGCAGTTCCGCGACCTCGACGGGCCGGATCGTTTCGTCTGGCTGCGCGAATTCCCCGACATGGCGCAGCGCCACGACGCGCTCGAACGCTTCTACGGCGGTCCCACCTGGCAGGCGCATCGCGACGCGGCCAACGCAACGATGATCGATTCGGACGACGTGCTGCTGCTCAAGCCGGTGTCGCCGGCGTCGGGCTTCGCGATCGACGGGCCGCTGCCGGACGCGCGCGACTGCGAGGGCGTGTTCGCCGCGACGCTGTACTTCTTCGACGCGCCGGTCGACATGGATTTCCTGGAATTCTTCGCCGCCGAATTGCTGCCTGCCGTCAGTGCCGCGGGGGCGCGCGTGCTCGCCACGTATTCCACCGAATACGCCACCAACACCTGGCCGCGCCTGCCGGTGCGCACGGGCGAACACGTGTTCGCGTGGTTTGCGCGCTTCGACGATGCCGCGGCCTGGGCTGCGTACCGCGAAGCCCTCGTCGCGCAACCGCAATGGCGCGACATTGCCGTGCGCCTGGCGCATCGCCTGCAGGGCCCGCCGCAGGTGTTGCGCCTGTCGCCCACGCCGCGCTCGCGCCTGCGCTGAAGGCAGGACATCATGGCGGCATGCGCCGCGCCGACCGCCTCTTCCTCCTCATCCACGCCCTGCGCGGACGTCGCGCGGCGGTGCCCGCGCATCGCCTCGCCGAAACGCTGGGCGTGTCGTTGCGCACCGTGTATCGCGACATCGCGGACCTGCAGGTCTCCGGCGTGCCGATCGAAGGCGAAGCGGGCGTCGGCTACATGTTGCGCAAGGACGCGGACATCCCGCCGCTGATGTTCAACGCCGACGAGCTCGAAGCACTGGTGGTGGGCACGCGTTTCGTGCGCGCGTTCGGCGGCACGCGGCTGGGCAACGGCGCGAAGACCGCGTTGCTGAAGATCGAAGCGGTGCTGCCGCCGGAGCTGCGTGCGCGCAGCGAACGCAGCCGCATCTTCGCGCCGGAAGTGGCGCGCATGGAATCGAGTGGGATGATCGACCGCCTGCACGCCGCGATCGACGCGCGCCACGTGCTGCGCCTGGACTACCGCGACCAGGACGGCCAGTCGAGCGCGCGCGACATCGAACCGTTGTGCCTGGCGTTCTGGGGCGGCAGCTGGACGATCGGGGCGTGGTGCCGGTTGCGCGCGGATTTCCGCAGCTTCCGGCCGGACCGGATCGCGTCGTTCGACGAGACGGGCGAAGTGTTCGACGAAGTGCCGGCGCGGGGGCTCGAGGCTTACCTGCGGAAAGTCAGCGGCGCATGAGCCTCACACGTCCCCGTCGTTCGCCCACCCTTCGCCCGTGCCCTTGTTGAACACCGCATCGGCGTCCAGCACGTTGCCCGCCGGGATCGAGTCCTGCTGCGCGAGCGATGCATAGATCGGCGTGAAGTCCGGCTGCGTGGCTTCCATCAACTGCTCGTAGCTGTCGATGACGAAGTACGTCTTCTGGAAGGTGTCGATGCGGTAGCGCGTGCGCATGATGCGTTCGAGGTCGAAGCCGATGCGGTTGGGCGCGGGGCTTTCGAGGCAATGGATGGATTCGCCCTTCGAGCTGACGATGCCGCTGCCGTAGATGCGCAGGCCGTCGGGCTGGCGGATCAGGCCGAATTCCACCGTGTACCAGTACAGGCGCGTGAGGTTGACCAGCGCTTCGGGCCCGATGCCGTGCGCCTTGACGCCGCCGCGGCCGTACGCGGCCATGTAGTCGGCGAACACGGGGTTCATCAGCAGCGGCACGTGGCCGAACAGATCGTGGAAGAGATCCGGTTCGCTGAGGTAATCGAGTTGTTCGGGCTTGCGGATCCACCACGTCACCGGGAAGCGCCGGTTGGCGAGGTGTTCGAAGAAGGTGAGTTCGGGCAGCAGGCCTTCGACGCCGATCAGTTCCCAGCCCGTGGCGGGGCGCAGGATGCGGTTGAGGTCGTCGAACTTCGGGATGCGGTCGGGCGTCATGCCCATCGCGCGCTGGTTGCGCAGGAACTCGTCGCTCGCGCGGCCCTGCAGCACCTGCTGCTGGCGCTCGAACAGCGTGGCCCACGTGCCGTGGTCGGTTTCCGTGTACGTCGACCAGGGCTGCTCGACCACCGCGGTGGTGTAGACGGGGACGTAGCCCTTGTCGGTGAGCTGGTGTTCGACGCGGGTGGGGGTGGCGGTCGGCGTGTTCATGGCGGGGAATGCTAGCCCTTCCGGGACGCAAGTCGGTTGCGTTCTTGCGCCGATCCTCATGCCCGGCGGATGATCCGGGCGCGAAATTCGCGTGAAACCGGGGGTGGATGACCATGGAAGCCCGCTATCCGGCGCTGTCGCAGGGGATCGCCCGCCCGCCGACCCGCGTCGAGGGCTGGGCCCTGGCCGGCCTGGTGGCGGTGGCGCTGCTGGTTTCCGCGATCGCGCCGAAGGACCGCATGACCTGGATCATGGAGGTCGTGTGGGTGGTGCTCGGCCTGCCTTTCATCGCGTGGCGGTGGCGTGCATTCCCGCTGACGCTGCTGTTGTCGACGCTGCTCGCGCTGCATGCGCTCGTGCTGATCCATGGCGGCGCGTACACGTACGCGGAGACGCCGCTCGGGTTCTGGTTGCGCGATGCGTTCCGTGAGATCGGGTTCGAGGTGACGCGCAATCCGTGGGATCGCGTGGGCCACTTCATGCAGGGGTTCGTGCCTGCGTTGCTTGCGCGCGAGTTGCTGCTGCGGTGCACGCCGCTGAAGCCGGGCGCGTGGCTGACCTACCTCTGCGTCGCCGCCGCGCTCAGCTTCAGTGCGTTCTTCGAGTTGCTGGAATGGTGGGCCGCGCTGGCCTTCGGCGCCGACGCCGATGCGTTCCTCGCCACCCAGGGCGACGTGTGGGACACGCAGTGGGACATGTTCCTGTGCCTGTGCGGCGCGCTGGTGTCGCTGGCGCTGTGGTCGCGCTTGCACGACCGGCAACTGGGGCTGCGCTGAGCCCCGCGCATTCGGGTAACTGAACGCCGCTGCTTCACGAAACGCAATCGATGCGCCCGCGATGATCCGCCGCAATGGCGACGTCGCAGGCGAAACGACACGACGAACCGACCGCGGCGGGCTGCACCGCCGCGTCGCTGATGCACGCGTTCGCCGAGCGCACCGGCGTGATCGGCGACCTGCCGCCGGTGCGCTACCTGTGGACGGATGCGTTCGCGGTCTGCAACTTCCTCGCGCTGGGGCAGGCCGACCTCGCCGAACGCCTGATCGAACAGGTGCACGCGGTGCTCGGCCAGCATCGCGCCGACGACGCGCGCACCGGCTGGATCGGCGGCATGGATGCGCAGACCGGCACCGAACATCCCACGCGCGGCGGATTGCGCATCGGCAAGCCCTTGCCGGAACGCGACGACGACACCGTCGTGGACTGGGACCTGGAGTGGGAACGCGACGGCCAGTATTTCCATTACCTCGCGCGCTGGATGCATGCGCTCGACCAATTCTCGCGTCGCACCGGTCACGCCGATGCCGGACGATGGGCCCGCGAACTCGCGCAGACCGCGCATCGCGCGTTCACCTATGCGCCCACGCCCGGTGCACCGAAGCGCATGTACTGGAAGATGCGCATCGATCTTTCGCAACCGCTCGTCGAAGCGATGGGACAACACGATCCACTCGACGCGCTGATCACGTATTGGCAACTGCGCGCGCACCAACCGCAGGGGCGCGTGGGCCACGGCCCCGAACTCGACGCCGAATTGCGCGACATGGCCGCGATCGTCGCAGGCACGAACCTGCTGACGGACGATCCGCTGGGCATCGGCGGTTTGCTGGCGGATGCCAATCGCCTCGCGCAATTGCTGCGCGTGCGGCCCGGCGACAATCCGTTGCTCGGGCTCGTGGTGGGCGCGGCGTCGCGCGGATTGGCGCGTTACCTGGCGACGCAGCCGTTCGCGCAACCGGTGGAAACGCGGTTGGCGTTCCGCGAACTCGGGCTCGCGATCGGCTTGCAGGCCGTGTCGCGGTTGTGGGTGTTGCTGGAGCGCGATGCCGCGTCGCTGGATGCGCAACCCGAATTGCGGCGGGCGCTCGATGTTTTGATCACGCAGGTACCGCTGGCGCGCACGATCACGGATGCATGGTGCGATCCCGCCGCGCAGGACACCGCGGCATGGCGCGCGCATGAAGACATCAACGCGGTGATGCTGGCGACGGCGTTGGTGCCGGAGGGGTACCTGGACCTCGCGTAGCCGATCGGGCGGCGCACGACTTCGCAGATGTTTCTTCGCGTCTTCGCGCCGCGAGCGCCTAGCTTCGCGCGCTGTCCATGAAGAACCCTGCGGGCATGCAACGTGCTCCGGGGAGCGGCATGGCGAAGGGATGGAAGTGGGTTCTGGTTGCGTTTGCGCTGACGACCGTCGAGGCCGTTGCAAAAAAACCTGCCGACGGGCGTGTCTTTTACAAACCTGCGAATCATGTCGGTACGTTCGAGCGGGTAACCGTGGTGGGAACCGGGGGGTGGCGATCCGTGCCCGGTTTTTCCTGGAGCGGTAACGGAAATGGTGGCGGTGGCGGCGGATTCTCCGAAGGTGCCGCAGGCGGGGCCGCGGGCGGCGATGACGAATCCGAAGACGAAAACCGCTGCGACAATCCGGTCGACATCGTTACCGGCAAGAAATACGACGACGTCACCGACTTCGTCGTCGCAGGCAGCGAAGGCCTCGGCATCCATCGCACGTACCACCAGGGCTGGCGCGGCGTCGGCATGCTCGGCAACCAGTGGATCAGCAACCACGACTTGAAACTGTCGTTCGATGCATTGGTGCCTGGCCCGCCTTCGTCGACGCAGTGCTATCCATATCCGGGCGGCCCTGCCTGCAATGTCCCGCTCGTCTACGTGATCTACGCGCACCGCGAAGCCGGCGACCTGGTGCGCTTCAACTGGAACGGCACATCCAATGCCTGGCTCGGCTCGGAGGAGCATCCCCTGGCCCGCATCACCACCGTCGCGGGCGGCTACTTCCTCGAATGGCCCGACGGCGGCAGTGAGCACTACGACACCCGGGGCTTGCTGATGTGGCGGCTGCAACCCGACGGCACGGGCCTGTACTACACGTACGACGCCGCACGCCATCTTGTCGAGGTGCGGCATACCTCGGGCCGATCGATTCGCCTCTCGCACCAGAACAACCGCCTGGTCGAAGTCGTCGACAGTTCGGGCGTCGTGTACCGCTACGCGCACGCGGGCGGGCGACTTGCGTCGGTGACCTATCCCGACGGCAAAGGCAACCTGGGCTATCACTACGACAACGGAAAGTTGTCGGGCATCTCCGTCGCCGGCGTGCGCAAGACGTACTACACGTACCAAGGCGATCGCGTCGTCGAATCGCGCAAGGCCGACGGCACCGACCTCAAGCGCTACGCTTACTTCGCCGATCGCACCGAGCGCACCAATGCCCTCGGGCGCAAGACCACCTACCGCATCGTCGATGGCCGAATCATCGAAATCACCGGGCATGCGACGGTGCATTGCCCATCCAGCTTCAGCAAGCGCACGTTCGACGCCGAAGGTCGCCTCGACACGATCACCGACGAAGCAGGCGTCGTCACCGACTTCGACTACGACACGCACGGACGGCTGCTGAAGCGCACGGAAGCGCTTGGCACGGCGGTGGCGCGCACCACGCGGCTGGAATGGGATGCGAACGGACGCCTTGCGCGGCATCTCGTGGAAGGCGTGTCGGACACGCGTTACGCCTACACCGCGGAGGGCCGGCCCGCGACGACGACGCAGTGGGGCGTGGGTGCCAGTACCGGGCAGGCGACGGGCACCTCGTCCACGTACACCCATCATCCGAACAGGATGGTCGCGACCCTTGTCGTCGACGGGCCGCTCGCGGGCGCCGGCGATGCCGTCACTTACGCGTACAACAGCGCGGGCGACCTGCTTTCCGTCTCCAACAGCCTCGGGCATGTCACGCGCTACGAGCAGTACGACGCGATGGGGCGCCCCGGCAGGGTGGTGGACCCAAACGGTGCCGTTCGCGAATTCGAGTACGACGCGCGAGGGCGCGCGACGGCCGAGCGCCTGCGCGCGGATGGACAGGTCGCCGAAACGCGGCACGAATACAACGCCGCCGGTTTGCTCGCCGCCACCACCACGCCGGAAGGCAACCGGCGCCAATTCCATTACGACGTCGCGGAACGCTTGCAAGCCGAATTCGAACAGGCCAGCGATGGCCGGTTCGACGTACGCCGCGTTTCGTACAACCCGGAATCCCAGGTCGCGGGCATCAAGGTCGAACGCGCCGACCTGCATCCCTTCCCCGTGCACGCCGCGCAATTCGTGGCGCAGAGCGTGCCGGGCGCGATGCTTGGCGGCACGGCGTACTGGATCACGGTGCAGGTCCGGAATACGAGCAACGTGCCGTGGCGCGTACAGGATGGCTATCGCCTGCGCTCCGCCAACAGCGAAGCATGGGGATTGCCGCACGGCGTCGCGCTGGATCGTGACGTTGCGCCCGGCGCGGTCGCCACCATCGCCTTCGCCGCGACCGCCCCCCGCGTCACCACGTCGCTCACGTTCCAGTGGCGCATGACGAAGAGCGACGGCACCGCGTTCGGTGAAGCCACGACCGCAGTCGCCCTTCCGCCGCCCGTCGTATATCGCGCGGAACTGGTCAGCCACGACGTGCCGGGCCACGTCTTCCACGGCCAGACAAGCTGGATCTCCGTACGCGTGCGCAACACCGGCTCGCACCCCTGGAATCTCGCACCCGACCCCACCGTGGTCCTTGCGCAGAACAACGCGCAACACCCCATGCCGCCCAGGACGTACGCCTCCGGTGTCATCCATCCGGGCCAGGTGGCCACGCTGACCTACGCCTTCAACCCGCCGCCCGGATCGCAATACCACCACTTCGGCGGCGTGGTCTGGATGGAAAACGTGCAAGCCCTCGTGGAGGTTCCGGTGAAATCCATGTACGTCGAAGACGTCACCCGGCGACCGTGCGGCGCCGGCCCCTGCGAGCAGCCGCGATGAACGCGCGCTCCTCTCTCGCACTCGCGCTGGGTGCAGCGATCGCCAGCCTGTCGATCGCAAACGCCCAGGCAACTGTCACCTACCAGTCCGCCCTCGAATACGACGAGCTCGGCCGCGTGATCCGCGTGCTGGCGGCGGATGGCAGCGTCAAGTTCCGATACGCGTACGACGCGGTGGGCAACCGCACGGCGTCCACCGACGCGTTGGGGAGGACGACCACGTTCGCCTACGACGCGCTCGGCCGGATGGTGGCGTCCATCGACCCGCTGGGCGGGCGCGCAATGTTCACCTATGACGCCGCGGACCGCATCACACAGATCGTCGACCCGCGCGGCATTCCAACGCGCTACCACTACGACGGCATGGGCCGCCTGGTCCGCGAGGAAAGCCAGGATCGCGGGCACACCACCTACACGTACGACCAGGCCGGCCAGCTGCTGCACAAGACGTTGGCGGATGGAACCACGCTGACGCACGAATACGACACGCTGGGGCGGCTCACGCGACAAGGCAGCGGCGATGAATGGCGGACGCACGTCTACGACGCGTGCGCCAACGGCAAGGGGCGTTGGTGCGAATCCCTGACCGCAGCCACGCAGACCCGCGTGGACTACACGCAGGCCGGACAGATCGAACTGAAGCGCGAACGTATCGGGGAGGACGAAAACCAGACCGCGTTCGCGTGGGATCACGCCGGGCGGCTTGCGGGAATCGCGTACCCCAGCGGCACGTTCGTCGGGTACCGCTACGCGGCCGGCAAGCTGGAGAGCGTGTACGCGACGGTCGCCGGGGAAACGGTACCCGTGATCGGGAACATCACGTCATCGCCCTTCGGCGGCGCAACGGGGTGGGACTACGGCAACGGACTGCAGCGCACGATCCACCTCGATCTCGACGGACGCGTAGCCGGCCTGGGTGTCGCCGATGCCTCCGGCGCGCGGCAGAGCCTGACCTACCAGCGCAATGCCGCGGATGAGATCACGCGAATCACGAATGGGGTGGATGGCGCGCTGACGTTGACGAATGGGTTCGATGCGACTTCGCGACTCACGTCGTCGCATGCCCCGGCGCGGCAGTCCGATTTCACGTTGGACCTCAATGGCAATCGCACCGCGTATCGCGAAGGCGACGACGTGTTTGCGATCCAGGTGGATCCGAACAGCAACCGTGTGCTTGGGGCGAGTGGCGCGAAGCAGTCGTCGTTGGAGTACGACGCGAACGGGAATCTCGTCCGCCTGAATCGAATTGGGGATGCAGATACACGGTTTGTTTACGACGGCTTTCAACGTCTTTTGCAAGTTTCGCGCATGGGCGCCGCCGGAAGCGTAGAAACTAACTATCTGACCAACGCGATCGACCAGCGTGTTCAAAAGGGCGAATTCAACGGCGCAACCCGCTTCACGTACATGGGGCAAAACCAGCTTCTCGCCGAGCGGACGCCTTCAGGATGGAAGGATTACATCCGTGTCGGCGAATCCTTGGTCGGCATGGTCAATGGGCAAACGGACTTGTACTTCGCGCACGACGACCAATTGGGTAGGCCAGAGGTATTAACCGACGCCGGGCGAAACGTGCGCTGGCGCGCAGCAAACCATGCGTTCAATCGCGAGGTTAAGGTGGACGCCGTTGGAGGAATGAGCCTCGGTTTTCCGGGCCAGTACTGGGACGAGGAATCCCGCACATGGTTCAACGGGTTTAGATACTACCTTTCGGAAGTTGAGCATGGTGGGCGTTACACCCAGCCTGACCCAATTGGCCTGGGTGGCGGCATGAATCCCTACACTTATGTCGGAAGCAATCCTACGGATCGTGTCGATGTACTGGGCTTGCGCGCGACATGCCGGTGTTCGGATACCGGTGCAGAGATCAACATCAATTTTGATTTCGACGGACCCGGAGCCACACCCGAAGTAATCGCGTCATGGAGGTCGTCCATCGAGCAAGCATGGTCGGCACCGGGATTTAAGGTAACGACAAGCATCGGGGGATGGTGGTCTACCGATATCACCTTCATGTCTGGCCGAGGCCGCTCATTCATGCAAGGCAACCGAGGCACTTGGTTCGCAGAAGAAGACCCCTGGACCGCCGCGCATGAGTCAGGGCACATCATGAGACTGGACGATCGATATGTTGAGGTCGAGCGCGGTATCACGGTCCCGCAGGAAGGCTGGCAGGGGACCATCATGGCGGAGCACTTAGGGACGGTGACCGCAACGGATCGACAAGCAGTCATGGACGCTTTGGGCTGCAATTGCCCATGCGGGGATCAGCAATGAATTGGAGCGCCAAACTTCTCGCAGTGCTGTGCATTCCTTTAGTCGGGGCATGCGCAACTTCCAGGCTCGGAGATGAGAAAACAGCTGAACTGGTCGATCGACTCGTCACAGACATGACCAGCTCTCCAAAAAAACAACGTCTCGCGCTGCAAGAACTGGAGAGAGCCGGCAGAGTTGCAATCCCATATTTGGTCGCTCACCTAGACGACACCAAGAGGCTCGCCGAAGAGTCGATCACCTTGTCAAACCAATCTCCTGAAGCGTTTGAAGGGCTTCGTCACTACAGCCCAAGGACAGTCCACGATGCTCTTAGCGCTCTCTTGAACCAAATGACCGGGCAGAGCTTTGTTTTTGTCTACAACGGAGCGACGGACGCGGACCGCGAAAGAAACCTGGTTGCTTGGCGGACGTGGTGTCTTCAGGAATTCGCGGTAAAGGCTTGCGGACAATGAAATCACTATCAAGGACGGGCGTGATCTCTGCGTGCATTGGAATGGCAGCGTGCACAAGCGGGCCAAGTGATCACCAGATCATGGGCGATTTCTTGTCCTCTCCCGGATGGGAAGGCCAAGCTCCGGAAATCACAGGGGTCACGAGAGGCGATGGGTGGGACGACGGCGCGGAAGTGCGGGTCTATTTCAAGCCGAGAACCTGCGCGACGAAATGCGAAGCCGCCTTTGCTTCCATGTCCTATCAGCAGCACGATGCAGGTAAATGGCGCTTGCTCTATAGGTCGCCACAGGGCAAAGCGTTTTCAACCGATTGACGGTCGCGCGCCCGCGCCGCTCATTGCTCCGGCGGTTCTTCTTCAAATTCCCAGCTATACCGCTGCCGCGGCGCCGGCGGATCCACGTGCCGGAACAACACCGCCGAAACCACACCGCCGATCGCGCCTCCGAGATGCGACTGCCACGACACGCCGGGATCATGCGGCAACACCGCCACCAGCATCCCACCTGAAAACGTCAGCGCGATCATCGCCGCCGCCATCGATGCACGATCCCGTCGCAACAAGCCCAGCGCCACGACGAGGTACGCCAAGCCCTGCACCACACCGCTCGCACCGAGGTGATGCGTGCCGACGTCACCCAGCCACCACGCGCCCAACCCGCTCGTGATCCACGCGATCGGGATCGCGCGCACCGTCGCCTTCGGATACACGCTGCCGGCCAGCGTGCCGAGCAGCAGCAGCGCGAACGCATTCGACACCAGGTGATCCCACGAGCCGTGCAGCAGCGGCGCGCCCAGCACGCCGCGCAGTCCGGCCAGCGAATGCGGTGCCACGGCCCACGCACTCGCATCGAACGCGCCCTGCAGCAGGTACACCACCGTCAGCAATGCCACCGCCGCCGCGCTGCCGAAAAACGCCCGCCTGACCCGCCGCCGATCGCGCACGCGCTGGGCCAGGGGATCGTCGGGGAGGGCTTGGGTCGGCAGGTGCATGGCAGGGGGATGGCGGCGATTTCGCGCGGGACAAGTGGCCGCCGCGTAAACTTGCGCCCCTATGGACGCCCCCGCCCCCACCGTCGTCCGCCTGCGCAATGCATGGCGGTCCTCCCACCCGTGGATCTTCCAGAAGCTGGTCGAGAAGCCCGCCGTGCGGCCCAAGCCCGGCAGCATCGTCGACGTGGTCGGCGTGGACGACGAATGGATCGGCCGCGGTTTCTACAACGGCCACTCGCGCATCGCGGTGCGCATCCTGGAAACCGACCGATCGGTCGCCGTCGACCAGGCCTGGTTTTCGCGCAAGATCGCCGCGGCCGTGGGCCTGCGCCGCGAACTGCTGAAGCTCGACGCCGTCAGCGACGCCTGGCGCGTCGTGCACTCGGAGGGCGACGGCCTCAGCGGCCTCGTCGTGGACCGTTACGCAGACCTGCTGGTCGTCCAGTTCTTCAGCGCCGGCATGTTCCGCCACCGCGAATGGATCTACGAGGCGCTGCGCGAACAGTTCCCGGGCTGCCGCTTCCATTCCTTCGCCGACGAACACGTGCAGAAGCAGGAAAGCTTCGACTACCGCGGCAGCGAGCCCGCCGCGCCCGCGATCATCACCGAACACGGCATCCGCTTCCGCGCCGACCCCGCGGGCGCGCACAAGACCGGGTTCTTCGCCGACCAGCGCGAGAACCGCGAGTGGCTGTCGCACCTGTGCGCCGGCCAGCGCGTGCTGGACTTGTGCTGCAACACCGGCGGTTTCGCGGTGTACGCGGCCGCGCGCGGTGCGTCGGAAGTGATCGGCATCGACATCGACAACGACGTCCTCGACATCGCCAAGGGCAACGCGAAGCTCAACGACGTGCGCCCGCGCTTCGTGCAGGCCGACATCTTTCCGTGGCTGCGCGATGCCTCGAACAACGGCGAACGCTTCGACGTGGTGATCCTGGACCCGGCCAAGATGACGCGCGACCCCGACCAGGTGATCCCCGCGCTCAAGAAGTACCTCGACATGAACAAGCTGGCCATGAGCGTGGTGAAGCCGGGCGGCCTGTTCGCCACGTTCTCGTGCACGGGCCTGGTGAGCGAAGAGCAATTCCTCGACATGCTCCGGCGCGCGGCGTTCTACGCCAACCGCACGGTGCAGGTGCTGAAGGTCTCCGGCGCGGGCGCCGACCATCCGTTCCTGGCGCAGGCCCAGGAATCGCGTTACCTCAAGGCGGTGTTCTGTCGCGTCCTCGATTGAGTCGCAGCCGGTGCGACGCGTGGAGCGCATACACTGCCCACGCCGAACCGGAGGACTTCGCCCATGACCGCAACCCTGATCCTGGCCTGCGTCCTGGCGCTGGTGGCCGGCATCGCCGCGGGTGTGTGGCTGCGCCGGCCGAAGGGCGACGCGATGGACGTCGCGGTCCGCGCCGCCACGCTGGAAGGCGAACTGCAGGCGCGCATCGGCGAACGCGATGCGCTGCAGAAGGAACTCGCGCTCCTGCGCGAACGCGCGCACGACGACGCCACCGCCCTGGCCCGCGCCCGCGCCGAGGCTGAACAGGCCAACCGCGCGCGCGCCGAAACCGAAGCCTTCGTGCGCAACGCGCAGGAACACCTCTCCGCCAAGTTCACCGAACTGGCCACCAAGGCCTTCGACGAACGCGGCAAGAAGTTCGAACACGACGTGCGCCTGGCCACCGGCCAGTCGAAGTCCGACATCGAATTGATGCTCAAGCCCTTCGCCGACCAGCTCGGCACCTTCCGCCAGCGCATCGACACGGTGTACGGCGAGGAAGCGAAGGAGCGTTCGGCGCTGCTGGGCGCGGTGCAGGAACTCAAGACGCTCAACCAGGACATGGCCTCGCAGGCCTCGGCGCTCACGCGCGCGCTGAAGGGCAACGCGAAGGTCCGCGGCGACTGGGGCGAGCTGATGCTCGAGAACGTGCTGCGCAGCTCGGGCCTGGAAGACGGCGTGCATTTCGATCGCCAGCAGACCAGCACCGACGAGGAAGGCCGCCGCCTGCGCCCCGACGTGATCGTGCGCCTGCCGGACGACCGCCGCATCGTGGTCGACAGCAAGGTCAACCTGGTGGCGTGGGAGGAGGCGATGAACGCCGAGACCCCGGAAGCGCAGCAGGAGGCGATGCGTCGCCACGCCGTGGCGCTGCGCATGCACGTCCGCGACCTGGCCGAGCGCAACTATCCCAAGTCCGTCGGCGAATCCGCGCTCGACGTCACCATCGCGTTCGTGCCGATCGAAGGCGCGCTTGCCGGCGCGCTCGGGTTCGACACCACGCTGCAGGCCGATGCCTTCGCCAAGGGCGTGGCCTTCGCGTCACCCAATACGTTGATGGCCGTGCTGCGCGTGGTCGATCGCGTGTGGACGCGCGACAAGCTGCAGAAGCAGGCGCTGGAGATCAGCAAGACCGGCGGCCTGCTGCTGGATTCGGTGATCAACTTCCTGACCGATTTCGCGTCCGTCGGCGCGAGCCTCGACGGCGCGGCGAAGGCCTACAAGTCCGCGCGCGATCGCCTGGAGGATTCGGCGCAGGCGGTCATCCCGCGTGCGCGGCGCCTGGTGGAGCTCGGAGTGAAGAGCCGCAAGAAGCTGCCCGAGGCCCTGGTGCCGGACGAATTGGAATTCGACGAATCGCCGGACGCCTGAGCGTCAGCCGCCGTCCATCGGCGTGACCGGGATGGCATCGATCGGCACGATCGGGTTGTCCTGGTCGTCCTGCAGGTAATCCGGCAACTCGCCCGAGTCCTGCTGGCGATCGCCGAAGATCTGGTAGTTGCGGCGCTGCAGCCATGCGTCGCGCAGCAGCGAGTAATCGTCCGTCGCGCCCTCGCGCATGCTGTCGAGCGACAACAACTGCGTGCGCACGTCGACCAGTTGCAGGCCCTGCAGGAAGATGCGGCTGCGGTCCAGTTCGATGGAGCGCAACGGCGACAGCGGCGAATCGCCGACCATGCCGAACACATCGCGCACCGTGCGCGGCCCGAACAGCGGCAGTTCGAGGTAACGCGAACGCTCCCAGCCCCACACGCCGAGCGTCTGGCCGAAGTCTTCGCTGCGATACGGGATCTTGGCCGCGGTGGCCGGATCGAAGATGCCGCCGAGGCCCAGCGTGGAATTGAGCACGAAGCGGCCGAGCGCCTGGCCGGCCTGCTTCGGCTTGCCCTGCAGCAGCGCATTGATCGCGCTCAGCGGCTGGGCGAGGTTGGCGAAGAAATTGCTGACGCCCAGGCGCACGGGGCGCGGCACGGCCGCGACGTACGTTTTCGCGAGCGGCTTGGCGATGCGCTTGTCCACGACTTCGTTGAAGCCGTGCATCTTGCGGTTGAAGGATTCCCACGGATCGTAGGATTCCGGCAGCTGCGCGGGCGTGGGCAACGTCGGGTCGTTGTACTGACCCTCGGAGCCGTAGATCGCTTCGTAATCCTGCTCGGCCTGCGTCTGTTCGGCGGCGGCCGGCGGCGCGACCTGCGGCGACGCTTCGACGGAAACGGCCGGTGCGGGCATCACCGTCGTGGCCGCTGCCGGTTGCGCGTCGGTGGATTGGGCGAACACCTGTCCCGCGCAGAGCGCAAGCGACAGCGTTACGGCCAGGCGCGTGAAAGAGGGGGGAGCCGTGCGTTCCATGCGAGGCAGTTTACCGGTCAGGCGGAGGCGAATCCGAGGCCCGCATCGAGCCGATAGGCGTCCCGGAGGGCAGAAAGCCCCGGCGGATCGCCGGTCACCACGACGCCGTTGCCGGCGCGGGCCGCGAGGGCGGCCAGGAGCGCGAGCCCCGCGCTGTCCACCGAGGTGGTGCCGCCAAGGTCGAAGCGGCGCACGCCGGACAGCTGGGCCAGCGCGCGCGCCCACAACGCAGCGACCGCCACGCGCGACAACGCACCGGTGAACACCAGTGCGTCGCCATCGCGCGCCACGCCGGCGCCGTTGTCGGCGGGGGTGCGCATTACTGCTTGGCGTCGGGCTGCACGCGGCCGGCGCGGAGGTCGGCTGCGACCTGCTTGATCGACTTGGTGCTCAGCGGCGCATCGAACTGGCTGCGGAAGGTCTGCACGAACGACACGCCTTCCACCATCACGTCAAACACCTGCCACTTCGTGCCGGTCTTGCGCATCAGGTAATCGACCGGCGTGGTCTGGCCGCCCGCGCGCAGGAACTCGCTGGACACCTTGACGATCGCGCCGTTGCGCAGCGGCGTCTCGGACTTCACGCGGACCTTCAGGCCCGTGTCGAAGTTGATCAGCGCCGAGCCGTAACGCGCCATCAGGCTGTCGGCGAGCGCGTCGGCGAAATCCTTGACGTCGGCATCCGACGCACCGCGGCCGTGGCGGCCGAGCACCAGGCGCGCCGCGTAGTCGCGGTCGAACATCTGGTTGAACTCGCTCGAGATGAACTTGTCGAGCGCGGCCGGGTTCTTCTTGAATTCGTCGCGGCGCTTTTCGAGCGTGGCGACGATGCGCGTGCTGTTGTCGAGCACCTGCGCGCTGGGCGTGTTGCGCAGCGTCGCACCGGCGACCGCGGCCTGGGCATGCGACAGCGACGGCACGGCGAGCACGAGCGTGGTCGCGATGGCGGCGGCGACGAGGGTCTGGTTGATCAAGCGGCGCGGGGACACGCGCGCGGCGGACTGGGATCGTTTCATCGCGTGGGTTCCGTGGTGGCTTCGGGGGAGGGAACGTCGGTGGTGGCGGGTGCGGCGGCGGCATCGGCCGGGGCGGCCGGCTTGTCGGCGCCGGAGAACATGTACTTGCCGACCAGCTGCATGAGGTCGACCGCGCTCTGCGTCAAGGTGATCTCGTCGCCGGGCTTCAGGGTTTCGACATCCCCGCCGGGGCTGAGGCCGACGTAGCTTTCGCCCAGCAGGCCCGCCGTGAAGATGCCCGCCGACGTATCGGCCGGCAGATCCTTGTACTTGCCGTCGATCGACAGCGTGACGATCGAATCGAACTTCTGCGGATCGAGCGACACATCGGACACCTGCCCGACGATCACGCCGCCGATCTTCACCGGCGCCGAGACGCGCAGCTGGCCGATGGTGGAGAAGCGCGCCTTCAGCGGATAGCTATCGCCGCCGAAGCCGAACTTGCCGTTGGTGGAAGCGAGGGCCAGGACCAGCACGCTGGCGAGCGCCAGCAGCAGGAATGCGCCGACCGCGAATTCGAGACGGGGACCACGCATGGCCATCAACTCCTGAACAACAGGGCGGAAAGGACGAAATTGAACATCAGCACCAGCAGCGACGCATTGACGACCGCGCGGGTGGTGGCAATCGAGGTGCCCTCGATCGTCGGTTCGGCATGGAAGCCGACGTACGCGGCCACGAGGGCGGACACGCCGCCGAACACGGCGGCCTTGAAGAACGCGACGAGGAAGTCGTCGTGGAAATCCACGCTGTCCTTCATCGTCTGCCAGAACGTGCCGCCGTCGATGCCGATCACGTGCACCGCTTCGAAATAGCCGGCGGTGATCGCAAGGCTCACGAAGAACGCGGTGAGCAGCGGCACGCACAGCACCGCGGCCCAGAAGCGCGGCGCGACGGTCTTGGCCACCGGGTCGATCGCCATCAGGCCGAGCGCGGTGATCTGGTCGGTCGCGCGCATCAGGCCCAGTTCGGCCGCGATCGACGAACCGGCGCGGCCGATGAACAGCAATGCCGTGAGCACCGGCCCGAGTTCGCGATACAGGCCCAGGCCGAGCAGCGCGCTCACCTGGCCCGTGGCGCCGTAGGTTTCCAGCGCGCGATAGCCGAGCAGCGTGACCGACAGGCCCACGAACGCCCCGCCCGCCGCCACGATGGGCAACGAGCGCGCACCGATCTTGTAGATCTCCTTCACCAGCTCGGCGAAGAAATCCCGCGTCGGCGTGGAGGCGCGGAACACCGAAAGCGCGAACAGGCCGGCGGCGCCGAGCCCGCGGGTGGCGGCGACGAAGGGCATCAGGCGGCCTCCGGCGCGCGCGCCGTCGTGTCGAAGGGAATCGGACCGTCGGGCTGGCCGTCCAGGAACTGGCGCACCAGCGGATCCTGCGAGGCCGCCAATTCCGCCGGCGTGCCGGTGAAGACGATGCGGCCGTTCGCGATCACGATCGCGTGGTCGGCCACCGGCATGGTTTCGTGCACGTGGTGCGTGACCACGATGCTGGTCAGGCCGAGCGTGTCGTTGAGGCGGCGCACCAGGCTCATGACCACGCCGCTGGCGATCGGGTCCAGGCCCGTCAGCGGTTCGTCGTAGATCATCAGCGGCGGATCCAGCGCCAGCGCGCGGGCGAGTGCGACGCGGCGGGCCATGCCGCCGGACAGCTCGCGCGGATACAGGTCGGCCGCGGCGCGCAGGCCGACGGCGTGCAGCTTCATTTCGACGAGGCTGCGGATCACCGCATCGGGCAGGTCGGTGTGCGTGCGCAGCGGCAGCGCGACGTTTTCCGCCGCGGTCATGTCCGTGAGCAGGCCGTTGCCCTGCAGCAGCACGCCCAGCCGCTTGCGCATCGACAGCAACGCTTTCTGCTGGCGCGGGACGGGCTCGCCGAAGATTTCCACGCTGCCGGCCGCCGGGACCAGTTCGCCGGTCAGCGCCGCGAGCAGCGTGGACTTGCCGCTGCCCGACGGGCCGAGCACCGCGGTCACGCCGCCGCGCGGCACCACCAGCGTGACGTCGTGCAGCACGGTGCGACCGCCGCGTTCGAGGCGGACATCGGTGACGCGGACGGCGGGCGTGTCTGGATCGGTCACGGGCGGGTCTTCGGGGGCGGATCGGGGGATCGCGAAAAAGCGCGGCAGCTTGGCGCCCGGGCGCTGAATGGCGGTTAGCGCTTGCGGCGGCGCGAGCGGGCGGATTGTCGCAGGTCTGCTTTCGGCCGGCCGCTTCGGCATGTCTCGGCGAGTGCGACACGCGTCCGGCATCATGCCCCGATGCAGGGACGCCCCGACTTCCGCCTCTACCACGGCAATGCGCTGGACGTGCTCGCCGGGCTGCTGGCGGCCGAAGTCGCGAAGCCGCCGGCCGACGGCGACTGGCTGCGCCCCGACATCGTCCTGGTCCCGCAGTTCTCCATGCGCCGCTGGCTGCAGCAGGCGCTGGCCGAAGCGAGCGGCATCTGCGCCAACCTGGTGTTCCTGACGCCGGGCGAATTCGTGGACCTGGCGCTCGATCGCAACCTCGGCCCCGCGCCGCCGCAGGACCGCCTGGCCCCGGAGACCCTCCGCTGGCACGTCCTGCGCGAACTCCAGCGCCACCCCCCGGCGGCGTTGCAGCGCTTCCTCGACGACGCGCAGCCGCGCAAGGCCTGGTCGCTCGCCACCGCGCTGGCCGATACGTTCGAGAAATACCAGGCCTGGCGCCGCGACTGGCTGCTCGGCTGGGAGAAGCGCGCACCCCGCGACGATTGGGAAGCGGCGTTGTGGCGCGCGATCGGCCGCGGCAAGGCGCATCGCGCGCGGCGCATCGACGATTACCTCGCGCGCTTCGGCGCCGGTGCGGGCGAAGCGCCGACCGGCCTGCCGCCGCGCCTGTTCGTGTTCGCGTGCCAGAACGTCTCGCCCGACGTGCTGCAGGTGATCGCCAGCCAGTCGCACGCGGGCACGCAGCATTTCTACCTGCACTCGCCGGCGCGCGGCTTCTGGGGCGACCTCGCGCGCTGGTCCGATTACGCGCCGGGCGCGGACGATGCGTACCTCGCGCTCGGCGACGCGCAACCCAATCCGTTGCTCGCCGCGTGGGGCCAGGCCGGCCGCGATTTCGTCGCGATGCTCGTCGGCGGCGAGGCGGTGCAGCCCGCGTTCGACCTCGCACCGTTCGTCGAACCCACGCGCACCACGCTGCTCGGGCGCATGCAGGCCGACCTGCTCGACAACCGCGCGCCCTTGCAGGACGCCAACGACGCCGCATGGCCGCGCGCGACCGTGGACGCACGCGATCCGAGCCTGCAATTCCACGCCTGCCACACGCGGCTGCGCGAAGTGCAGGTGCTGCACGACCAGCTGCGCGCGCTGCTGGACGCTTGGCCCGCCGATGGCAATCCGCCGCTGCAGCCGCGCGACATCGCCGTCCTGGCGCCCGACATCGACGCGTATGCGCCGCATATCGAAGCCGTGTTCGGCGGCGCGCTCGGCACCGCGCGCGAACTGCCGTACACGATCGCCGACACCAGCCCGCTCGCGAGTGCACCGATCGCCGAGGCGTTCCTGCGCTTGCTCGAACTCCCGTTGCGCGCCCCATCGACCGCCGACGTGCTCGACCTGCTCGCCGTTCCCGCGATCGCCGCGCGCTTCGACCTCGAAGATGCCGACCGCGCACGCGTGCAGGACTGGCTCGAATCCGCCGGCGCGCGCTGGGGCCTGGACGGCGACGACCGCCAGCGCCACGGCGCGGACGGCAATGCGTACACGCTGGAATTCGCGATCGAGCGCCTGCTGCTCGGTTACGCGAGCGGCGCCGACGACGACATCGCCGGCATCGCGCCGTGGCCCGAGCTCGAAGGCCAGGCCGCGGAAACCCTCGACGCGCTGTTGCGCTGCGTCGACATGCTGCGCAGCGCGCGCACGCGCCTGGCCGGTCCGCATCCGCCGGCCACGTGGGCCACCGTGCTGCAGCGCCTGCTGGACGACGCGTTCGCACCGCCGCGCGACAGCGCCGATGCGCAACTGTTGCGCCGCCTGCGCGATGCGATCGCGCGATTCACCGAAGGCGCCGCCACCGCGGGCTACGACGCGCCGGTCGAACACGCCGTCGTGCTCGACCACCTGCGCACCGAACTCGGCACCAGCGATGCGCGCGCGCCGTTCCTGTCGGGCGGCATCTGCTTCGGCCGCATGGTGCCGATGCGCCTGATCCCGTTCCGCGCGATCTGGCTGCTGGGCATGGACGCCGACGCCTTCCCCGCGCGCGAAGGCCGCGATCCCGTCAATCGCCTCGCCAACGCGTTGTCGACGCCGGAGCGGCGCACGGGCGATCCCTCGCGGCGCGATGCGGATCGTTACCTGTTCCTGCAATTGTTCGCCTCGTCCGGCCGCGTCTTCGCGATGAGTTGGTGCGGCATGGATCCGCGCGACAACAGCCGGCGCGAGCCGTCGACGCTGGTGACCGAATTGCTCGACGCGGCCGCCGCATACCACGCGGTCGAAACGGCAAAGGTGCGCGAGGCCCTCGTCGTGCGGCATGCGTTGCAGCCGTTCTCGCCGGGCGCATTCGGTGCGGCGCATGTCGGGGAAGCGTTGCCGCAGGGCGAGCCCATCGAACCGCGCCGCTTCAGTTACGACGCGCGCTGGCGGGCGGCGTCCACGGAAGCCTCGGGCGTGGACGACGAACCCGTGTTCGCGCCGCCCACGTTGGTGCTGCCCGAACGCGAAGGCGAGCGCGGTGCGTTGTCGCTCGATCGCCTGCGTCGCTCGCTGATGCGCCCGCACGCCGTGTACCTGCAGGAAGGTCTCGGCCTGCGCCTGCCGGAAGACGAACCACCCTTGGCCGAACACGAACCGCTCGGCGCGCCCGACGCGCTCGGTGCCTATGCGTTGCGCCACGCGGTGTTCGATGCGTGGATGCGCGCGAACGGGCGGCCCGATGCGCATGCGCTGCATGCACGCTTGCTCGCACGCGCCGTCGTCGCGCCCGGCGCGGATGGCCGCGCGCAGGTCGCGGAGATGCTGGAGGAAATCGCGCCGTTCGCGGAACGCGCACTCGCGAAGGGCTTCGGTGACGCCGCCGCGCGCGCCGCGTTTTCGCATGCGTCGGAGGCCGGCGCATTGCGCGGCACGCTCGACGGCCTGCATCGCCCGGGTTTGCTGCGCGTGGTGCTGCGTCCCGACGGCCAGCACGGCGGGCACGTGATCCGCCATGGGCTCGATGCGCTGTGCGCGTCGTTGCTGGGCAAGTCGATGCATCTGCTGGCCCGCCCGGAGAAAGGCGCCGATCCCGAATGGATCGTACGCAAGCCGGTGTCCGAGAAGCGCGCCGCTGCCGCACTCGACGCCTTCTTCGCCTGGCACGACCACGCAGTGCGCGCGCCGCAGGTGTTCCTGCCGAAGAGTGGCCACGACTTCGTCGCATGCCTGGCGAAGAAGGACCCGGCGTCCGCATTGCGCGCCGCGCGCGATACCTGGATGGGCAGTGCGTTCGAAGGCATCGGCCGTGCCGAAGCCTCGCCCGCCACGCGCGTTGCGTTGCGCGGCCGCGATCCGTTCTACGACGACGACGCGAGCGCGCAGATGCGTTTCGCCGAACTCTCGGTCGCGATCTTCAGCGCGCTGGAACACGCCACGCCGCTGGACGCGGGGATGTTCGCGTGAGCGCCACCATCCTCGACACCCCGCTGGATGCGCGCAGCTTCATCGAAGCCAGCGCCGGCACGGGCAAGACGTATGCGCTGGCGGGCTTGTTCGCGCGCGCCGTGATCGTGCAGCGCCTCGAGGTCCCGCAGATCCTCGCCGTCACCTACACCGTGGCCGCGACGCAGGAGCTGCACGAACGCGTCCGCCTGCGCCTGCAACGCGCCGCGCAACTCGCCGACGCCTGGCAGTCGGACGACGCGCCGCACCGCGAAGGCGACGACGCCGAAAGTGCCCTCCTCCGCGGCTTGCTGCATGCCGCGCTGCACGACGGCACCCGCGAATCCCTGTCGACATTGCGCCTGCGCCTGCGTCGCGCCGTGCGCGACCTCGACCTGGCCTCGATCACCACCATCCACGGCTTCTGCCAGCGCCTGTTGTCGGAACACGCCTTGCTCGCCGGCCAGCCGCTGCTGCCCACCGCCATCGAGCCCGACAACGCCGCGCAGCGCAGCCGCCTGGCGGTCGTGCTGTGGCGCGCGCACGCGCGCACCGCGGAAGGCGCGGCGTTCCTGCAACGCATGTTCACCGACGTCGACAGCCTGGCGAACGACCTGCGTGACCTGTTGTCTTCGGAACCCTTGCTGCCGCCGCCGCCCGCCGGCGATCCGCAGACCGCGCGCACGCAGGCGTGGCTCGCGTTGCGTCGTGCGTTCACGCACCACGGGGAGGCGGATCGCGCGTTGCTCGATGCGGCCGCCACGCAGGGGCTGTTGAGCAAGGCGAAGGACAAGCGCCTGCCGATCGAGACGCTGTGGCACTGGTTCTCGGTGCAGTCCGATGCGCCGCCGCAATCGCACGAAGACTTGCCGAAGCTCACGCGCGAAGGCCTGGGAAAGGCCTGCGTTCCGAGCAAGGCGCACCTCGCACCGACCCTCGCCCTGTCGGCGCACGTCGAACGCTTCCTCGAAACCGAACAAGGCTTCGACCTCATGCACCTGCACGCGTTGCGCGCCGACGCGCGCCGCGAAGACCAGGCGATGAAGCGCGAAGCCAACGTGCGCGGCTTCGACGACCTCGTCGACGCCGTGTTCGAAGCGACGGAAGACGACGTGGTCTTCCACGCGCTCGCCGAAGCCCTGCGCGCGCAATATCCCTTGGTGCTCGTCGACGAATTCCAGGACACCGATGCGCGGCAGTGGGCGATCTTCTCGCGCTTGTTCGGCGAAGGCGGCCTGTTGCTGGTCGGCGATCCCAAGCAGGCGATCTACCGTTTCCGCGGCGGCGACGTGCAGACGTACCTCGACGCGCGCGGCACCGCGCAACTTGCCGCGCCGCTCGACCGCAACTTCCGTTCGCGCCCGTGCGTGCTCGCCGCGGTGAACCGCGTGTTCGCGCACGCCAGCGTCGACGCCGAACCGCTCGGCGAAGGCATCGCGTTCGCGCCCACGCAACCGGGCGACCGCGCGTGCGATCCGGATTTCTGCATCGATGGCACGCCGGCGCCGGCCCTGATCGTGCAGACGCACGTGGCCACCACCGGCGCGAAGTGGTCCGCGGGCGAATCGATCGAGCGCGCCGCGCGCAGCTGCGCCCTTGCCATCCGCGACCTGCTGCTGCTTGCGCGCGAAGGCCGCGCGACCCGCCGCGACGCGAACGTGCAGCGCCCCGTCGAGCCGCGCGACTGTGCCGTGCTGGTGCGCAGCCACAAGGAAGGCATCGCGATCCGCGACGCGCTCACGCACCTCGGCGTGCCCGCGGTCAGCGCCGGCCGCGGCAGCCTGTACGAAACCGACGAAGCGCAGCAGTTGCTTGCCTTGCTGCTCGCGCTGGCCGCGCCGGGCGACGATCGCCGCCTGCGGGCCGTGCTCGCGATGCCGTTGTTCGGATACGACGCGGGCATGTTGCAGGCGCTCGAGGACGACGGCGAAGCGCAGCGCCGCTGGCAACAGGACCTCGCCGACTGGCGCCTGCGCTGGGAATCGCACGGCCCGCAACCGATGCTCGCCGATGTCGTCGCACGCGAAGCCGCGCGCCTGCTCGCGTTCGCCGACGGCGAGCGCCGCATCACGCACCTGCTGCAACTCGGCGAGCAATTGCAGGAAGCGCGCGCGCAACGCCTTGGTCCGCAAGGCCAGGTGGACTGGTTGCGTGCCGCCATCGCGCACGCCGACCGCGAAGACGAAACGCAGTGGCCCAACCTGGAATCCGATGCGAGCCGCGTGCAGATCCTCACGCTGCACAAGAGCAAGGGCCTGGAATTCCCGCTCGTGTTCCTGCCGTTCGCGGCGATCGGGCGCTCCCGCAACGACCGCGCGCGCGTCATGCAGTATCACGACGCCACCGGCCGCCGCGTGCGCCAATGGAAGACGCAGCAGCCGCAACCGGGTGCGCCGGCGTGGGACAAGGCGAAGGACGCGGCCCGGCGCGAGGATGCCGCCGAAGACATGCGCCTGCTGTACGTCGGCCTCACGCGCGCGCGCGATGCGCTGTGGCTGTGCACGGGGCCGTTCGCGTCGAACGCGCAATCCTCGTTGCATCGCCTGTTCGGCGGCGTGTTGCCGCACGCGGACGTGCAGCGCGACCTCGGCGGCAGCCTCGACCTGCGTGCGCCGCGCGACGAGGCGGACGACGACGCCCGCCTCCCGCCCGCGACACCCGGCGACATCCCGCCGCCGCGCGTGCCCGAACGCCGCCTGCGCCGCGACTGGTGGATCCACAGCTTCAGCCAGCTGCATCGCCAGCATGCGCACGGTGCGCAGGCGTTGGCCGAAGAGTCGCCCGCCGACGACGAGCGCCCGCTCGTGGTGGTCGACGCGATCGATCCGGCGTTGCTGCGTTTTTCCGGCACGCGCTTCGGCAACGCGCTGCACCATGCGCTCGAACACGTCGACTTCGCCGCGTGGCGCGACGCGCAGGACGCACCCGCCGACCAGGTCGACATCCTGCGCGACGCGTTGCGCTCGCAGGACTATCCCGACACCGACCTCGACGCGGGCGTACGCGAACTCGCGCCCCTCGTCGCGCGCACCCTGAACGCCCCGCTCCCCGAAGGCGTGCGCCTGTGCGACGTCCCCGACGCCGACCGCATCGCCGAACTGGAATTCCACTTCACCCTCGCCGACGCCGATGCGCATGCCTTCCTGGCGTTGCTGCAGGCGCACGGGATTGCGCGCGGTCGCCGCGACTTCGGCGCGTGGCCGCGCTTGTCCGGCCTGATGACGGGCAAGATCGATCTCACGTATCGCGTCGACGGGCGCCTGTACGTCGTCGACTACAAGTCCAATCGCTTGCCTGCGTACGACACGCAGGCGCTGGCCGACGCCATGGGCGCCAGCGAGTACGACCTGCAGGCCTTGCTGTACGTGGTCGCCGTGCATCGCTGGATGCGCTTGCGACGGGGCGCCGGGTATTCGATGGCGACGCATTTCGGCGGCGTGCGCTATCTGTTCTGCCGCGGGCTGGATGCGACGGACGCCGTCCCCGGCCTCGCCGTCCCGGAATTCCCCGCCGCGCTCGTCGAAGCCGTCGACGCGTTGCTGATCGGAGGCCACGCATGAAGCGCACCGCCGACGACGCACCGCGCGCCTTCGATCGCGCCTTCGCCGATCTGCTGCGCCGTCGCGCGCCGGACACGCATCCGCGCGTGTTGCGCGCCGCCGAACAGGCCGCATTCGCGATCGCGGAAGGCCACGCCGGATTCGCGCTCGCGGATTCGGATGACGACGCCAGCACCCTGCGCGATGCATTGCGCGCCTCGCCCTGGGTCGCGACGCCCGACGCGGATGCAGCCGCCGATCCCGCGATGCCGCTCGTCCTCGAAGGCGACCTGCTCTACCTGCGCCGCTATCGCGAATACGAACGCCGCCTCGCGCTGGGCCTGCGCCGCATCGCCGCGGCCGACATGCCCGACGACAGCGTCGACGCACTCGACCCCGTCTTCGCCCAACTGTTCCCGCCCGCCACGCGCGATCCGCAACAAGCCCGCGCCGCCGCGCTCGCATTGCGCCATCCGTTGCTGCTCGTCACCGGCGGGCCCGGCACGGGCAAGACCACCACCATCGCGCGCCTGCTGATCCTCGCGGTGGCGCAAGCGCGCGCCGCCGGACGTCCGGCACGCATCGCACTCGCTGCACCGACGGGGCGCGCCGCCGAACGCATGGCGCAAAGCCTACGCAGCGCCGTCGCCGCATTGCGCGAGGCAGGCGTCGACCCCGCGCTGTGCGATGCATTGCCGCTCGAAGCCGGCACGCTGCATCGCCTGCTCGGCACGATCCCGGAACGCCCGCGCTTCCGCCACGGCGCCGACCTCCCGCTCGCGTTCGACCTGGTCGTCGTCGACGAAGCCTCGATGGTCGATCTCCCGCTGATGTGCAAGCTCGTCGAAGCCGTGCCCGAAGGCGCGCGCCTGATCCTGCTCGGCGACCGCGACCAGTTGCCGTCGGTGGAAGCGGGCGACGTGTTGTCCGCGATCGCCGACGCCGCGACGCCGGTCGATGACATCGGTGGTGATGCGCTGGCGACGCTCGCCACGCGAATCCCCGCCGCCGCAGGCTTCGGCGGCATCCGCGTCGAACTCCGCCGTGCATGGCGCCAGTCCGATGCGCTCGAACTCGCGCCGCTCGCCACCGCCGTCCGCGACGGCGACGCCGACACCGCGCTCGACCTGCTGCGCGGCAACGCGTTGCAAGGCGTGCACTTCCACGAAGACATCGACGATCCGTTGTCGCCCGCGTTGCGAGACAGCTTGCTGGCCCCCTGGCGCATGCTCGGCGCCGTCGATGCCACGTCGTCCGACGACATCGATGCCGCCCTCGCCCTCGCGCAGCACGCGCGCGTGCTCACCGCATTGCGCAACGGGCCGCAAGGCGCGGGCCCGCTCGGCGCGCGCATCGAAGAAGCGCTCGCGGGCGCGCAGCGCGCACCGTATTTCCACGGCCGCCTCATCGCGATCACCGAAAACAGTTATCGCCACGGCCTGTTCAACGGCGACCTCGGCCTGTGCCTGCGCAGCGAAGACGGCACGGCGGTGTGGTTCCGCACCGCTGCGGGATTGCGTCCGTTCCATCCCGGTGCGTTGCCCGCGCATGCCGGCGCGTTCGCGATGACCGTGCACAAGGCGCAGGGTTCGGAGTTCGACACGGTGTGGCTGCAGTTGCCGAAGCAACCTGCGCGCACGCTCTCGCGCGAGTTGATCTACACCGCGATGACGCGCGCACGCACCACGCTGCACGTGTGCGCATCGGAAGCCGCATTGCGCGCTGCGCTGGCAGTGCGCGCACAACGCGTTTCGGGGCTTGCTGCGCGTTTGCGTCGCGTGAGTGACGATTTCGTTGCGATTCGCTGAACAGGCAAGCGCCCGCTTCGCGCAGTGATGTTGCCGATGATTCATGCAATCGCGTGCGCTCTTCACTGTCGCTCTACCAGCGCGTGCGCAACATCCGCCTTCGCCGCGTCGCTTGACGCGTCGTCCCCCAAAGAATCCAGGAGCTACACCATGAGCGACATCAAGAAGGACCACAGCGTCGGTGAAGGTACGGGCGCAGTGACCGGTGCAGTGACCGGTGCCGCCGTTGGTTCGGCCGCGGGCCCGATCGGTACCGTGGTCGGTGCGATCGCCGGTGGCGTGCTCGGCGCGAAGGCTGGCGGCGCGGTGGCCGAAGCCGTCAACCCGACCGAATACAACGATCACTTCAAGAACACGTATCGCGAAACCCCGTACTACAACAGCAGCCGCGAGTGGAACGACTACGAGCCGGCGTACAAGTACGGCTACGACACCTATGGCCAGTACAAGGGCCAGCGCTTCGAAGACGTCGAAAGCAACCTCGAAGCCGGTTGGGACACCACGAAGGCCAACTCGCGCCTGGCGTGGAGCGAAGCCCGCGGCGCCGTGCGCGATGGTTGGCATCACATCGAACGCGCGATGCCGGGCGACGCCGACCGCGACGGTCGCTAAGCCCAGCAAGTGACAAGACTCGCGGTGGCCCCTTGCCCTCACCGGCACGGGGCGCCGCAAGACGAGCCGGCAGGGATCGCCGGACGCAAAGGCCGCCTCGCGCGGCCTTTGCTTTTTCACGGCTTCACTCTGGTTGAACAGCCGCCGCCCTAGCGTGCGATCTCGACAGGAGGCCTGCCCATGAGCATCTTGAAGAAGGACCACATCGTCGGCACCGGCGGTGGTGCGCTGGCCGGCGGTGCAGCCGGAGCCGCGATCGGCACGGTGGTGGGCGGTCCGCCCGGCATGGCCATCGGCGGCGTGGTGGGCGTGGCGCTCGGCGCGATGGCGGGCGACCGCCTCTCCGAGGCACGCGATCGCCGCGAGAACCTCGGCCATTTCCAGCAGATCTTCCAGTCGATGCCCTACTACCGGCACGGCCTGGACTGGACCGACTACGAGCCGGCCTATCGCTTCGGTCTCGAAAACTACGAACGCGCCGACGGCCAGTCCTTCGCCGACATGGAGTCGACGCTGCAAGGGGCCTGGGAAGCGAACGCGCGGTTCGGTTCGCGGTTGGGCTGGCTGGAAGCACGGCCCGCGGTCGAACATGCATGGCGCTCGCTCGACGAAGCGCTGGGGCGTTCCGAACACCAGCCGCCACCGCGCTGAACATCGTCCTGGACACGCCTGCCCGTTACCATGGCGGCCCCCACGCAGGGCCGCCTTCCCGATGAGCGACGACACCCGCAACGACGTCTCCCGCAAGCAAGCCGAGGAAGCCGTGCGCACGCTGCTGCGCTGGTCCGGCGAAGATCCCGCGCGCGAAGGCCTGCTCGACACGCCCAAGCGCGTGGTGAAGGCCTACGAAGACTGGTTCAGCGGCTACGCGCTCGATCCCGACGACTACCTGCAGCGCACCTTCGAGGAAGTCGAGGGCTACGACGAACTCATCGTGCTGCGCGACATCCAGTTCGAAAGCCACTGCGAACACCACATGGCGCCGATCATCGGCCGCGCGCACGTGGGCTACCTGCCCGACGGCAAGGTGGTGGGCATCAGCAAGCTCGCGCGCGTGGTCGAGGCGTATGCACGCCGCTTCCAGGTGCAGGAGAAGATGACGGCGCAGATCGCCGGCTGCATCCAGCGCGCGCTGCATCCGCTGGGCGTGGGCGTGGTGATCGAAGCGGCGCACGAATGCATGACCACGCGCGGCGTGCACAAGCGCGGCGTGAGCATGGTGACGTCCACGATGCTCGGCACGTTCCGCGAAGACGCGCGCACGCGTTCGGAATTCCTCAAGTTCATCTCGGTCGGCCAGAACCGCTGATGGCCGAAGCCGCCGCGCCGCTCGATTGCCTGGTGATCGGCGCGGGCCCCGCGGGCCTCACGGCAGCGACCTACCTCACGCGTTTCCATCGCCGCAGCCTCGTGGTCGACGCCGGGCGCAGCCGCGCGCGCTGGATCCCGAAGAGCCACAACTGCCCGGGCTTCCCGTTCGGCGTGGCCGGCACGGAACTGCTCGACAAGTTGCGTTCGCAGGCGCAGGGCTACGGCGCGGAGATCGTGTCCGGCTGCATCGCGAAGCTGGAACGCGACGCGGTAACGGGCGTGTTCACCGCCATCGCCGAAGACGGCACGCGCTGGGAAGCCACCTGCGTGATCCTCGCCACCGGCATCGTGGACAAGATGCCGGCGATGCCGGGCCTGGAAGAGGCCATCGCCAACAACGTCGTGCGCATGTGCGCGGTGTGCGATGCGTACGAAGCCAGCGACGACCACATCGCGGTGTACGCGCCGGTGGACGAAGCGATCCGGCACGCCGTGTTCCTGCGCACGTTCTCGCGCAGCGTGGCGGCGGTGCGCTCGGAACCCGGCGAACCCGATCCCGAACTCGCCGCACTCGCGCGCGAGGCCAAGGTCGCGGTGCTGCCCGTCGCGAAGAGCCTCGAACACGACGGCCGCTGCTGCGTCTTCAAGCTGGAAGACGACAGCGCGCATCGATTCGACACCGTGTATCCGGTGCTGGGCGGCGACGGTCAATCGAAACTCGGCGCCGCGCTGGGGGCGACGGTCGACGGGAACGGCGAAATCGAAACGGACGATCGCCAGCAGACGAGCGTCGACGGGTTGTACGCGATCGGCGACGTGGTGACGGGGCTCAACCAGATCAGCGTCGCGGTGGGCCACGCCGCGGTCGCGGCGACGGCGATCCACAATCGCCTGCCGCGCAACTTCCGCGAGGATCCGGAAGCGCAACCGGAGACGGCGGCGGAGCTGCCGTCTCCGTAACGGCACTCAGTGCTGCGTGATCCGCCCCCGCGGCTTCGGGCCGCGCGGTTCGTTCTGGATCATCGGGTCGCACGGGATCGTGGCGCCCCCGGCCTGCGCATCGGCCACGACGATCGCGTAGTCCGCGTCTTCCGCCTGCGTGTTGGCATCCATGATCACGCCGGACGCGTCGTCCCCCTGCGCCCAGCTCAGCTGGTGGTAGGGATCGTCGGTGAAGTGCACGTGGTCGATGGTGTAGCGCTGGTCCTTGTCGACGTGCACGTCGATCAGCGCCGGCCCATCGC
This sequence comes from Lysobacter helvus, assembly GCF_018406645.1. Taxonomy (NCBI): domain Bacteria; kingdom Pseudomonadati; phylum Pseudomonadota; class Gammaproteobacteria; order Lysobacterales; family Lysobacteraceae; genus Lysobacter; species Lysobacter helvus. The sequence continues at coordinate 1,350,268 of NZ_AP024546.1, forward strand.
CCACCTTGGTCTTCAACCCGCCCTTGTCCTGGTAACCGCCCGAGTACTTGAAGCTGTACATCAGGCCGTTGGACGCGATGACCTGCTGCCAGCCATTGCCGCTCGAGGCGCCGGGCTTGACCTTCAGGGTGACGTGCTCGTGCTTGGACATGGTCGTGCTCCTCATTGGTGCACGATGCGGGGCATCGGGCCGCGGGGCTCGTTCTGGATCATGGGGTCGCAGTAGATCGTCGCGCCGTTGGCTTGCCCGTCGACGACCACGGTGACGTAGTCGCAGTTCTCCGCGACCGAATTCGCGTCGGTGATCGTGCCCGCGGACTGGCTGCCCGACGTGGGCGACCAGGACAACTGGTGCTGGGTGTCGTTGACGAAGTTCACGCCGAAGAGGGAATAGCGGTTGTCGGTGTCCACGCTGAGGGCAATCGTTGCCTGGCCGTCGCCCACCTTCGTCTTCAGGCCGCCGTTGTCGTTCTGGCCGCCGGAATACTTGAAGCTGTAGGGCTGCCCGTTGGAACCGGTGGTGTTGGTCCACCCGTTGCCGTTGCTGTTGCCCGGCTTGACCTTCAGGGTGACGGTTTCGTTCTTCGACATGGCGACGCTCCTGCTGAGGGGGAACCGCTTCGTTATCCACGCGGTTCGTTGTGGATCATGGGATCGCAACGCACGATCTGCCCCCTCGGATCGCGCACGACCACGCTGTACTTCACATCCATCCCGCTGGTGTTGGCGTTGTGGATGATCACGGCCGAATCCCCGTCCGGTTTCCAGCTCAGCTGGCCGTCCGGGTTGTCGTCGAACTCGACGTTCTCGACTTTCCATCGGTTGCCGACGACATCGATGCGGAACTCGACATGGCCGTCGTCCTTGCCGGCGTGCAGGTTGCCCTGGTCGTCGTGGCCGCCGAAATACTTGTAGCTGCCGTTGTCGTCGACGCGCAGCTTGGTCGTGCGCAGCTTGGCGTGGTCATCGGTTTGCATGGCTCTGTTCCTCAGCGTGCCGCGATCGCAGGCAGCGGCGGCAACGGTTGCAGGGGCGAGTAGGACGCGGCGACGAGCCTGCGGCGATATTCGCTTTCGGCGTCCGCGTCTCCGAGGTGGTGCAGCGTCCGGACCAGCGGATCCAGGCGGGCGAACGGGATGTCCTGCTCCGGCGTGTCGGCCAGCAGCAGCGTGCGTGCGTCGTGCCACGCGGTGTCGGCGGCCGCCGTGTTGCCGGCGTCCTGCGCCAGTTCGCCGTCGACCAGCGCCAGCCGCGCCAGCGGGACGCGCAGGTTGTCGTCCTTCGCCTGCTTCCACGTCGCGTCCATCGTGGCGTGCGCATCGGCGGCGTAACGGCGCGCCGCAGCGGCATCGTGCATCGCCAGCGCCACCTGCGCCTGCAGCACCGCCGCGCGCCCGCGCCATTCGCGCATGCGTGCGTCCTTCGGTTCTTCGGCGTGCGCGCGTTCGAGCACGGCGGTGGCGGCCGCGGCTTCGGGTGCGGCGCGTTCCGGCGTGCCCACGTCCAGTTGCGCGCGCCAGAACCGCGCGATGCCCTGCGCGGAAGCCCACTTGTGGTTCTTCGGATCCTGCGCCACCAACGCATCGGCTTGCGTGTTCGCCGCCTCGATCGCCGACCGCGCTTCGGCAAGCTTGCCGCGATGCGCGCGCACGTCGCCGAGCAGCAATTGCGCGTCCACCCAGTCCATGCGCAGGTTGGCGTCCTTCGGATCCGCGCGGCGCAGCGTGTCGAGGTTCGCCAGGTGCTCGTTGAAGAAGGCTTCGGCTTCCGACAACTTGCCCTGGCGCGACGCATTGCTGCCGAGCCACGACAGCACGGTGCCCATCTCGCCGCGCGTGCCCATGTCGGTCGGGCGCGTGCGCACCCATTCGCGGAACAGCGCGAGCTCCTTGCGCATCGCGCGTTCGGCCTCCGCGTGGCGCCCGCGCGATTCGTCCAACACCGCGAGGTTGTGGTGGCCGTACGCCACTTCCTTCTGCCAGTCGAAGTTGGTGCGATCCATCGCCGCCAGCTTCAGCGCGCTGTCGCGGTACCGGGTCAACCATTTTTCCGCGTCGTCCAGGCGATCCTGTTGCCAGGCGACGTAACCGATCCAGTACTCGGCCTGCGCGCGATCGAACAGGCGTTTGCCATCCGACGGCTTGCGCGCCTGCAAGGCGGCGCTGCGTGCGTAGGCTTCCTGGAACGCGCGCATCGCGGCCGCATGGTTGCCTTCGCCCAGGCGCACCTGGCCGATGCCGGTGAGCGAACGCGCCTGGGCTTCCAGCGCGGTGTCGTTGAGGTCGCGCGGCTGCAGGGTCGCGAAATACGTGGTGGCCTTGTCGTCGACCGAATGCATCAGGTCGAGGCGGCCCACCTTCGTGAGCTTCTCGCGCAGGTCGCCGAGCATGAAACCGAGCAGGTCTTCGGCCTGCACCTGTCGCCGCTGTGCATCGTTGCGCGCGACATACGCGCTCACCGCCAGCGTCGACGTCAGCGCCATGCCCGCGAGCGACGCCGCCGCGATGATGCCCATGCGCCGGTTGCGGCGTTGCGTTTCGCGCTGCACCAGCGCGTCGTAACCCACGCCGAGCAGGCCGGCGATGGTTTTCAGGAAGGCGCGTTCGCGGCCATCCCCTTGCGGGCGCGCATCCGCCGCGAGCGGGATGCGGCCATGGTCGATCGTGGCGGGCGGGAAGCATTCGTCGACGGTGGGGTCGCCATCGACGATGAAACAGAGCACGCGATCGGCGCGGCCCTGCTCGATGAAGGCGCGCACCTCCGCATCCACCCACTGCGAACGCGCGGCGGCGGGCGAGCAGATCACGACCAGGCTCGCCGACTCGGCCAGCGCTTCGCGGATCGTGCCGGTGAGGTCGCCGGCGCTGGGGAGTTCGTCGCGGTCGCGGAACATCGCGCCGAGCCGTGCAGGAATCGGGCCATCACGCCCCGGCGTGCCGACCAGGCGCGCGGGCACCCGGTAGCCTTCCAGCTTGCGCAGCAGCCAACGCGCCCATGCGGCGTCGTTGTGGCTGTAACTGAGGAAAGCGCGGTAGCGCACGGTCCGACCCCCCGGGGGAATGGGTGGAACGTTGGTCCAACGCCGCGCATCGCAGGCAGCGGACACCGTGCCGACAGACGGTGCGATATGCCCGATCGCCCGGTACCATCGGCGCCGGGGAGCGCCGTTTGCGGCGCGCAGTCATCCACAGCACAGACGCGCCGGCCACGGGCCGCGTGCGGGGAACCACGCGCCAATGATCGTCGGCATCGACCTCGGCACCACGCATTCACTCATCGGCACCTACTCGGAACACGGCCCACGGCTGTTCCCCAACGCACTCGGCGACGTCCTCACGCCGTCGGTGGTGAGCGTGGACGGCGACACGATCCTGGTCGGCCAGGCCGCGCGCGATCGCCTCGTCAGCCATCCGCAGCACACGGTGGCGGCGTTCAAGCGCTGGATGGGCACCAATCGCGAAACCTTCCTCGGCAAGCGTGCGTTCCGGCCCGAAGAGTTGTCGGCGCTCGTGCTGCGCTCGCTCGTCGCCGATGCCGAAGCCGCGCTCGGCGAACGCGTGACCGATGCGGTGATCAGCGTGCCGGCGTACTTCTCCGATGCGCAACGCAAGGCCACGCGCGCCGCGGGCGAACTCGCCGGCCTGCGCGTGGAGCGCCTGGTCAACGAACCCACCGCCGCGGCGCTCGCCTACGGCCTGCAGCAGCGCGACCGCGAGTCCCGTTTCCTCGTGTTCGACCTGGGCGGCGGCACCTTCGACGTGTCGATCCTCGAGATGTTCGAAGGCGTCGTCGAAGTGCATGCCAGCGCGGGCGACAACTATCTCGGCGGCGAGGATTTCCTCGGCGTGCTGCTGCAGGCCTTCTTCGACGACCAGGGCGTGAAGGTGTCCGCGCTCGAAGCGATGGAACTGGCCCGCGTGTCGCGCGCGCTGGAGCTCGCCAAGCGCACGCTGAGCGGCGCTTCGGAAGCGAGCGTCGACGTGCAGCTGGGCGGCAAGCCGGTGCAGTGGACGATCGACGAAGCGCGCTTCCTGCGCCTGTGCGAACCGCTGGTGCAGCGCATGCGCGCGCCGCTGGAACGCGCGATGCGCGATGCGAAGCTGTCGCCGTCGCAGCTCGACGAAATCCTGCTGGTCGGCGGCGCGAGCCGCATGCCGATGGTCGCGAAGATGGTGTCGCGCATGTTCGGCCGCCTGCCGCTGCGCCACATCGATCCCGACCAGGCCATCGCGCTCGGCGCCACCGTCGCCGCGGGCCTGAAGGCGCGCGACGCACGACTGGAAGAAGTCATCCTCACCGACGTGTGCCCATACACGCTCGGCACCGAAGTGGCGCGCCAGAGCGAGGACGGCACGTACCAGGCCGGCTTCTTCCAGCCGATCATCGAACGCAACAGCACCGTGCCGGTGAGCCGCGAAGACCAGTTCTTCCCGATCCAGGACCACCAGAAGGTGCTCGCGTTGCCGGTGTTCCAGGGCGAGAACCCGATGGTCGCCAACAACGTGCGCCTGGGCGAGATCCAGGTGAAGCTGGATCCGCGCCGCCCGAAACACGAGAACGGCGTGACCGTGCGCTTCACGTACGACGTCGACGGCCTGCTGCAGGTGGAAGTCACCGAGCACGCCACCGGCAAGCGCCACGAACTCGTGCTCGAACAGAATCCGGGGTTGCTGAGCGCCGCGGAGATCCGCGAGCGCCTGGCGAAACTCGAAGGGCTGAAGATCCACCCGCGCGAACACCAGGAAAACCTGGCGGTGCTGGCGCGCGCCGAGCGCTTGTACGAGGAATACCTCGGCGCACGCGCGACGCTGGCGCAATGGATCGCCGCGTTCCGCGCGGCGCTGGATTCGCAGGACACCGCGCGCATCGACCACGACCGCAAGGCGTTCTCCGCGGGCCTGGACGAGATCGAGGCCAACGCATGAATCCGCTGCAGCGCCTCGGCCTGCCGGCCGGGGCGGACGTGCGCGCCGTGAAGCGGGAATATGCGACGCGCCTGAAGGGCATGCGGCCGGACGTGGATCCGGACGGATTCCAGCAGCTGCATGCGTGGTACCAGGACGCAATGCAGTTCGTGCAGTGGCGCGATGCGCAGGCCGTCGCCGGTGTCGATGCGGACGAAGCAGACACCGAAGCCGAAGCCGAATTCGAAAGCGCCGGCGATGACGACGCAGCCCCGGTGACGATCGCCCGCATCCGCATGACGCAGCCTGCGTGGCAGCCGTCCACGCGCGTGCCTGCCGTGGTGGATGCGCCGGTCGAAGCACCGTTCGACGCGCAGGCGTTCTACGAAGACTTCATCGCGCGCGCGACGCTCGACGACGAACGTCGCCTGCGCGACTGGCTCGAGGCGCATCCGGCGTTGTGGTCGCTGGACGGCAAGCAATCGGCGGGCCGGTTGCTGGTCCAGCGTTTGTTCGACGACGCGCCCGCGCTGCGGAACGCGTTGTTCGACGACACGCTGCAGTTCTTCGGCCTCGCCCAGGTGCAGCGCAACGTGGACGCCGCGGCGCTGCTGCGATTGCGGCGGCGCATGCACGTGCGTTACCTGCTCGCCAACAAGCGCCAGCTGTTCCGCATCGTGCGCGGACCCGACGGCAGGCCGGGCGAGAAGGAGGCCGAGGCGATCCTGCGCCAGGTGACCCGTCCGTTGAAGTTCGCGCAGGCCTGGTGGTTCGGCGTGCGCAACGGGCCCAGGCGGGTGTGCGATTTCCTGCTGCGCGTGGACGGCGGACGCCTCGACTTGCCGCCCCCGGTGGAACCGGCGCAGGTGAAGTTCTTCATGGAGGCCTGCACCACGTCGGCGTTGCGCCTGCCGCGCCTTGCGATCGGCGGCACGTGGGCGCTGGCCTTCGCGTGGTTCGTCACGCTGGTGACGTCGATCCGCTACGACACGCACTGGTTGCGCGAAACGCTCATCGATTTCGCATGGTCGCCCCTGTGGGCGGCGGCGATGTACCTGCCGTGGTTGTGCTTCACCGTCCCGCTGCGCTGGCTGTTCAACTGGCAGGCCGCCCCGGACCAGGCGCCCACGCGGTGGCCATGGTTGCGAACGCTTGCGGTGCCGCTGCTCGTGGTGTCGATGTTCGTGGCGTGGGCGGCCACCGACAACCTCGCGTGGATGTTCGCGTTGGCGCCCGCGATTTCCGCGCTCGCGTTCTACCGTTTCATGCGACGCGGCGGCCACCGGATTCCGACGCTGAACATCGCGTACGCACTCCTGTACGTGTTCCTGGCCGCCTTGTGGCCGGTGACGCTGACGGCGGCGCTGGTGTTGTGGATGGTCGATACGTTCCGGCATCGCAGCCTGCCGCGGTATCGCAATGCTTGATGCCCTCGCGTGGTTCGGCCTGGGCTCCGGCGCAAGCGTCCGCGACCTGAAACGCGCGTACGCACAGCGGTTGAAGGCTGCGCGGCCCGACGAGGACCCGGCAGGGTTCCAGCAGTTGCGCGCAATGTACGAAGCCGCGTGCTGGATGATCGACGACGACGCGGACGTTGCGGTGATGCCGGCGAACCAGGCCATCCACGCGCCGATCGGGGCCGTCGTATCGCCGGAACCGGACGCATCCGCGCAGTCGATCGACACGCTCCATCCCGCGCTGCTGGCGTTCGGCCGCGCGGACGATGCGGCGGGATTGCGAACGTGGCTGCTCGCGCAGGACGTGCTGTGGTCGCTCAAGCACAAGGGCGAGGCGGCAAGCGACATCGCCACGATGCTGTGGGAGGAACTGCCGCCATTCGGCGAGCACGCGTTCGATGTGCTCGCCGGCTTCTTCGACGAGTGGCAGATCGATCGCGGTCGCGATCCGGTCCAGGTGGCACTGCTGCGCGAAACGCTGATCGTGCGCTGGTACCTGCTGCCGGAGCATGCGAGCGACCTGGCGCGCGCGATGATCGACAGGCACCTCGCCGCGACGCCACGCGCCGCGAACGCATGGGTCCGCCAGCTGAAGCGGCCGTTCGCGCGTTGGCAGGTACTGCTGTTCTCGCTGATCCCCGGTGTTCCCACGCGCCTGCACGCGCTGCTCCAATGGCTCGGTGTTTCGCGGATCGCGCTGCCGCCGGAGATCGACCCGCGCCAGGTCACTTTCTGGAACGCCGCCGGGAATCGCACCGTACTGTCGGAACCTCGCACGCTGGTCGGGTTGTCGCGCGCGGCGGCCTACGCCTTTGCCACCACCCTGCCGTTCGCGCACACGATGGCCAACGCCATCGCGTTCGCCATGAATACGGCGGGCATCGCCTTTGCCTATGCACTCGGATGGTTCGCAGTGGCGATGACTTCGGAGTCGCGCAGGGGCCCGGCCGCGCCGCTCGTCCTGCCAGGCCTGATGTTCGGCCTGCTCTGCGCTGCCTCGATGATGAAGGGCTGTCTCGCCGGCTGACGGGCCACGCTAGACTGCGCGCCTGTCGTCCATCCGCGGGAATCCCCAGTGACTTCCGACGCCCCCACCGGCGCCCATCCCGGCGCGCGCAAGGCCGCGACCGTCTTCATCTTCGTCACCGTCCTGATCGACATCATGGCGTTCGGCCTGATCATTCCCGTGCTGCCGCACCTGGTGCAGGAGATGGCCGGCGGCGACATGGTGACGGCGGCGAAATGGGTCGGCATCTTCGGCGTGCTGTTCGCCGCCATCCAGTTCGTCAGCTCGCCGGTGCAGGGCGCGATGTCCGATCGCTTCGGGCGCCGGCCGGTGATCCTGTTGTCGTGCCTGGGCCTGGGCGTGGACTTCATCTTCATGGCCCTGGCGCAAACGCTGCCCTGGCTGCTGGTGGGGCGCGTGATTTCCGCGATCTTCGCGGCCAGCTTCACCACGGCCAACGCCTACATCGCGGACGTCACCGAGCCGTCGAAGCGCGCGCAGGCGTTCGGCATGCTCGGCGCCGCATTCGGCCTGGGCTTCATCGTCGGCCCGATCATCGGCGGCACGCTCAGTGGCATCGACATCCGCCTGCCGTTCTGGGCCGCGGCGGGACTGGCGCTGGTCAACTTCTGCTATGGCCTGTTCGTGCTGCCCGAGTCGCTGCCCAAGGCGCGACGTTCCGCGCGCATCGACTGGGCGCACGCCCATCCGTTCGGTTCGATGAAGCTGCTGGCGCGCTATCCGGCGATCTGGGGCATGGTCGCGGTGGTGTTCCTGCTCAACCTCGCGCACTACGTGTATCCGAGCGTCTTCGTGCTGTTCGCCGATGCCGCGTACGGCTGGGGCCCCCGCACGGTGGGTTACGTGCTCGGCGTCGTCGGCGTCCTCAGCGTGATCGTCAACGCCGTGCTGGTGAAGCGCGTCGTCGCGAAGTTCGGCGAACGCCGCGCGTTGCTGATCGGGCTGTCGTGCGGCGTGGTCGGCTTCGCGATCTACGGACTGGCGCCCACGGGCGCGGTGTTCCTGATGGGCATGCCGATCATGGCGTTGTGGGCGCTGGCGATGCCGGCGACGCAATCGATGGTGACGCGCCTGGTGGGGCCCGAAGTCCAGGGGCGCGTGCAGGGTGCGTTGACGAGCCTGGCGAGCCTGGCGGGCATCATCGCGCCGGCGATCTACACCTCGGTGTTCGCGCTCTTCATCGGCCCGCATGCGCCGGCGAAGTTGCCGGGTGCGCCGTTCCTGCTGGCCTGCGCGTTGCTGGCCAGCGCGGGCCTGGTGGCGTGGCGCTTCATCCGCACGCACGCCGAACTGCAAGTGGACGGTCCGCTGCCCGCGCCCGCGAATCCAGGCGAAGGCTGATCGCGCGTCAGCGTTCGAGGATGGCGACGACGCCCATGCCGCCGGCGGTGCAGATGGAGATCAGGCACCGTCCGCCGCCGCGCTGTTTCAGTTCCTTCGCGGCGGTGGCGACGATGCGCGCACCGGTGGCCGCGAACGGATGACCCGCCGCAAGCGATGAGCCGTTGGGATTGATCTTCGCCGGATCGATGCGCCCCATCGGCGCGTCGAGGCCGAGGCGCGAGCGGCAGTATTCCTCGCTCTCCCATGCGCGCAGCGTGCACAGCACTTGCGCTGCGAAGGCTTCGTGGATCTCGTAGATGTCGAAGTCCTGCAGCGTCAGGTTATTGCGGCGGAGCATGTCCGCCACCGCGATCGTCGGCGCCATCAGCAGGCCTTCGCCATGCACGAAGTCCACCGCGGCGACCTGTGCATCGCGCAGGTGGCACAGCACTTCGAGGTCGTGCGCCAACGCCCATTCGTCCGTCGCGACGAGGCACGCGGCCGCGCCATCGGTGAGCGGCGTGGAATTGCCCGCGGTGAGCGTGCCGCGCCCGCTGGTGCGATCGAACGCGGGCTTGAGCGTGGCGAGCTTCTCGATCGAGGTATCGGGCCGCAGGATGTTGTCGCGCGACACGCCGCGGAAGCTCACGACCAGGTCGTCGAAGAACCCGCGGTCGTACGCGGCAGCCAGCTTGTGGTGCGAGGCGGCGGCGAGTTCGTCCTGCGAATCGCGCGAGATGTTCCACTGCTTGGCCATGTCCTCGCAGTGGTCGCCCATCGACTTGCCGGTGCGCGGCTCGGCCACGCCCGGGAAGTCCGGCTTGAGTTCGCGCGGATGGAAGCCCTTGAACGCGGCGAGCTTGTCCTTGGTGGTCTTGGCCATGGCCGCGGCGAGCAGGCGGCGGCGGAATTCCTGGCCGTAGACGATCGGCACGTCGGACGTGGTGTCCGCACCGCCGCCGACGCCGACTTCGATCTGGCCCGTCGCGATCTTGCCCGCGATGTGCACGATCGCGTCGAGCGAGGTGCCGCACGCGCGCTGCAGGGTGATGCCGGGCGTGAGCGGCGACAGGCCGGACGACAGCGTGGCTTCACGCCCGAGGTTCCAGTCGCTGGAGTGCTTGATGACGGCGCCGAGCGCCACTTCGCCGAGCTGCTGGCCGTGCAGGCCGAACTTTTCGACCAGCGCACCGAGCGTCCGCACCGACATGCCCAGGTTGCCCACGTCCGCATAAGCGGTGTTCTGCTTGCAGAAGGGAATGCGGACGCCGCCGAGAATGGCGACGGGACGGCCGTGCAGCATCGAGGCACCTCGTGGATCACGGCCCGCGCGTCGCGCGCGGGCATAATGCGCCGCAGTGTAAACCCGCCCCTGTGCGGGGCCAATCCACGAGCCCGGACGACAGATGAACGACACGACGCCGGACCTGCAATTGCTCGGCGCCCTCGCCCTCGAGCTCAAACCGGGCTCGCAAGCCGCGCTGCATGCGCTCGACCAGGGCGCCGCGGGCACGCTGGCGCAGCACATTGCACGGGATTTGTCGGGGTTTTCCCCCGAAGCCAGCGAATTGCAACTGGTCACCGTGGGTGCGCATTACGACGTGGTCGAACTGCTGCGGCCGGGTTGGCCGCTGCATCGCGAACTCGACCAGCTCGCCGCGCGGGCCCCGGGCGACGCGCGCGGGCGCGTGATCGCCTTCGGCGCGCATGCGGCGCAGTTGCCGGGCGCATTGTCGCCGCAACCCGAACACGCGGGCGGGCCGCTGCGCCTGGTGCCCTTCGTGCTCGGCGGTGACGCCGACATCGCCGCGCGCATCGGCGATCGCTTCGAACGCGAGTTGATGGAGCGCGGGATGGCGGGCGCTGCGACGGCGTTGTTCGCGCAGGAAACCTTCGGCCTGCAGGTGGAGCACGCGCGCTATCTCACGCTGCACGACCTCGCCGCGATGATGGCGCTGCAGTACGAACACGCCGGCCTCGCGCCGTTGTGGCCCGTGCTGGAAGCCGCGCTGCTCGCCCCCGATGCGGAAGAATGGCTCGAGGCCGGGTCGGAACCCGTCGTGCATTACGCCGATCGCGAAGCGCGCATCGCGTTGTTCACGCCCGAAGCGTGGCGCACGCGCTACATGCCGGACGCCGCGCACGCATCGGAAGGCGACTGCGATCGGCTCGAACGCGCGTTCGAACATTTCCAGGCACGCCAGCGCCAGTTCGCCGCGGTGTTGCAGGCGCACGGCATCCCGGTGAACTTCGTGCATTGCGATGCCGGCGTGGATTCGCACGCCGAGCTCGCCTAAGTCTTCGCGAAGAAGATCCGGTACCCCTCGTCCTGCATGCCCAGCGCTTCGTAGGTGCGCTGCGCGTTGGCGTTCTCGCGTTCGACGTACAGGCGCAAGCCGACCACGCCCGGCGTGTCCTTCGCCAACGTCTCCACGTGTTTGTACAGCGCGGCGAACACGCCCTTGCGCCGGTGTTCGCGTGGCACGTACACGCTCTGGATCCACCACCAGTCGCCGTTGCGCCAGTCGCTCCATTCGGTGGTGAGCATCAGCGTGCCGACCGGGATGCTGAGCACTTCCGAGCCTGCGACCGACGCGTTCTGCATCGCGATGAAGTAACGCGCCTTCGCCGGTTCGGCGATGCCCGTCGCGACGCCCGCGCGCACCGTGTCGTGGTCGAGTTGCTTGTGTTCGGTTTCCAGCGCCATCGCGGCCGCCCATTCGGCGAGCAACGGGGCGTCGGCCGCGTGCGCGGTCCGCACGCGGTAGACCGCGGCGGTCATCCCTTCACCTGGATCACGCCGCACGCCACGCGCGCACCGCTGTTGCCGGAGGGCTGCGTCATGTAGTCATCCGCGGCTGCGTGCACGACGAGCGCGCGGTTGGCGATGTCGTTCGCCGCACCGCCGCCCAGCGTCACGTTGGACAGGTGGATGTCGAGCTGCACCTGGCCATTGCCGTCGGCGGTGACGTTGTCCATGTCGCCCGCGTGGTGCGTGGCCGTGCCGGCGCGGCCGTGCGCACTGGCCGTCGGATTGAAATGCCCGCCCGCGCTGCTCGCATCGGCGGCGCTGCAATCGCCTTTGTCGTGCACGTGCAGGCCATGCACGCTGCCGGGCTGGAAGCCGCCGATCGTGCCGGTGAGATGCACGCCGTCGCGCATCGGCGCCAGCATCACGCGGCCACTGACGAGGCTGCCCGAGGCGGGCGCAAGGTTGACCAGCGCGGATTTCGCCGTGCTCTGCGGTGCGGGCGCCGCGGGCGGTGCCGGCGGTTTGGTCGCGCACGCGGTGACGCCGAGGGCGACGAACAGGGTGAGCGATGCATGGCGCATGGCAATTCCTCCGTGAAAGGGATCAGCGACGCTTGCGGCCGGGCCCGAGCTTGCGGGTCACCGTGTTACGTCCGAGTCCAAGGCGCGAAGCGGCTTCGCCGCGGTGGCCGTGGGTGTGTTCCAGGGCGGCATCCAGCAGGATCCGGTCGAGCTTGGCCTTGGCTTCCGCATGCAGGTCGGCGTCGCCGGCCTCGATGCGGGCGCGGGCCCAGCGTGCGAGGGCGGCTTCCCAGTCGTCGGCGTCGACGGATGCACGCGGTGAAGCGCGCAAGGCGGCTTCGAGATCGGCGACGCCCACGGTATCGGCGGGCGCCAGCGCGGCGACGCGCCAGCAGAGGTTCTCGAGTTCGCGCACGTTGCCGGGCCAGTCGTGCGCGCGCAGGCGTGCAAGCGCGGCCTTGGCGAAATGTTTCGGCGGTGCGTCCAGCTTGCGCGCGGCCGCGGCGAGGAAGCGTTCGGCGAGCGCGGGCACGTCGTCGGTGCGTTCGCGCAACGGTGGCAGGTGCAGGCGCACGACATCGAGGCGATGCAGCAGGTCCGCGCGGAAGCGCCCTTCGGCGGCGAGTGCATCGAGGTCCTGGTGTGTCGCCGCGATCACGCGCACGTCGACGCGGATCAGTTCGCGCCCGCCGACGCGGAAGAACTCGCCTTCGGCCAGCACGCGCAGCAGCCGCGTCTGCAGCGACGCCGGCATGTCGCCGATCTCGTCGAGGAACAAGGTGCCGCCGTCGGCTTGTTCGAAGCGGCCGACGTGGCGCTTCGTCGCCCCCGTGAACGCGCCGGCCTCGTGGCCGAACAATTCGCTCTCGAGCAGTTCGGCGGGAATCGCGGCAGTGTTGAGCGCGACGAACGGCCGATGCGCGCGCGGCGATTCGCGATGCAGCGCGCGCGCGACGAGCTCCTTGCCGGTGCCCGTTTCGCCGGTGATGAGCACCGACAACGGCGCCTGCGCGAGCCGCCCGATGCTGCGGAACAACGCGCGCATCGCGGGCGTTTCGCCGATCAGCTCGGTGCCGGGCATCGCGGGTGCGACGCGCGCGACGGCCGCGCCCTCCCCCGCTTCCGGCAACGCGCGCGCGACCAGCGCGACGGCGGCATCGAGGTCGAAGGGCTTCGACAGGAATTCGTACGCACCGCCGCGGAACGCGCCCGCCGTGCTCGCGATGTCGGTGTACGCGCTCATCACGATCACCGGCAACTGCGGCGCAGCCTGCTTGAGCTTGTCGAGCAGCGTGAGCCCGTCTTCGCCCGGCATGCGCACGTCGGTGAACAACAACGCCGGCGCACCGCGATCGCGCAAGGCCGCCAGCGCATCGCGCGCGTTCTCGAAGCCATCGACGGCGTGGCCCGCTTCGCGCAACGCGGTGGCGAGGACGAAGCGCACGGCGCGATCGTCGTCCACGATCCAGATGCGGCGCGCATCATTCGCCATCGGTACCCTCCTCCGCTGCCGTCCACGACGGCAGCAACAACGTGAACACCGTGTGGCCCGGGCGCGAGCGATAGGCGAGCGAGCCGCGATGCTCGCGCGCGACCTGTTGCGCGAGCGCCAGCCCAAGGCCGCTGCCCGCGGCATGGCCGCTCACCAAGGGCAGGAAGATGCGTTCGGCCAGTTCTTCCGGCACGCCGCGTCCGTCGTCGACGATCTCGACGCGGATGGCGAGCGGATGCAGCGTGTCGCCGATGCGCACCTGGTGTTCGGCGCGCGTGCGCAGCGTGATGTTGGCGGCGCCGGCTTCGATCGCGTTGCGCACGAGGTTCCAGGTGCTTTGCGTGAGGCGATCGGGATCGCCGAGCACGTCGGGCAACGATGGGTCGTAATCGCGCACGAGGCGCACCGCCCAGCCTGCGTCGGTTTCCGCAAGGCGCAATACGCGTTCGAGTACGACGTGGATGTTGAGCGGTTCGAACGGGCGTGGCGGCGCGGGCGACAGCAAACGATCGAGCAGCGCGGTGAGGCGATCGACTTCGGATTCGACGAGCGCGGTGAGTTCGCGGCCGGTGGCATCGTCGGCGACGCGGCGCGCGAGCAATTGCGCGGCGCCTTTCAGGCCCGCGAGCGGATTGCGCAGTTCATGCGCGAGGCCTTTCAGCGCCGCGGACAACGCACTCGGCAACAACTGCGCGGGATCCTCGCCGGGAAATTCGTCGACCGGATGCGCTTCCACCCACCAGCCGCCCGCATCGCGCGCGGACAACGCGACGTCGGCGAAGCGCGGCGCATCGCTGCCGGGGAAGGCGAGGGGAATGCGGCGCAGGCGCGCGCCTTCGAGCGCGGGATCGGACAGGGCGCGCGCGAACGCATCGCCTTCGAACTCGAGCGCCGCCAGCGGCACGCCCATCAACCGCTTCGCGCTGACACCCAGCCATCGCGCACACGCCGCGTTCGCCCCTTCCACGCGGCCATCGGCGCCCGTCCAGGCGATGGGCGTGGTGAGCAGGTCGAAGGCGAGGGCGCGGTCGGACATTGCACCAATGTAGTGCGAGCGGGGCCGGAGCGCACGTAAGATCGGGCGATGAACACCATCGTGATCCGCGACCTCGCCCCCGCCGACCGCCTGCAATGGGAGGGCCTGTGGGCCGGCTACAACGCCTTCTATGGCCGGCAGGGCGACACCGCCGTCCCGGCGGAGGTCATCGAAACGACCTGGACCCGGTTCTTCGATCCGGCCGAACCCATGCACGCCCTGGTCGCCGACCGGGCGGGCACCTTGCTGGGGCTCACGCACTACCTCTTCCACCGCAGCACCATCCAGCTGCAGCCCACCTGCTACCTGCAGGACCTCTTCACCGCAGAGGCGGCGCGCGGCACCGGCATCGGGCGCGCCCTGATCGAAGCGGTCTACGCCCGCGCCCGTGCAGCGGGTTCCCCCCGCGTCTACTGGCAAACGCACGAAACCAACACGACGGCGATGCGACTCTACGACCAGGTGGCCGAGCGTTCGTGCTTCCTCGTCTATCGCAAGATCTTCTGAGCCGCAGGGAGCGAGACATGGCCGAAAGCCGCGATTACCTCGAGATGGCCTTCCACTCGATCACCTGTTTCAGCGACGACGGCAAGCTGGACCTGGGCGAACTCAATCGCATCGTCGCGATCGCCGAAGCCGACGGCGTGGTGGACGACAACGAGAAGCGCGTGCTGAAGGGCATCCTCGGCCGCGTGCGCCCGCAGGAAGTGGACGGGGCGCTGCAGGCGCGGATCACGGAGTTGTCGAAGACGCTCGGCGTGGACCTGGCGTTGAAGCAGGACTGACGCGCGTCAGCGCGTGTTGGTCAAGGCAGGCGCCAGTCGATCGGCGCTTGCCCGTGCCGCACCAGGTATTCGTTCGTCTTCGAGAAGTGCCCGCATCCGATGAACCCGCGGTGCGCACTCAGCGGCGAAGGATGCGGCGCCTTCAGCACGCGATGGCGGCCGGTGTCGATCACCTTGCCCTTCGCCTGCGCATAGGCGCCCCACAGCAGGAACACGAGATGCTCGCGTTCGTTGGCGAGCACTTCCACGATGCGGTCGGTGAAGCATTCCCAGCCTTTCCCCGCGTGCGCGCCGGCCTTGCCTTCTTCGACGGTAAGCACGGCGTTGAGCAGCAGCACGCCTTGTTCGGCCCAGTGCGTGAGGCAGCCGTGCGCAGGCCGCGGGATGCCGAGGTCGCGCTGCAATTCCTTGAACACGTTGTCGAGCGACGGCGGGATCGCGGTGCCGGGCTGCACGGAGAAACACAAGCCGTGCGCCTGTCCGAAGCCGTGGTACGGATCCTGGCCGAGGATCACCACTTTCACCTTGTCGAACGGCGTGGCGTCCAGCGCGGCGAACACCTGCGGCAACGGCGGGAACACCTGCGCGCCCTTCGCCCGACGCTCGCGCAGGAACGCGGACAGCGCCTGCATGTCGTCGCGCAACAGGTAATCGCCGATGCGCGATTTCCAGCCCGGTTCGAGGCGAACGCGGTCGGTGTTCGCGGACGGTGCGTCCGTCATGCGTCGAGGCTGCGCTGCTCCGGCATCTTCGCCACGCGCAGCTGGAACAGGGTCTTGGTGACGAGCAGGCGTTCTTCGATCGGCTTGAGCACCAGGTCGTTGGCCCCTTCGCGCAACAGGCCGCTCTGGTTGTCCTTGTTCTCGTCGCCCGTCATCACCAGCACCGGCAACTGGCGTTTGCCGTAGCGGAAATCGTTGCGGATGCTCGCGAGCAGGTCGCGGCCGCTGAGCTCGCCCTTCAGGTACACGTCGGTGAGCACGAGGTCCGCGCCGGGTGCATCGGGGCTGTCGCGGAAGGTTTCGAGATGCTTGAGCGCGTCTTCGGCGCTGATCGTGTGCACGACCTGCAGGCCCTGGCGTTCGAGCATGCGCTTGGTCGCCATCGCGACGACCCGGCTGTCTTCCACGTAGAGCACGCGCGCGCCGGCGACGGGTTCGGGTTGCACGTAGCCGCGGATGAACGCGGCGAGCGCGTTGTGGCCGAGGCCCTTGTCGAAATAATCGGTGACGTCTTCGCTCAGGCTGCGGTCTTCCAGGCGCGATTGCGCTTCGCCGGACACCACGATCACCGGCACGTAGGCCTGGCCGGACGCGGCGCGCACCATCTTCGCGACCGCCATGCCGTCGCCGTCGGGCAGGGACAGCGCGGTGGTGACCAGGTGGAACGGGCCGGTGTCGAGCGCAGCGCGCGCTTCGGCCACGCCCGCGCAACCGACCACCTCGACGTTCGGCAATTCCTTCACCAGCACGTCGCCGATCAACTTGCGCACGAGCTTGGAGCCATCGACGACGAGCACGCGCGGTGCGTCGCTGATGAGATGCCGGAGGTCCTGGCTGCTCATCGCGTGGGCCGCGTCTGGCGCAGGAAGTGGCTGGTGACGACGCCCGCGCCGATCCAGCCGAGCAACGTGGCGCCGCCGATCACGATCGCGGCCTGCAACGGATCGACGCCCTGCAGGGTGAAGCCGCTGCCGTAACTGTTGGCGAGGTCCGCCAGCGGCGCGCGCAACGCCATCCATGCACCGGTGAGCAATGCGAGCGCGAGTGCGCCGGCCGCGAGCCCGTACCAGATGCCCAGGTACAGGAACGGGCGGCGAATGAAGCCGTCGCTCGCACCGAGCAACTGCAGCACGCCGATTTCGTCGCGCCGCGACTGGATGTCCAGGCGCACGGTGTTGCCGACGACGAGCAGCGCCCCCAGGCTCAGCAATGCCGCAAGCACGAGCGCCACGCGCCCGCCGAAGCGCAACCAGTTGTCCAGGCGCGAACGCCACACGGCGTCGTGCTGCACGAGGTCGACATCCGGCAATGCGCGCAAGGATTCGGCGAGCGTGAGGTCATCGCCGCGCGGCACCACCAGCAGCGCGTAGGGCAGGGGGTTGTCGTCGGCCCCGGTGGCGGCGAGTGCATCGATCGCCTCGCCCAGGCCGTCCTGCGCGCGCAGCACCTGCAAGCCTTCGTCCGGCGTGCGCACGACGACCGAAGCGACTTCATCGCGCTTGCGCAATGTGTCGGCGACTGCGTTCGCATGCGCCGCATCGACGCCCGTCTTGAGGAACACCGAGATCTGCCGCGAGCTCTGCACCTCGCCCGCGAAGCGCTGCACGTTGCCCAGCACCACCCACAGGCCGAGCGGCAACGCGAGCGCCACCGCCATCACGCCGACGGTGAGCAAGGTGGCCCAGGGCTTGCGGAACACGCGCCCGAGGCTCGCGACGAAGCTGTAGAGATGATGGTCGACCCACGCACCGGGGCCGCTGGAATGGGTGCGCTTGTCGCGCACGGCAGCTGCCTCAGGCATCGGCGAGCTCCTCCGGCGAGATGTCGTCGGCCAGTCGCCCCTGGTCCAGCACCAGCACGCGCTTGCGCATGCGCTTGATCAGGCCGAGGTCGTGGCTGGCGACGAGCACGCTGGTGCCGGTTTCCGGCAGCGCGGCGAACAGCGCCATGATTTCGGCCGACAAGGTGGGGTCGAGGTTGCCGGTGGGTTCGTCGGCGACGAGCATCGCCGGTTCTGCCACGAGCGCGCGCGCGATGCCGACGCGTTGCTGTTCGCCGGCCGAGAGTTGCGAGGGCAGGGCGCGTTCGCGCGGGCCCAGGCCGAGGCGTTCGAGCATCGAGCGCACGCGCTTGCCGATCTCGCCGCGCTTCATGCCGCGCAGGATCAGCGGGAGCGCGACGTTCTCGCCCACGCTGCGGTCCATCAGCAACTGGTGGTTCTGGTAGACCACGCCGACCGAACGCCGGTGCAGCGCGACCTTCCCGCCGCGCACCTTCGCCAGGTTGCGATCGCCGAACAGCACGGCGCCGCGCGAAGGACGCTCCGCCAGCTGGATCAACTTGAGCAGCGTGCTCTTGCCAGCGCCAGAGTGGCCGGTGACGAACAGCATCTCGCCGGGCGCGACGTCGAAGCTCACCTCCGACAGCGCGACATGCCCGCCCGGGTATTGCTTGCTGACATTGTCGAAGCGCAGGACCGACATCGGCGTGCGGCGCATCCGTGGGACGAGGGCCCGCAGTATCGCCGGAGCCAACCGCCGCGGCTAGGCGCGGCGGTGCGGATCATCGGATCGTCAGTGCTGCGAGCGCGGTGCGCGCGTGACCAGCGCCTTCAGGCCCTTCGCGACGCGGGACAGCAGCGAGGGGCTGGCGTCGGGCACGGAGGCCGGCTTGGCGCCGACCTGCGCGGGCGCGGACTGCTGCATCGGCAGCGCGTCGGCGCCTTCGATGCGCTTGCCGCCGCGACGACGACGACGCTTGCGCGGCGCGCGTTCGGCATCCGGCGCGCCTTCGACCGAGGCCTGCGGCGGGCGCGGGGGCCTGGGTGCGGCGGCCACGGGCTGCGGCGCGCTGCCATCGACGGCCGCGGCAGCGGGCACGCCTTCGGGCTTGCGCGGCGGGCGCGGACCGCGCTCACCGTGCGGGCGACGCTCGCCGGGGCGCCCGCCGCCGGGCGACGAACGCCCCGCGCCAGGCTTGCTGCGACCACCGCCACGGCGTTCTTCGTCCGCGGCCTTCTGCTCGCGCGCTTCGCGGAAGATGGAACTGACGCTTTCTTCCGGCTCCGCGCCTTCCACCACCGGGCGGGGCGTGCGCGGCATCGCGACCAGCATGTCGGCGGTGACGTGCTCGCCCGGGATCTTCTGGTCGATGAAGGCTTCGATGTCGGGCAGCGACATGCCGTAGCGCTCGCAGGCGAAGCTGATCGCGTCGCCCTCGGCGCCCAGGCGGGCGGTGCGGCCGATGCGGTGGACGTAGTCCTCGGCGTCGAACGGCAGGTCGTAGTTGTAGACGTGCGAGACGCCATCGATGTGCAGGCCGCGCGCGGCGACGTCGGTGGCCACCAGGATCTCGAGCTGGCCGGCCTGGAACTTCTTGAGCAGCGACTCGCGCTTCTTCTGCGGCACGTCGCCGGAGAGCACGCCGACGCGGTAGCCGGCCTTCTCCAGCGCGCGCGCCACGCGTTCGACGAACGCCTTGGTGTTCACGAACACCATCGTCCGCGCGCCTTCGCTGCGCGAGAGCAGGCCGATGAGGAGCGGGATCTTCTCTTCGTCGGCCGGGTAGTAGATCTTCTGGCGGACGCGCGCGGCGGTGATGGACTCGGTCTCGACGACCAGCTTCTCCGGCTCGTTCATGTGTTCGTAGGCCAGCTCGAGCACGCGGTGCGAGAGCGTGGCGGAGAACAGCAGCGTCTGGCGCTCGGTGCGCACCGGCATGCGGCGCAGCAGGAAGCGGATGTCCTTGATGAAGCCCAGGTCGAACATGCGGTCGGCTTCGTCCAGCACGCACATCTCGCACGCGTGCAGCGAAACCACCTTGTGCTGCTTGACGTAGTCGATCAGGCGGCCGGGCGTGGCGATGATGACGTCGGCGCCCGACTGCAGGATCTGGCGCTGCTTGTCGTAATCCACGCCGCCGTAGACCAGCGCGAACTTCAGGCCCAGCGCGTCGGCGAACTTCACCGCGTCCTTGTGGATCTGGATCGCCAGTTCGCGCGTGGGCGCCAGGATCAGCGCGCGCGGATCTTCCGGCTTGCGATCGGCCAGCGCCGGGCGCGTGAGCAGGCGGTTGATGACGGCGATCAGGAACGCCAGCGTCTTGCCGGTGCCGGTCTGCGCCTGGCCGGCGACGTCGCGGCCCGCGAGGGCGAGCGGCAGGGTGAGCGCCTGGATCGGCGTGCAGCGGTTGAACCCCGCGGCTTCCAGGCCGGCGAGCAGCGCCGGATGGAGGTCGAACTCGGAGAAGGCGATATCGGTAAGGGGCTTGTCGCTCATGCGTCGGAAGGCTGCCTGTGGGGCGCGGTGGTCGCCCTTGCGTCGGGGGGCGTCCGCGAAGCAGACTGCCGGCCATCGATTCGGGGGTGCGGGCGGGGCTTGAAGCCGCCGCGGATAGCGCCCAAGTCTAGCAGCAGCCCGCGGCGCACCGAGCGCCAGGCTGCCTTCCCACGCCCAAGCAGTTCCGAGGACGCACATGAACGACAACGTCATCCACGCCACCGACGCCGATTTCGACGCCCAGGTCCTCACTGCCCAGGGCCCGGTGCTGGTGGATTTCTGGGCGACGTGGTGCGGTCCCTGCAAGATGATCGCCCCGGCGCTCGACGAGCTGGCCTCCACCTATGCCGGCCGCGCCAAGGTCGTGAAGGTCGACATCGACCAGAACCGCAACATCGCGATGAAGTACCACGTGCGCTCCATCCCGACCCTGCTGCTCTTCAAGAACGGCCAGGTCCAGGCCACCCAGATCGGCGCGGTGGGCAAGGCCCAGCTGGCGCAGATGCTGGACAAGGCGCTCTGAGATGACCCCCGGCCGTGCCTTCGCGCGGCCGACACTTGCTGAATTCCACACTTGCCATCAGCGGGGCACGCTTGCCGCCGCGTCGGGCCAGTGCTAGTTTCGCTGCACCCGGCGCAGGCGAAAGCGCGCCGCACCCTTCTGAAACCCTCTCCTGAAACCCCGCCCGCGCATCCGCGGGCGCTCGCCGCTTAGCGAGGATCCCTACTTGTCCGACCAGAATTCCGACTCCGGCGCCGTCGCCGAGAAGCGCGTGCGCAAGCCGCGTGCAGCCGCCGCCAGCACCGATGCGGCCGCGCCCGCCGCCAGCGCACCGCCGGCCGAAAGCGCGCCCGTCGCGCCGCCGCAGGCCCCGCAGGCGCCGCAGCAGCAACCGCAGGCGCCGCAGCAGCAACAGCCGCAGCAGCACCAGCAGCAGCGCCAGCAGCACCAGAACCAGAACCAGAACCAGCAGCAACACCAGAACCAGAACCAGAATCCCCAGCAGCAGGGCGGCGGCCAGCAGGCCGACGGCGGCGACCAGGGCGATGACGGCGGCGATGGCCAGGGCCGCTTCAACAACAACCGCCGCGACCGCTTCCGCAACCGCCGAGACCGCCAGCGCGAGCGTTACCGCGACGACGGCATGCCGCAGGACCAGGGCGCGAACGAACAGCAGCACTTCCCGCAGCGCCCGATGCCGAGCGTGCCGGAAGGCTTCCCGCAGTACTCCCTCAGCGACCTCAAGCGCATGCCTGCGCCGAAGCTGCTGGAGATCGCCGAACAGCTGAACATCTCCGAAGGCGTGGCCCGCGCCCGCAAGCAGGACGTGATCTTCGCGCTGCTGAAGGTGCTCACGCGCCACGGTGAAGGCGTCGCCGCAGACGGCGTGCTCGAAATCCTGCCGGACGGCTTCGGCTTCCTCCGCGCGGCCGAAGCCAGCTACCTGGCCGGCCCGGACGACACGTACATCTCGCCGAGCCAGATCCGCCGCTTCAACCTGCGCACGGGCGATCACCTGTCCGGCCGCATCCGCTTCCCGAAGGATGGCGAGCGCTACTTCGCGCTGTCGGTGGTCGACACGATCAACGGCGAGCCGCTGGAAGCCTCGAAGAACAAGGTGCTGTTCGAGAACCTCACCCCGCTGTTCCCGCGCCGCCGCTTCACGCTGGAGCGCGGCAACGGCAGCACCGAGGACATCTCGGGCCGCATCCTCGACCTGATGGCGCCGCAGGGCAAAGGCCAGCGCGCACTGATCGTTTCGCCGCCGAAGGCGGGCAAGACGATGATGCTGCAGCAGGTCGCCACCGCGATCACCACCAACCACCCGGACGTGCACCTGATCGTGCTGCTCATCGACGAGCGCCCGGAAGAAGTGACCGAAATGCAGCGCACCGTGCGCGGCGAGGTCATCTCCTCCACGTTCGACGAACCCGCCGCGCGCCACGTGCAGGTCGCCGAAATGGTGATCGAGCGCGCCAAGCGCCTGGTCGAGCACAAGAAGGATGTCGTCATCCTGCTCGACTCCATCACCCGCCTGGCCCGCGCGTACAACAACGTCGTCCCGAGCTCCGGCAAGGTGCTCACCGGCGGCGTGGACGCCAACGCGCTGCACCGCCCGAAGCGTTTCTTCGGCGCGGCGCGCAACGTGGAAGAAGGCGGCTCGCTGACCATCATCGCCACCGCGCTGGTCGAAACCGGCAGCAAGATGGACGAGGTGATCTACGAAGAGTTCAAGGGCACCGGCAACTCCGAAGTGCTCCTGAGCCGCCGCATCACCGAAAAGCGCGTCTACCCGGCGATCGACATCAACCGTTCGGGCACGCGCCGCGAAGACCTCCTCATCGAGCCGGAAATGCTCCAGAAGATCTGGATCCTCCGGAAGCTCCTGCACCCGATGGACGAGATCGCCGCGATGGAATTCCTGCTCGACAAGATGAAGAACACGAAGTCCAACGACGAGTTCTTCGGCTCGATGAAGCGCTGATATCGGCTTCCGGCAGGAAAAGAAAACGCCCCGCGATGCGGGGCGTTCTTGTTGGCGCGGGATGCAGGTGTCAGAGCGTGGCGCCCACGACTTTCGTCGCCAACCGCACATCGCTGTCCGCCATCGCCACCGGCATGCCGCCCTTGCTTTCCGGCAGCTCGATCAGCTTCGGTTGCTGGTCGGGCGTGAGCCACGGCACGGGCGTGGCATCGCCGAAGCGTTCGGCGATGGTCAGCGACGCGCCGCGCCCGAGCGCATTTCGATAATCGAGCGGCAGGTAGAACGTATCGTCACCGCGTTCGCCGGCGGCGACGTCCGCCGGGCGGAACTTCGAATGCTTGAGCGCGCGCTCCACTTCCACCGCGAAGTCTTCGCGCAGGTGCTTGGGTTCGCGACGACCGCCGCGGACCTGGAGCGACAACAACGCCGCCTCGACCACGTTGCCCTGCGGATCCACGCGCATCGCCGCGAGCACATCGAAGTTCATCCCGCTGCCCATCGCCGTCCTCGGCATCCCGGGCACCACGTACTTCAGCGGCTTGGCGCGCGAACTGACGAACACCACGCGCTGGATGCGCAGCGAATAACCTGCGCCGACCTTCGTCGCGGCCAGGTCCATCGTCAGGCCCGTCTTCGCCATGACCGGCTTGCCGTTGCGCACCACCGGTTCGAAGCGCCATTGCTTCACGGCCTTCTCCACCAGCGCCGCCACGCCCGGCGCCACGTCCTTGCCCACGTCGATCTCGCGCACGCTGCCGTCCTGCGCGATCACGATGTCGGCATCGACATCCACCGTCTTCACTTCCGGCTCGCGCGCCGAAACCAGCGACGCCATCAGCGCCATCGCGCACGCGAGCAACCCCATCATCCACGTCCGTCGCATCCTTGTGTTCCCCCGGCAGGCACCCCGCCCGCGCCCGGCGATGCTAGGGTCGCAGCGGGATTGCGCGCAACGGCTCAGCCATACGCGCGTGGCAGTATTCGGCACAGGTGACCGGAGGTAACCCCATGCACGGAAGTGGCGGGCTCGAACTGGCGTTGGTGTTCCTGCTGGCCGCGGTGATCGCGGTGCCGGTGTTCCGTCGTTTCGGGCTGGGTGCGGTGCTGGGCTATCTCGTGGTGGGCGTGATCCTCGGGCCGTATGGCGCGCGCGTGATCCGCGACGTTGCGCCCGTGCTGGCCGCCAGCGAAATCGGCGTGGTCATGCTGCTGTTCGTCATCGGCCTGGAGTTGTCGCCCACGCGCCTGAAGGTGATGCGCAAACCGGTGTTCGGCGCGGGCGGGTTGCAGATGCTCACGTGCGGCATCGCGCTGGCCTCGCTCGTGGTGTTTCGCAACATCAACCATGCCGGCGCGATCGTCGTCGGCATCGGGCTCGCGTTTTCGTCGACGGCCGTCGGCCTGCAACTGCTCGCCGAACGCAAGGCGCTCACCACCTCGTATGGCCGCCTCGCGTTCGCGATCCTGCTGTTCCAGGACCTCGCGGCCATCCCGTTGCTGGCGGCCATCCCGCTGCTCGGCGGCGCGCATGGCAACGGCGTGTCGTGGATGGCCATCGCCAAGGCCGTCGGCGCGATCGCCGGCGTCGTGATCGGCGGTCGCCTGTTGCTGCGGCAGATGTTCCGCGTGGTGGCGAAGACCAACATGCCCGAGGTGTTCACTGCCAGCGCGTTGCTCGTGGTGCTGGGCGCGGCGTGGCTGATGCAGATCGCGGGCCTGACGATGGGCCTCGGCGCATTCCTCGCCGGCGTGCTGCTCGCCGACTCGGAGTTCCGCCACGAACTGGAAGCGCAGATCAAACCGTTCGAAGGCCTGTTGCTCGGCCTGTTCTTCATTGCCATCGGCATGTCGATCGACGTGCTGGGCATCGCGCGCGATCCGGCGCTCGTCGTGTTCGGCGTGCTCGCCCTGATGTCGATCAAGTTCGCGCTGCTGTTCCTCATCGGCATCAAGCCCGGCGGGCTGGGCAAGCGCGAGGCGCTGCTGCTGGGCAGCGTGCTGGCGCTGGGCGGCGAGTTCGCATTCGTCGTGTTCGGCGATGCGATGCGCGCCGGGCTGATCAACGCGGTCGAACGCGCGCAGCTGGTGGCGATCGTCGGCTTGTCGATGGCGCTCACGCCGCCGCTGTACATCGGCCTGTCGCGCTGGCTCGCCGCGCAACCGGCGCCCGAGAAACCGTTCGACACGATCACGCCGGAAGCCGAGCCGAAGGTGTTGATCGCGGGCATGGGGCGCTTCGGCCAGGTTGTCGCACGCATGCTGGCGGCGCAGCGCATCCCGTTCATCGCGATCGAGCACAGCCAGGAGCAGGTGGAATTCCTGCGCCGCTTCGGCAGCAAGATCTACTACGGCGATCCGGCCAACGCCGACCTGCTGCGTTCGGCGGGCGCGTCGGACGTGCAGGTGTTCGTGATCGCGGTCGACGACGTCGAAACCAACCTGCGCACCGTGCGGGCGATCCGCCGCCAGTTCCCGGAAGCCACCGTGTTCGCGCGTGCGCGCAATCGCCGCCATGCATGGGAGTTGTTCGACCTCGGCGCGCAGGTGGTGCGCGAGACGTTCCACTCCAGCCTGGTGATGGGCCAGCACGTGTTGCAGGAACTGGGCCTGCCGCCGGACGTCGCCGCCGATCGCGTGCAGCAATTCCGCGAGCACGACGAAGCGCTGCTGCGCACGCAATACCTGGTCTACGACGACGAAGCCGCGCTCATCCAGACCTCGCAGCAGGCGCGCAAGGAACTCGAACAGCTCTTCGGCGCCGACCGTGGCGAAGGTGACCTCAAGGGCTTGTCGACGCCGCCGGCCGAACGCTCCGCGCGCGAATCAACGACGCAGACCGCGGCGGCGCGCCAGGAAGACGTCTAGTCCAGCGGTTTCAGCGCGGTTCGCGCAGGAACCGCGCCATCGACACGCCGCCCGGCGTGGCAGGCACGAACTCCGCGGCGACATCCACGAAGCCGCGCATCACCGCAATCTCGCGCGCGCTGCGGTTGAGGCCGTCGCGCAGGTCGGGATCCGCACCCGCGCGGATCAGGCGCTGCACGACCTGCAACAAGCCATGCAACGCCGCGAGGTGCAGCGGACCGAAGCCGCGCGGATCGCGTGCTTCGAGCGCGACGGTTTCGTCGAGCAGGCGTTCGAGGCCGGCGAGCACGACGTCTTCGTCGCATGCCGTGCCCGGCTCGGCGCGCGCACCGAGCAACAGCAGCAGCGGCGTGACGCCACCGGCCGCGGGCTGGTCGGCTTCCGCGCCCGCGAGCAGCAACGTATCGAGCAACGCGACGAGACGCGGGCGTTCGCGCGCGGTGAATCCGTAGAGCGCCGCGCAATGCAGCGGCGCCAGGCCTTGCGCATCGCTCGCATGCACGTCGGCGCCGGCGGTCAGCAAGCGCGCGACGAGATCCGGCAAACCAAGCGCGGCGGCGAGCATCAGCACCGTCACTTCACCCGGCAAACGTTGTTCGAGCGGCGCACCGGCGGCGAGCAGGCGTTCGACGATGTCGGCCTGGCGCATGCTCACGGCGGCCGATAACGGCGTCGCGCCGGAGCGCGCGGCGATGCGCGGATCCGCACCGCGATCGAGCAACAGGTCGACGACCGCACGATGCCCGCCACCGGCCGCACGCAACAACGCGGTGCAGCCTTGCGTATCCGTCGCATCGACGGGCAAGCCGAGATCGAGCAGGCGGCGCACCGCATCGGCCTCGCCGACGATCGCCGCGGACGGAAGATCGCCGGCCTGCAACGGACGCCCCGGCAACGGCCAGCCGCGCCAGTCGAGCCAATCGGCGAGATCGCGACGCCCCGACGACAACGCAACGCCGAGCGGCGTCTGGCCATCGGCCGCGCGCATGTCGGGATTCGCGCCCTGCGCGATCAGCGACTTCAACGCCGATTCGCGCCCGAGCGCCGCGGCGAGATGCAACGCCGTCATGCCGTGCGAATCGCGCGCATCGAGATCGACGCCGTGCGCGACGAGGCGTTCGACCACGCGCAACCAGCCCAGGCGCACGGCCAGCGCGAGCGGCGGATCGCCGGCGGGCGAGGGCGCATACGGATCGGCGCCGCGTTCGAGCAAATCCAGTGCGAGTTGTTCCAGGCCGCGACCCGCGTGGTCGCTGGCGACGCACCCGCCGAGGAACCGCGCCAGTCCGCCCGCACCCGCAGGCGACACCGCGCGACGCAACAACGCCTGCACCGCGCCTGCCGCGGCCGGGCCCTGCGCGAGCAACGCGAACATCGCGTTGTCCTCCAGGCCTTCGCGCACGTCGGGATCGGCGCCGTTGGCGAGCAGCCAGTCGATGCGCGCGCCGGGATTGGCCCCCGTCGCGGCTTCGCGCAACTGCACGCCGAGTTCGCGCGGCGACAGCAGCCCCGCGACCGTGTGCAGGTCGCCGAAGCGTCCTTCGCGCAACGCATCGCGCATCAACGTCACCGGTGCGCGATCGATGGCCGTTGCAGCACCACCATCGGCCACGGCCGCCGGCAGCGGATAGGCCGGATCCAGTGCGGAGACCAGCGACCAGCGCCCCGCGGCCGCCGCATGATCGGCTGCGCGCTTGCCTTCGTTGTCGCGGCGCATCGGATCCAGGCCGAGTTCCAGCAAACGCTGCACCAGCGCGGGCGTCGCGCCGTCCGCCGTGGCGGACAGGATCAGCGCATCGCGCCCGTCGTGGTCGGCATGCGCGAGTTGCGGGCGATGCAGCAGCAAGTGTTCGAGGACTTCCAGGTGCCCGCCGCGCGCGGCTTCGAGCCACGGCGTGCGGCCGTCGATGTCCTGCGCCTGCACGTCGGCGCCGGCGGCGACCAGCATGTCGACGATCTCGACATGCCCCGCGCGCGCGGCTTCGTGCAGGGCGCTGCGACTGCGTGCGTCGCGTGCGTCGGCCTTCGCCTTGTGCTTCAGCAGCAGCTGCACGCCGGCGACATCGTCTTCTTCCGTGCCGGCGGCGGCGAGCAGCACCGGCGTGGCGCCGGCGCGTTCGGGCTTGGCGCCGCGTTCGAGCAGGAAGCGCGCAAGGCGCCAGTTGCCGGCCGCGCACGCGATGCCGAGCGGCGTGAGGCCGTCGTGGTTGATCGCGTCGACTTCCGCCGCGGCATCGCGCAGGAGCGCGGCGACGCCGGGATCGGAACTGCGCGCGGCGTGGTGCAGCGGCGTGTTGCCGTCGGCATCGGCGACGCGCGGGTCGGCACCGTTGGCGAGCAGCGTCATCACCGCTTCCGGGCGGCCGTGCCAGCTGTCGCGCGTGGCGGCGAGCAGCGGCGCCATGCCGGCGTGCGCGGCATTCACGTCGACGCCGAGCTGGATGAGCATGCGCAGCAGGCGCAGGTCCGGGAGGATCGCGGCGAGCATCGGCAACGTGCGCTGGTCGCGTTCGTCGTCCGGCGGCAGCGCATGGCCGTTGGCGCCGGCATCGAGCAGCGCGAGGGCGCGATCCACGCGGCCACCGCGCGCGGCGGCGTACAGCGCGACGTCGAGGTCGTCGTGCAGCGCGATCGGTTCGAGCGGCGCATCGTCCGTGTCCGCGGCCGCGAGCAGTTGTTCGAAGGGCAGCGGCGACGCCGTCGCGATCACCTGCAGCACCCAGTGCAGCCCGAACCCGCCGAGCGCGAGCGCGATCGCCACCGGCCAGCGCATCGGCGCCGGCAACACGCCCGGCCAGGCGAGCGCGAGGATCGCGCCGAGGATCGCCGCCACGATCGCGGCGACGCCGAGCCCGCGCCACGCACCGATTTCCAGTTCGCCCAGGCTGCGCCACGCGTTGCCGATCGGGCCGCCTTCGCGTTCCAGCACGTGCCACACCGGCCAGGTGCGCCACAGCAGCAGCAGGCCGACGCCGGCGGCGAGGCTCAGGCCGATCGCGGCCGACAGGCTGCCGGTCTCGCGCAGCGCGGCCAGGGGCCAGACCACCAGGATCGCGGCGACGACGAGCCCGCCCGCCCACAAGCTGGCGAGGGCGCCCGCATCGCGCGGCCAGCGGGACGAGGTGCGCGTGCCGCGCCACCACGACACCGCCAGCGCATGGGCCGGCTGCGCCAGGGCGCCCGCGATCCCGGCGACGAGCGCGGCATCGAACCCGGTCGCCAGCGACAGGGCCACGCCCGCCAGGGCCGCGGCCGCGATGCGCAATGACCGGCGCGCGGGCTCAGCCATCGGTGCCCCAGTCTTCCGTCATCGGGTCCGCCATCGTGGGCGGGAACTGCACGTAGAAGCCGCGCGTGGCGAGGTTTTCGCGCACCACGGCGGGATCGGCCAGGGCCAGCTTGCGTTCCGGGGTCAGCGCCACCTCGAGCACGAAGCGCAACTCGCCCACCTGCGTGCGCAACGGCGTCGGCAGGCGGGCGAAGTCGTCGCGCGCAGCGAGGTACACGTAGGTGTCGGCCTGTCGGAGGCTCTTGTAGACGAAAGCGTGCATCGCGGGCCCGTCGAAAGTCGCGACGATTGTGTAGGAAACGACGTTGTGACGGAACCCGCAATTCCCGCATGCGTGAAGAACTTCCCCGATCGTGAGGGAGGCATCGCATCCGCCCGCCCCGAACCCGGCCGTGCCCCGCCGATGAATACGCCCGTGCGCGCGCAGTCCACGCACCCATCACCGCAACGGGGGCTAGGCTGGATCACGCGCGAATGCAGGTGAGTCGATGCAACGCACTCCGACCTCCGAACGCAAAAGCGCCAGTCGCTCCCTATGGATGGCGACGGCTGATCCGCCTGTTTTCGCGCCCCTATCCGCGGATGCGCATGCGCGCGTCTGCATCGTCGGCGCCGGCATCGCCGGCCTGACCACGGCGTACCGCCTGGCGCGCGCCGGCGCGGACGTGGTCGTGCTGGAAGAAGGCGACCTCCACGACGGCCAGACCGCGCGCACCACGGGCCACCTGTCCGACGCCCTCGACGATCGCTACTGCCGCCTCGAACACCTGCACGGCGAACAGGGCGCGCGCCTGGCCGCGCACAGCCACGGCGTGGCGATCGACATGATCGAACGCACCTGCATCGACGAACGCATCGTCTGCGGGTTCGCGCGGGTCGACGGGTACCTGGTGCGGGGGCATGACGATGCGCGCACCGCGCGGCTGCTGGACGACGAGTTCGCGGCCGCGCGCCGGGCCGGCATCGCGGTCGAACGCGTCGCGGCCCCGCCGGGGGCGATGGCGGCCTTCGGCGATGCGTTGCGATTCCCGCGGCAGGCGCGCTTCCACGCGCTCGATTACCTCGGCGGGCTCGCGCGGGCGTTCGTGCAACTCGGGGGTCGCCTGCACACGCACACCCGCGTCGATGCGGTGGACGGCGGTGCGAACGCCGGCGCCACCTGCGCCAACGGCGCGCGCGTGCAGGCCGAGGCGGTCGTCGTCGCGACCAACGTGCCCTTCAACGACCGCATCGCCATCCACGCGAAACAGGCCGCGTACCGCACGTACGTGATTGCGTTGCGGCTGGATCCGGGCGCGGTGCCCGACGCGCTGCTGTGGGACATGTGCGAGCCCTACCACTACGTCCGCATCGCCCATGCGCGGAACGGCACGTGGCTGGTCGTCGGCGGCGAAGACCGCAAGACCGGGCAGGACGACGCACCCGCCGTGCGCTACGAAGTCCTGGAATCCTGGGCGCGCCACCATTTCCCCGACGCGCTGGACGTGGGCTATCGCTGGTCGGGGCAGGTGATCGAACCGATCGATGGCCTCGCCTTCCTCGGCCACAACCCCGGCTTCGCCGACAACGTGTACATCGCCACCGGCGATTCCGGGAACGGCCTCACGCACGGCACGATCGCCGGCGCGCTGATCGCCGACCTGATCGTCGACGGCGATTCGCCGCTGCGCGCGCTGTATTCGCCGAGCCGCCTCAACCTGCGCGCCGCCGATGCCTTCGTGCGCGAAACGCTCAACTTCGTGCCGTACTACGCCGACTGGATGAGCGCCGGCGAGATCGAAGGCCTCGGCGCGTTGCCGGCGGGCGAGGGCGCCGTGTTGCGCTGCGGGTTGCAGAAGGTGGCCGCGTGGCGCGACGACGCGGGCGCGCTGCACCTGCATTCGGCGATGTGCCCGCACCTGGGCTGCGTGGTGCACTGGAACGGCGCCGAGCGCAGCTGGGATTGCCCCTGCCACGGCTCGCGATTCGATGCGGTCGACGGGCACCGGCTGAACGGGCCGGCCGTGCATGGGCTCGCACCGTTCCAGGGCCCGGCGCGCGAAGGGCAGGCGCATGCGCCGCCACGAGCCCGGATGTAGGGCGATTTCGCGCGAATCCGCATGACCTTTGACCTCGGCCCGCGCCCGTCCCGGCTGCTAGGCTGCGCGGCTTCCGTCCTGCCAGAACTCCCGATGCGCTTGCCCGCCGCCGCACCGTTGCTTCCGTTCGCCTGCCTCCTCGCCACCCTCGCGATGCCCGCCTTCGCGCAGGCGCCGCAGGCGCCGCAGGCCGCCACCGCCGATGCGCCGCTGACGCTCACGCAGGTGATGGCGGATCCGGACTGGATCGGCCCGCCGATCGAACA
Source organism: Lysobacter helvus (assembly GCF_018406645.1). NCBI lineage: Bacteria > Pseudomonadati > Pseudomonadota > Gammaproteobacteria > Lysobacterales > Lysobacteraceae > Lysobacter > Lysobacter helvus. Next base: position 1,381,548 of record NZ_AP024546.1, read on the forward strand.
GGCGTGGTGGTCGTGGGACGGCCAGCGTGCGTATTCGCTGCGCAAGCGCGCCGGCGCCACGGTCCGCGATACCTACGTGCAGCCGATCGCCGGCGGCGTGGCCACCGTGCTCGACGGCCCGTCGCGCGCCGATGCCGACGCCGCGCAACCGGTGATCGACGCGACGCGCGCGCACATGGCGTTCGTGCGCAACGGCGACGTGTTCGTGCGCGACCTGCGCAGCGGCGCGCTCACGCAGGTCACGCGCAGCAACGACGACGAATCGCAGCCGCAATGGGGCAGCGACGGCAGCCTCGCGTTCCGCGTCTCCAACGACTGGTATCGCTGGACCGCGCGCGACGGCGTGCGCCAGGCCGCGGTCGTGCGTGCGGAAAAAGCACCGAACACCCCGCCGAAGGCCGACGACCTGCGCGACCGCCAGTTGCGCCTGATCGACACGCTGCGCAATGACCGCGCGCAGAAGGACGCCGCGCGCGAACAGAGCGACGCCTGGCGCAAGGCCGATCCGACGCGCGCACCCGCGCCGGCGTTCCTCGGCGACGACGTCGAGATCGCCGACAGCGCGCTGTCGCCCGACGGCCGCTGGCTGCTGGTCGTCACCACCGCGAAGGGCGCCGACACCGGCACCGCCGGCAAGATGCCGAAGTACGTGACCGAATCGGGGTACGAGGAATTCGAAGACGTGCGCACGCGCGTCGGCCACAACGCGCCGCTGCCGCAGCGGTTGTGGCTCGTCGACGTCAACGGCGCGAGCGTGCGCGAACTGAAGTTCGACGCGCTGCCCGGCATCGACGTCGATCCGCTCGCCGCGATGCGCAAGGCCGCGAAGAAGCCCGCGCTGAAGGGCGCGCGCGACGTGCAGGTGCTCACCTCCGGCGACAACAGCGGCCCGCCGTCGATCCGCTTCACGCCCGATGGCCGTCAGGCCGCGGTGATGGTCCGCGCGATCGACAACAAGGATCGCTGGATCGCCACCGTCGATTTCGCCAACGCGAAGCTGCAGTCGCGCCATCGCCTCACCGATCCGGCCTGGATCAACTGGGGCTTCAACGATTTCGGCTTCGCGCCCGATGGCGCGTTGTGGTTCCTCTCCGAGCAGGACGGCTATTCGCACCTGTACATCGCCGACGGCAACGGCGCGCCGCGCGCGCTGACGTCGGGCAACTGGGAAACCTCGCAGCCGGTGCTCACCGGCGACGGCAAGCGCTTCTTCTTCCTGTGCAACCGCGCGTGGCCGGGCGATTACGAAGTGTGCAGCGTCGATCGCAACGGCGGCGCGGTGCGCGAAGTGACGGCGCTGGATGGCGTCGAGGATTTCGTGCTCTCGCCCGACGAGGCGAAGGTGCTGGTGCGCCACTCCGGCAGCTACATCCCGCCGCAGGTCGCGGTGATCGGCGCCAACGGCGAAGGCCTGGCCGAACTCACCGACACGCGCACGCCGCAGTTCCGCGCGCGCACGTGGATCCAGCCGGAGTACGTGCAGATCCCGTCGAAGCACGGTGCGGGCACCATCTGGGGCAAGTACTACGGCCCGAAGCAGATGGAAGCCGGCCGCACGTACCCGATCGTGATGTTCGTGCACGGCGCCGGTTACCTGCAGAACGTCAGCACGCGCTATCCGAACTACTTCCGCGAGCAGATGTTCCATGACCTGCTCGTGCAGCGCGGCTACATCGTGCTCGACCTCGACTACCGCGCCTCCGAAGGCTACGGCCGCAAGTGGCGCACCGACATCTATCGCCGCATGGGCACGCCGGAGCTCGAGGATTACCTCGACGGCCTGGACTGGATCGTCGCCAACAAGCAGGGCGACCGCGCGCATGTCGGGATCTACGGCGGCAGCTACGGCGGCTTCATGACGTTCATGGCGCTGTTCAAGCAGCCCGGCGTGTTCAAGGCCGGCGCCGCGCTGCGCCCGGTGAGCGACTGGTCGCAGTACAACCACGAGTACACCGCCAACATCCTCAACACGCCGGAACTCGACCCGGAGGCCTACAAGGTCTCCTCGCCGATCGAATACGCCGCCGGCCTGCAGGATTCGCTGCTCATCGCCCACGGCATGATCGACGACAACGTGTTCTTCAAGGACTCGGTGATGATGACGCAGAAGCTCATCGAGCTCCGCAAGGACAAGTGGGAACTGGCGCCGTATCCGCTGGAACGCCACGGCTTCACGCACCCCGACAGCTGGTACGACGAGTACCGCCGGATCCTGGAATTGTTCGATCGCACCCTGAAGTGACGCGGCCACAACATCCGCCGGTCTAGGCTCCCCCGGGATTCCCGCGGGAGCCGCGCCATGCACAACAAGCACAGCCACCGGATCGTCGAGAAAACCGCCGAGAACCGCTTCCTGCAACACCAGCCCGTCGACGCCGACGAGGCGCGCAGCCACCACGTGGCCGAGGACGAGGCGCCGCCGGTCCCGGCCGCGGCAGAGTTGACCGACGCCGATCGCAAGGATGCCAACGCATGAGCTCCCTGCGCGCCTTGCTGCTGGACTGCGGCACCGCCTTGCGCCGCGCCGTGCCGGATTTCGAATCGAGCCCGCTCCGCGCGCGCATCGAGGACGCGATCCTGGGGCTGTCGAACACGGAGGAATCGCCGGAGGCGCAGCTGCGCGTGCGCCGCGAACGCGACGAACTGCGCCAGGCCCTCGCCGACGCCGTCCCAGGCGTCAACGACAACATCCCCGCCGCCGAAGCCGCGCGCCTGCGCATGCGGATGCTGATCGAAGCCGGCGCACGCATCCGCGCGCTGCCGACGCCGGTGCACCAGACGCCCGCCGAACCCGTCGACGTGCAGCCCACGCGCGAAACGCTGCAGGACGTGGCCGCGGGCAGCCGCACGCTGACGCGCGAAGAACGCGAGTGGTGCCTGAGCGAAGCGATGGTGCTCAGCGGCTTCCGCAAGACGCCGGTGCAGCTGATCGAAAGCGGCGAACCGGAACTGGCGAAGATGATCCTCGCCGGTTCGCCGTTGACCTAGGGCGGGCTCAGCCGCAGGCCACCGACTCGACGACGTTCTTCGCGTCGACGCGCAGGTTCAGGCGATCGAAGCGGTATTCCATCGTCACCGCCTGGTTGGGCTTGAGCGTGCGCGCGACCGTCGCGCCCGCATCCGTCCGCGCCTTTTCGACCACGGCATCCGAGGCCACCTGACCCACCGCGGACTGCGCGGCGTCGGCGTTGCACTGCTGCGCCGGCGTTGCGGGGGCAGCGGTGCCTGCATCGGCGGCGGGCGCGGGCGCCATCGTGCCGGACGATGCGACGGCGTCATCGCCGTGCGGCGTGGACGTGCAGGCGGACAACGCGAACACCGTGAAGGCGACGCAGGCGATGCGGGTCGAGGGGGCCATGGCGGACTCCATGTCGGGGGAGGCCGCACCCTACGCCCGCGCCGCGTGAAGCTTCAAGCCGCACTGAATGCGACCGCGGCCCGCGCGACCATGCCGAATGGCAGGGGTTGCGCGGGGGCTCCATGACAGACGATCGGCGTTTCGCCTTTCGACACCTCCTGGGGGATCCGCAATGCCACGTCCGACCGTGCTCGCTCTTTCGCTGCTGCTGGCGCTGCCCGCGCTCGCCGCCGCGCCCGCCGCCTTCGCGCAGACCTCGCCGCAGGCGCCGGTGTATGCCGCGAGCAAGACGCCGTATCCCGGCACGATCGCCATCGACGTGGACGCGACCAACCTGTCGCAGCGCATCTTCCAGGTGAAGCAGAAGATCCCGGTGCAGCAGACCGGGCCGATGACGCTGCTGTTGCCGAAATGGCTGCCGGGCAGCCACGCCGATTACGGCCGCGTCGACAAGATCGCGGGCCTGGAGATCTCCGCCAACGGCAAGCGCCTGGAATGGGTGCGCGATCCGCTCGACGTGTTCGCGTTCAAGGTGGACGTGCCGGCCGGCGCCACGCAGCTCGACGTCGCGTTCCAGTTCCTCTCGCCCACCGACAACATGCAGGGCCGCGTCGTCATGACGCCGGCGATGCTCAACCTGCAGTGGATCGCGATGTCGCTGTATCCCGCCGGCTACGACGCCAGCGCGATCACCTTCGCGCCCACCGTGAAGTACCCGGCCGGCTGGCAGGCCGCCACCGCGCTCGAAACGCAGGCGCGCGCCGGCGACACGGTGACGTACAAGCCGGTGAACTTCGAAGTGCTCGCCGACTCGCCGATCTACGCGGGCAAGTACTTCAAGACCTACGACCTCGACCCCAACGGCCCGGTGCCGGTGCGCCTGAACGTCGTCGCCGACGACGCGAAGTACCTCGAAGCCAAGCCCGACCACCTGCAGGCGCACCGCAACCTCGTGCAGCAGATGTACAAGCTGTACGGCGCGCACCATTACGACCACTACGACTTCCTGTTCTCGCTCAGCTCGCAGATGTCCGGCAACGGCCTGGAGCACCAGCGTTCCAGCGAGAACGGCGTGGGCCCGAAGTACTTCACCTCGTGGGATCCCAAGACCGGCAGCAGCGACCTGCTCGCGCACGAGTTCAACCATTCGTGGGACGGCAAGTACCGCCGCGGCGCGGACCTTGCCACGCCGAACTTCAACACGCCGATGCAGGGCAGCCTGCTGTGGGTGTACGAAGGCCAGACGCAGTACTGGGGCAACGTGATCACCGCGCGCGCGGGCCTGCGCACCTTCGACACCGCGAAGGACGCGCTGGCGCTGGTCGCGGCCAACTACGCCGACAACCGCCCGGGCCTGGAATGGCGCGCGCTGCAGGACACCACCAACGATCCGATCGTCGCCAAGCGCCTGCCGAAGGCGTATCGCAGCTGGCAGCTGAGCGAGGACTACTACTCCGGCGGCCAGATGATCTGGCTGGAAACCGACGCCCTGCTGCGCCAGAAGAGCGGCGGCAAGCATTCGCTGGACGACTTCGCGAAGAAGTTCTTCGGCATCAACAACGGCGACTGGAAGGTGAACCCATACACCTTCGACGACGTGGTGGCCACGCTCAATTCGATCGAGCCCTACGACTGGAACACGTTCCTGCGCGATCGCCTCGACGGCCGCAAGCCGCTCACCGGCGGCATCGAGGCCTCGGGCTGGAAGCTGGTCTACAAGGACAAGCCCAATGCGTACGCCAAGGCCGCGCAGGCCGAGTACGGCGGCGGTGCGGACTTCCTGTATTCGCTGGGCCTGAGCGTGGGCAAGGACAGCACCGTGTCCGACGTGCGCTGGGACAGCCCGGCGTTCAAGGCCGGCATCGGCCCGGGCATGACCATCGTGGCGGTCAACGATCGCGCGTACAGCGGCGAGATCCTGGAAGACGCGGTCAAGGCCGCGAAGGACAGCAAGCAGCCGATCACGCTGCTGGTGAAGGAGTTCGACCTGTTCCGCACGATCAAGCTGTCGTACTTCGACGGCCTGAAGTACCCGCACCTGGAGCGGATCGAAGGCAAGCCGGACCTGCTGACGCCGATCTACGCGCCGAAGAAGTAAGCAGGGGGGACCGGGGACTGGGGACCAGGGACCGGGGAAAAGCAAAGAAAAAGCCGCGCCTATCAAGCGCGGCTTTTTTGCTTTTGCAGTGACTGGTCCCTGGTCCCCGGTCCCTGGTCCCTTGATCAGGCGGCCCGTTGCACCGGCGCCCCCGGCGCCTTCCACTTCGCCAGCAACTCGGCTTCGCGTTCCTTCGCCGAGTGCAGGTGCGCATCCTTGACGTGGCCGTAGCCGCGGATGTGTTCCGGGATCGAGGCGATCTCCGTCGCCAGCGCGACGTTGCCGCCGTCGAGCGATGCGAGCAGCGACGACACGGTCGAGAAGTATTCCTCGATCAGGCGACGCTCCATCTTGCGTTCCTCGGTGTAACCGAACACGTCGAACGCACCGCCGCGCAGGAAGCGCAGCTTCGCCATCCACTTGAACGCGGTGAACACCCACGGGCCGTACTCGCCCTTGATCAGGCGGCCTTCGCTGTCCTTCTTCGCCAGCAGCGGCGGGGCGAGGTGGAACTTGAGCTTGTAGTCGCCTTCGAACTGCTGCTGCAGCTTCCGCTGGAAATCGCCGCTGGTGTACAGGCGCGCGACTTCGTATTCGTCCTTGTAGGCCATCAGCTTGAACGCGTAACGCGCGACGGCCTCGGAGAGATCGGTGCTGCCCGGCGCGCGCTGCTGTTCGGCGGCGCGGACCTGCGCGACGAAGTCCGAATACTTCTTCGCGTACCCGGCGTTCTGGTACTCCGTGAGGAACGCGACGCGGCGCGACACCACTTCATCCAGCGAACGCGACAGGCGCGCATCGTCGAGCGGGAGGAACGCGACCTCGGCACCGTGCGCGGGCACGTGGCGCAGTTCGTCTTCCTTCGCGAGCGGCTTCGGCGCGACGTTGGCGCCCCACTCGTGGCCTTCCCATTCGCCCGGCGAGAGCACCGGCAGGTCGTGCAGCGTGTCCTGCGACGGAACGCTGCGCGACAGGCCCGCGGCTTCGAGCACGGCCGGCAAATCCGTCGCGGCCAGGCGGCCCCACGCGAACGCGGTCTTGTTCATCTCGATCGCCGCGCCGTTGAGTTCCACCGCGCGCATCAGCGCATCGAACGACACCGGCACCAGCGCACGCTGCCAGGCATAGCCGAGGATGAAGAGGTTGGTGGCGATCGCGTCGCCCATCAGCGCCGTCGCCAGCTGCGTGGCATCGACGATGAAGGGATCGGTGCCGCCGAGCGCGAGCTTGATCGCGCCGACGATGTCCTGCGCCGGGAACTGCATGTCCGGCCGCGTGGTGAACGTGCCCGGCATCGCTTCGTAGCTGTTGAGCACGACCTGCGTGCGGCCGCTGCGGATCTTCGACAACGGCCAGTAGTCGTTGACCACCACCATGTCGCAGCCGAGCACGAGGTCGGCCTCGCCCGCGGCGATGCGCACGGCGTGGATGTCTTCGGGCTTGTTGGCGATGCGGATGTGCGTGGTGACCGCGCCGCCCTTCTGTGCCAGGCCCGTCTGGTCGAGCACGCTCGCGCCCTTGCCCTCCAGGTGCCCGGCCATGCCGAGCAGCGCGCCGATCGTGACGACGCCCGTGCCGCCGACGCCGGTGATCAGGATGTTCCAGGGCTGGTCGAGCGACGGCAGCGTGGGCATCGGGATCGACTGCAAGCGGTCGGCCGCATTCGTGCCCTTCTTCTTGCGCAACGCACCGCCGTGCACCGTCACGAAACTCGGGCAGAAGCCGTTGACGCAGCTGTAGTCCTTGTTGCAGTTGCTCTGGTCGATCTCGCGCTTGCGGCCGAACTCGGTTTCCTTCGGCAGCACGGAAACGCAGAACGACTTCTTGCCGCAGTCGCCGCAACCTTCGCACACGAGCGAGTTGATCAGCACGCGCTTCTGCGGATCGACCATCTTGCCGCGCTTGCGGCGGCGGCGTTTTTCCGTCGCGCAGGTCTGGTCGAAGATCAGCACCGTGCAGCCGGGGATCTCGCGCAGGCGCTTCTGCACGTTGTCCAGTTCGCTGCGGTCGAGGAATTCCACGCCCGACGGGAAGATCGACGGATCGCTCCACTTGGCGATGTCGTCCGACAGCACGACGATCGTCTGCACGCCTTCGCTGCGCACCTGGTGCGCGATCTGCGGAACGCTCAGCGTGCCGTCGACCGGCTGGCCGCCCGTCATCGCGACCGCGTCGTTGTAGAGGATCTTGTAGGTGATGTTGACGCCGGCGGCGATCGACTGGCGGATCGCGAGCGAGCCGGAGTGGAAGTACGTGCCGTCGCCGAGGTTCTGGAACACGTGCGGCGTGTCGGTGAAGCTGGCCTGGCCCGCCCACGTCACGCCTTCGCCGCCCATGTGCGTGAAGGTGTCGGTGCTGCGGTCCATCCACGTGACCATGTAATGGCAACCGATGCCGCCGAGCGCGCGCGAACCGGCCGGCACCACCGTGGAGGTGTTGTGCGGGCAGCCCGAGCAGTAATGCGGCACGCGCGGGAACGCGGCGCGGGGCAGGGCGAGTTCGGATTCCTTCGCTTCCATCCAGCGCAGCACGTCGCGGACGTGTTCGCTGTCGTGGAATTTCTGGATGCGCCGCGCGATGACGCTGGCGATCTTCGCCGGCGTGAGTTCGCCGGTGGACGGCAGGATCCATTCGCCGGCTTCGTCGTACTTGCCGACGATGGACGGGCGCTCGCCGGTCCAGTTGTACATCGATTCCTTCATCTGGCTTTCGATGAAGGCGTGCTTTTCCTCGACCACCAGGATGTCGGACAGGCCGCGCGCGAATTGGCGCAGGCCCACCGGTTCCAGCGGCCAGGTCATCGCGACCTTGTACACGCGGATGCCGAGGTCGGCGCAGGCGCGCGCGTCGAGGTCGAGGTATTCCAGCGCCTGCAGCACGTCGAGGTAGGACTTGCCTGTGGTGATGATGCCCAGGCGCGCGTTCGGCGAATCGATGACGATGCGATCCAGCTGGTTGGCGCGCGCGAACGCCTGCGCGGCCTTCACCGCGTACTGGTGCAGGCGCATCTCCTGGTCCATCGGCGGATCGGGCCAGCGGATGTTGAGGCCGCCGCGCGGGAGCTCGAAGTCTTCCGGCAGCACGATCTTCAGCGCGAGCGGATCGACGTCGACCGACGCGGAGGACTCCACCGTTTCGGCGATCGTCTTGAAGCCCACCCAGCGCCCGGTGAAGCGCGACATCGCCCAGCCCATCAGGCCGAGGTCAAGGATGTCCTGCACGCCGGCCGGGTTGAGCACCGGCATCATCGCGCTGACGAATTCATGTTCGGAGCCGTGCGGCAGCGTCGAGCTGCGGCAGGCGTGGTCGTCGGCCGCGAGCGCGAGCACGCCGCCCTTCGGCGCGGTGCCCGCGGCGTTCGCGTGCTTGAACACGTCGCCGGTGCGGTCCACGCCCGGACCCTTGCCGTACCACATGCCGAACACGCCCTCGACCTTCGCGCCCGGGAACAGGTTGGTCTGCTGCGTGCCCCACACCATCGTCGCGCCGAGGTCCTCGTTGAGGCCCGGCGTGAACTTCACGCGCGCCGCTTCGAGGTGCTTCTTCGCGCGCCACAGTTCCAGGTCGAAGCCGCCGAGCGGCGAACCGCGGTAGCCGCTGACGAAGCCCGCGGTGTCCAGGCCCGCGGCCTGGTCGCGCAGCTTCTGCATAAGCGGCAGGCGCACCAGCGCCTGGACGCCCGACAGGTAGATGCGGCCGGACTGGCGCGTGTACTTGTGATCGAGGGTGTAATCGCCGTCGACCGCCGACTTCGTGAGCTCGGTATTGGCGGACGCGGGGGATGAAAGCTCAGCAGTGCTGGTCATGAGGCGCGACCGAAAGTCGTGAAAAAAGACCGCGAATTGTAGCAGCGGCGGCTTGCCCGACCTTCCCCGACCCCGATCGCGGCCTCAATACGGCCCCGCATGCGCGTTCAGTCCACGGCGTCCCCGAGCGCGTCGCGCAGCGGTTTGAGCTGGGTTTCGTAGCGATGCCAGCGGCCCTGGTGGCGCGCATCGATGGGCTGGCGCATCTGCACCGTGCTCGCCGTGGCGGTGGGGGCGCTGCGCTTCTCGATCGCCGCGCAGCCCGGCACCCACCGCAGCCCGCAGAACTTGAAGACCTGGCGCGCGACGGCTTCGGGGTCGGCCACCAGCGATTCGTACGACACATCGAGCATCCGGCCGGGCAACACTTCGTGCCAGTGCGCCATCAGCTTGCGGTGGTTCTGGTAATGCGCCGCCAGTTCGCGCTGGTCGTAGGAATAAGGATAGGCCGCGCCGAACAATTCGCGCAGGTTCGAGAAACACGTGTCCATCGGATCGCGCACCACGTTGAGGATGCGCGCGCCGGGCAGGGCGCGATGGATGAAACCCACGTTCATCGCGTTGCGCGGGAGCTTGTCGGTGTACGCCGCGCGCGGCTCGCCGTCGGCCGCCCACGCGCGCCATTGCGTGCGTTGCAGGTAGCGCTGGCCCAGTTGCGCGAAATCCACGCGGTCGATCGTCGACAGCATGTGGTTGTCGAGCATGCGCGGCGACTGGTGGTCCCAGGCCCACGCCATCTGGAACGGGAAGTCCTGCAGTTCGCCCGCATCGCGCACCTGCGGATGCGCGCCGAGGATGCGTTCGATGAGCGTGGTGCCCGAGCGCGGCATGCCCACGATGAAGATCGGGCGCGGGCCTTTCTGCGCGGGGGGCTGCGGCGCGAGGAATTCCGGCGTGGTGAGGTGGATCAGGCGATCGAAGACGTCCTGCTCGTACTTCGGGTCGTAGTCGATCGCGCGGCGGCGCGCGGTGCAGCCGTGCACCAGCGCCTTCCATGCTTCGGTGTCCTGGCCGCAGTCCTCGTATTCCTTGTAGAGCGCGAACCACAGGTAGGGCACGCCGGGATCCAGCGTCGGCGTGGCGACCAGGCGCTTGCGCAGGCGATCGATGTGGTTGCGCGCGGGCGTCCACGTGCGCAGCTTCGACAGCGTCCAATGCGCGCTCGCGAACTGCGGGGCGACGGCGATCACCGATTCCAGCTCCGCCTCGGCCTCGTCCAGGCGGCCGGCGAAGACGAGCAGCGTGGCGCGCAGCAGGCCCAGCCGCGGTCCGCGTTCGCCGCGGGCGCGGGCGAGGTCCACCAGTTCGAGCGCGCGCGTCGGCAGCCCGAGCGTGTTGAGCGCCAGCGCGCCTTCGAACAACGCCTCGGGCGACCACGTGGCCAGGAAGCTGCGTTCGAAGAAGATCGGCGCGGCCTGCGATTCGCCCACTGCGACGAGGCGGTCGAAGATGTCGGCGCGCAGTTGCGGGTGCTGGGGTTCGCCGTTGGCCGCGTTCAAGGCCGCATCGGCGGACTCGCGGAACCGGCCCCGCAGGGAGGCGAGGGTGGAGATGCGCAGCCAGGCGCCGGCATGGCCCGGGGCGCGCGCGACGATGGCCTGGTAGGCCTGCTTCGCGGGGTCGAGCTGGCGCTGGTGGAGCATCGACTCGGCGCGTTGCCAGAGCTGGTCGATCTCGCCGGTCATGCGACGCAGGCTAGCACGCAGCCGCGCGCGCGCCCGCCATGCGCCGTGTACCCTGCGGCTTCCAGCGTATCCGGGGGTCGGGATGAAGACGGTGCTCGTGGCCAGTTCGAAGGGCGGCGTGGGCAAGACCACGTTGTCGACCAACCTCGCGGCGCGCTTCGCGCTCGATGGCAAACGCACGGTGCTGGTCGATGCCGACCGCCAGGGCTCCTCGCGCCACTGGGCCGAGAAGCGCGCCACCCTCGAACACGCCGTGCTCCCCGTCGACGGCACCCGCAAGGACTGGGACCGCCGCGTCCCGAAGGACGCGCAGCACGTGGTGGTCGACGCCGCCGCCGGCGCGCACGGCCAGGAACTCGCGCATTTCCTCGACGTGGCCGATGCGGTCGTCGTCCCGGTGCTGCCGTCGGTGATCGACATCGAGGCCACCGTCCCTTTCCTCGATACGCTCGCGAAACATCCCCGCGTGCGGAAGGGGCAGCTGCCCGTGGGCCTCGTCGGCAACCGCCTGCGGCCCTGGACCAATGCCTCGCAGTCGTCGATGGACCTGCTCCGCCAGTGGCCGTATCCGCTGGTCGCCGAACTCCGCGATACGCAGGCCTACGTGCTGATGGCCGGGCTCGGGCGCAGCCTGTTCGACTACCAGTCCCAGCAGGTGCGCGAGCACCAGGCCGACTGGGCGCCGCTGCTGAAGTGGCTCAAGCGCGCGTGAAACGACATTCACCCCTCGCGCGCTTCCACCTCGGCTAAGCTCCGGGCATGCGCCAACTCATTCTCCTGCGACACGCACACGCCGAGCCCGCTGCCACCGGCCAGGCCGACCTCGACCGTCCGCTGTCGCCGGAGGGCCTGGCGGAAGCCGAATCCGCCGGCCGCTGGCTGAAGGAACACGGCTTCGTGCCGGACCGCGCGCTGTGTTCGCCGTCGCGGCGCACGCGCGAAACGCTCGAAGCGGTGCTCTCCGCGGTGGGCTACGTCGACCAGCGCCTCGAGCCGTCGATCTACGACGCCACGCCCGGCACGCTGATCGAGCTGGCCGATGGCCACAAGGACGTCGAACGCCTGCTGCTCGTCGGCCACAACCCCGGTTTCGAACAGCTCGCCGCGCTCATGCACAGTGGGCAGTCCGGCGATTACCGCGGCATGCCGCCCGGCGGCATCGCGGTGCTGAGCGTGCCGAAGGACGCCGCGATCGAGCCGGGCGTCGCGCGCCTGGCCGCCTTCTGGTGGCCGTGACGGGCTAGGCGCATGTATCGCTGGATCGCCACCGTGCTGCTGGCGTCAGTCGCAGCCGGCGTGGCAGCGCAGGCGCAGCTGGCGCACGTGGCGCCGGAATCGAAGTTCGAGTTCACGCTGGTCACGCGCTGGAGCCAGGTGCTGGTCGGTCGGTTCGTGGGCGGCGCCGGCGAAGTCGTCGACCTCGGCAACGGCAAGCGCCAGGTGCGGTTGCGACTGCCGACCGCGAACGTCGAGATCGTCGACCACCCGCGCTACACCTCGCTCACCCGCGGCCCGCGCTTCTTCGATGCGGCGCGCTTCCCGGACGTGCAGTTCATCTCCGAACCCTACGACGCCGCGATCCTGCGCGACGGCGGCACGCTGCATGGCCAGTTGCGCATGCACGGCATCCAGCGGCGCGAACGCTTCGTCCTCTCCGCGGGCCAGTGCGCGCGCCCCGGCCGCGATTGCGCGATCCACGCGCAAGGCGTCGTCCGCCGCGGCGACTACGACCTGGACGGCTGGCGCCTCGCGCTGAAGGACGAAGTGCGCTTCGACCTGCAGGTGCGCTTGACCGACGTGGCGAGCGAGCCGGCGAAATGAGTCCACTGCTGCGGCACCTGCTCGTGCTGGCGCTCGCGCTGTCGTGCGGTGCGTGCGCGATGTCCGAGACCAAGCGCGGGCACGCCGAAGCCATCGCGATCGGCGCGCGCGCCACCGCCATCGATTGCGACCGCCCCAACCACTGCGCCATCGATTCGCCGCTGCGCAACCTCGCCGACACCGCGCTGGCCGAATCCGCGAACTCCACCCCGCACCACTTCGCCCTGCTGCTCGACCGCGGCCCCGACGCGCTGATGGCGCGCGTCAACCTCATCCGCAGCGCGCGCTACACCGTGGACCTGCAGACCTACATCTTCGACGAGGACGACACCGGGCACCTGGTGCTCGACGAACTCCTGGCGGCGGCGCGCCGCGGCGTGAAGGTGCGGATGATCGTCGACCAGCTCTCCGCGTTGCGGAAGGCCACCACGCTGGCCGCGCTGTCCTCGCAGCACGCCAACCTGGAGCTGCGCGTCTACAACCCGATCTTCAACCGCGCACGCATCAGCTACCCGCAGTACCTGATGGCGTCGATCTGCTGCTGGCACCGCCTCAACCAGCGCATGCACAGCAAGCTGCTGCTGGTGGACGACGCGGTGGGCATCACCGGCGGGCGCAACTACCAGGACGATTACTACGACTGGAGCCCGACCTACGATTTCCGCGACCGCGACGTGCTGGTCGCCGGCCCGGTGGCGCGCGAGATGGCGTCCAACTTCGATGCGTTCTGGGAATCGCGCCGCAGCGTGCCGGCAGAGCGCCTCGACGACGTGGGCCGCGCGCTGTTGTCCGAAGGCCCGCAGCCGATGCCGCAGGATCCGTTCGATGCGCCGGCGCGCGTGGAGGCGATGTCGCGCGATGCGAGCGATGCCGCCCTCGTGCGCGAACGTCTGGTCGCGCCTGCGATGCAGGTCGGCGCCGTGCGTTTCCTCGCGGACCTGCCGCAGAAGCATCGCCGCAGCGCGCCGTCGAACATGGTGGTCGCGGGCCAGGGCCTGCGCGAAATCATCGAGGCCTCGCAGAAGGAAGTGCTCCTGCAGACCCCCTACCTGGTGCTGTCCGACCAGGCGCAGGACATGTTCCGCGCGCTGCAGGCACGCCCGGCGCCGCCCAGGATCGTCATCTCGACCAACAGCCTGGCGGCGACCGATGCGTTCATCGCCTACGCGTTGTCGTTCAAGTACAAGCGCCGCTACCTCCGCGAGTTCGGTTTCCACATCTACGAATTCAAACCGTTCCCGGCCACCGCGCCGATCGACCTGGCGTCCATCGCCGCGGGCGCGGAGGAAACCAAGGCCGCGGCGTTGGCGATCGACGAAGCCTCGGCGGTACGCATGGATGCCCCGAGCGGCAGCACCGGCGGCAACGCGCGCACCCGTCGCGAAACCCCGCAGCAGCAGCGCGAACACGTCGCCACCCGCTACTTCGGCAGCGGCGGCGAAGGCGCCAACGCCCCGGTGCCGTTGCGGCGCGCGGGCGTGCGCATCGGGCTGCATGCCAAGTCGATGGTGGTGGACGAACGCATCGCCGTGATCGGCACGCACAACTTCGATCCGCGCGGCGATCGCTACAACACCGAGAGCGCCGTGGTCATCGACGACCCGGCCTTCGCGCGCCTGCTGGCCGACAGCATCCGCGGCGACATGCGCCCCGAGAATGCCTGGGTGATCGCGCGCCGGGATCCGGCGCCCGTGTTTTCCGGACTCGACTATTCGCTGGCCAAGGTGTCCGAAGCCCTGCCGTTGTTCGACCTGTGGCCGTGGAAATACGCGACGAGCTACGAATTCGCGCCCGGCCCGGAATGCCCCGCGCCGCTGCCGCGCGACGACCCCGGGTTCCGCCGCTGCTACACGCCCGTGGGCCCGTTTCCCGAGGTCAACCTCAGCGTCAAGGGACTCACCACCCGCATCTTCACGGCCTTCGGCGCGGGCCTGGCACCGATCCTCTGATCCACGCCGAAAGCGAGTCGGTGCGCGCCGAATGTTCCGGAGAACCCCACGACTCTGCTAGGCTGCCGGCCTCCCCGCCACGCCTCACGGACCTGGATACCGCCATGTCGATTTCGCTGAATTTCGAACTCAACGACCGCGACCTCGAGCATTTCCACAAGGCGATGAAAGCCGCGCAGGAATCGGCGAAGGACCGGACGGCCGAAGACATCGTCATGTGCAGCGGCAAGCTGCTCGAAGACGCCGCCAAGGTGCACATCCCCGATTTCATCAAGGAACGCCTGCTGCGCCTGGACGACATGATCGCCATGGTGCGCGACGAAGGCTGGCACCTGCCGGAAGAAGACCGCCAGCGCGTGCTGTCCGCGCTCGTCTACTTCTGCGATCCGAAGGACATCATCCCGGACAACGTCGAGGTGCTGGGCTTCCTCGACGACGCGGTGATGATCGAGCTGTGCGTGCGCGACCTGAAGCACGAGCTCGACGCCTACGACGACTTCTGCGACTACCGCGACCACGAAGCCAAGCGCCGTGGCCAGGATCCGGCCAAGCTCGGCCGCGAAGAGTGGCTGGAATCGCGCCGCAACGAACTCGTCGACCGCATGCATGTCCGCCGCGAGCGCGAGTTCGGCACCGGCTACGGCAGCAGCAGCGGTTATGCCTCCAAGCACGAGTCGTACACCCGCGGCTGGCGCCCGGGCGTCTTCAA
Organism: Lysobacter helvus; assembly: GCF_018406645.1. Taxonomy (NCBI): domain Bacteria; kingdom Pseudomonadati; phylum Pseudomonadota; class Gammaproteobacteria; order Lysobacterales; family Lysobacteraceae; genus Lysobacter; species Lysobacter helvus. The sequence goes on from NZ_AP024546.1 coordinate 1,396,974, forward strand.
GTTCGGCTGAGCCAGGCCGCCGGCATGGCTTCCGGCGACCGCCCCCCGTCGTCGCACCCGGGACCGTTCCGTCCCGGCGCCTCGATCGAATCGCTCAACGCGATGTCGGCGGGCACCTCCATGGAAACGCTGGGCATCCTGTTCACCGAGATCGGTTACGACTTCCTGCGCGCGACCATGCCGGTCGATGCGCGCACGCGCCAACCCTACGGCCTGCTGCACGGCGGCGCTTCGGTGCTGCTGGCCGAAACCCTCGGCAGTTCCGCCGGCATGTTGTGCGTCGGCGAAGGCGAAGGCTGCGTCGGCATCGAGATCAACGCCAACCACGTGCGGGGCGTGCGCGAAGGCCTGGTCACCGGCACCGCGCGGCCTTTGCACGTCGGCCGCCAGACCCAGGTGTGGGAAATCCGCATCGAAGACGAACGCGCCCGCCTGGTGTGCATCTCGCGCCTGACCCTGGCGGTGATCGCGCTGCCCGCCGGCGCGCCGAAGTGAAGGGCCCCAACGCCCTGCGGTTCGCGCTGCGGATGCCGCTGCTCGCCTGGCACGTGCTCATCGACCTGCCGATCACCCTGCTGGTGATGCTGCCGCCGATCGGGCGCATCGACATCGGCGGCGAACCGCTCGAGCACCGCATGATCCGCTGGTGGCAGGGCGGGCTGATGCGCATCTTCGGCTTCCGCATGCATCGCCGCGGCGTGCCGTTGCCGGGCGCCACGCTGTTCGTCGCCAACCACGTCAGCTGGGTCGACATCGTCGCGCTGCACAGCCAGCGGATGATGGGCTTCGTCGCCAAGCGCGAGATCCGCGGCTGGCCGCTGGTGGGCTGGCTGGCCACGCGCGGCGAAACGATCTACCACGAGCGCGGCAGCAGCGAATCGATGGGTGGCGTGCTGCACGAGATGCTGGCGCGCCTGCGCGCCGGGCGTTCGGTAGGCGTGTTTCCCGAAGGCCGCACGCGCGATGGCCGCGAGATCGGCCCGTTCCACGCGCGCATCTTCCTGGCCGCGGTGGAGGCCGGCGTGCGCGTCCAGCCGGTCGCGCTGCGCTACGGGAAGGGCGCATCGGCGCAACCGGTGGTCGCCTTCGGGCCGGACGAAAGTTTCGCCGCCAATTTCCTGCGCCTGCTCGGCGAGCCGGCGCGGGAGACCGAGGTGTGGTTCCTCGAACCGATCGACGTGTCCGATGCCGGCGGCCGCCGGCGGATCGCCGAGCTGGCGCGCGAACGCATCGTCGAAGCGATGGCGGCCCCTTGAGTTCCAGCGTTGGTTCGCCGACCTGCGACGGGTTAGAGCGCGACCTCGACACGGGGCGCGCTAGCCTCCGCGACATGCTCACCGCCCGCGACTATCGCCCGCCGCGTTCGCTGTACAGCCCGCACCTGCAATCGGTGCTGGGCTCCAGCGCGTTGCGCCGCCGGCGCGGCCGGAGCGCCATGGCCGCCAGCGGCGCCGTCACCACCGCGCACATCATCGACGCCGGCGACGGCGTGCGCCTGCAGGGCCTGCATTCGGCGATGCCCGGCGTCACGCCGCGCGCGCTCGCGCTGCTGCTGCACGGCTGGGAAGGCAGCGCCGAATCCAGCTACATGCAATTGACCGCCGCGCGGTTGCTCGCGCGCGGGTTCGAAGTGTTCCGGCTCAACTTCCGCGACCACGGCGACACGCACCATCTCAACGAAGGCCTCTTCCATTCCAACCGCATCGACGAAGTCGTGCACGCGGCCGCGGAAATCGCGCACCGCTATGCCACGCGCCCGATGGTGGTGGCGGGGTATTCGCTCGGCGGGAACTTCGCGCTGCGCATCGCCCTGCGCGCGCAGGCTGCCGGCATTCCGCTCGTGCACGTCGCGGCGGTGTGCCCGGTGCTGGATCCGGCGCGCACGATGGACAACATGGAACGCGGCCTGCCGCTGTACATGTGGTACTTCGAACGCAAGTGGCGCGAATCGCTGGCGCGCAAGCGCAAGCTGTTCCCGCAGCACCACGATTTCGACGACCAGGTACTCGGCCTGCGCATGCGGCCGCTCACGCAGTGGATGGTGGAGCGGCACACGCAGTTCGGTTCGCTCGACGGCTATTTCCAGGGTTATTCGATCGCGGGCGATCGCCTGGCGTCGCTGTCGGTGCCGGCGAGCATCCTGATGTCGGAAGACGATCCGGTCATTCCCGTCGACGAATTCCGCCAGCTCGCGTTGCCCGCGCACGCGCACCTGGACATCGCACCGCACGGCGGCCACTGCGGCTTCCTCGAGAACTGGCGCGGCGACGGCTTCGCCGAACGCTGGGTCGCCGAACGACTGGACGCCGCCGTCGACCTGTCCGTGGCAACATCGCCCGCCCTGGCCTGAGAGGAACGCGCATGCGCATCTGGAGCGAGAGTTTCGAACACCGCGGGCCCATCCCCGCCGAGTTCGCGATGGGCACGCCGGACGGCTTCGGCGGCAATCGCAATCCGCACCTGGCGTGGGACGACGCGCCGGCCGACACGCAATCCTTCGTGCTGCTGTGCATCGACACCGACGCGCCGACCGATCCGTCGACCGTGGGCCGCGACGACCTGCAGATTCCCGTCGAGCAACCGCGCGCGGACTTCGTGCACTGGGCGATGGTGGACATTCCCGCCAACGTGCATGCGATCGCGGCCGGCAGCTGCAGCGACGGCGTGACCAAGCACGGCAAGCAGTCGCCGCCGTGCCCGCCCGGCGCGCGCCAGGGCTTGAACGATTACACCGGCTGGTTCGCGGGCGATGCCGACATGCGCGGCCAGTGGCGCGGTTACGACGGTCCGTATCCGCCGGCCAACGACCTGCGCGTGCATCGCTACTTCTTCCGCCTGTTCGCGCTGCGCGTGCCGAAGCTCGACGTCCCGGAGGATTTCACCGCCGCCGATGTCTTCCATGCGCTCCAGCCGCACGAAATCACCGAGGCCGCGATCTACGGCACGTACACGCTCAATCCGCAGGTCAAGGGTTGAGCGCGCGCGTTGCGATCGTCACCGGCGCCAGTCGCGGCATCGGCGCGGCGATCGCACGGGCGCTCGCGGAAGACGGGTGCCACGTGGTGGCGGCCGCGCGTTCGGATGACGCCTTGCGTGGCGTGGTCGAGGCGTTCTCGGTGCGCGGATTGGCCGTGCCGTGCGATCTCGCGGCGCCGGAGGCGGCGACGCAACTGGTCGACGCCGCGATGCAGGCCTTCGGTCGCATCGATGTGGTGGTGAACAACGCCGGCGCGACGCCGCGCGGGGATTTCCTCGCGTTCGACGATGCGGCGTGGGAGGCGGGTTTCGCGCTCAAGTTCTTCGGCGCCGTGCGTTTGTGTCGCGCTGCGTGGCCGCAGCTGGTCGCGCAACAGGGCTGCATCGTGAACATCGCTGGCATCGGCGGGCGCACGGGCAACGCGGACTTCACCATCGGCGGCAGCGTCAACGCAGCGCTGCTCAACCTGACGAAGGCGCTGGCCGATCGGGGCGTACGCGACGGCGTGCGCGTCAACGCGGTGAATCCGAGCAGCATCGCAACGGAACGCACGCAGGTGCGCATCGACAAGCTGGCGGCGGAACGCGGCATCGCGCCGGACGCCGCGTCGTCCGAACTCGCGCGCGACCTGCGCGTCGCACGCTTCGGCACGCCGGCGGAAATCGCGTCCGTCGTGGCGTTCCTCGCCTCGGATCGCGCCAGCTACATGCAGGGCGCAATCGTCGACGTCGACGGCGGGCAGACCCGCACGCTGTAGATCAGCGCGCGGGCACCAGCAGCAGCAACGCCGCGCCCACCACGAAGCGATACACCGCGAACGCCGTGAAGCGGTGCGTCTGGATGTAGCGCAGCAGCCACTTCACCGCGATGAAGGCGGTGACCGCGGAGGCGACGAAGGCCACCGCGAGCGCGTTCCAGTCTTCGCCCGCCAGGCCGCCTTCGCGCGCGACGTGCAGCAGTTCGTAGCCGGTGGCCGCGAACATCGTCGGGATGCCGACCAGGAACGCGAATTCCGTCGCCGCCGCGCGGCTGGTCACGCCGAACAGCAGCGCGACGAAGATCGTCGCCGCCGAGCGCGACGTGCCGGGGAAGACGCCCGCAACGACCTGCGCCACGCCGACCAGGATCGCGACGGTCCACGTGATGTTGGAACGTTCGCCCAGCACCACCGCGCGCTTGGCCGCGAAGTGCTCCGCGAGCAGCATCCACGCCGCGCCCAGCACCAGCGCCCACGCCACCGGCGCCACGTCTTCCGGCAACTCGAAGCCGAGCTTCTTCACCACCAGGCCGAGCACCGCGGTCACGCCGAATGCGACGGCCAGCTTGAACGCGTAATCGCGCGGCGCCTGTCCGTGCACCGGTGCGGCCTGCGCCGGATGCAGGAAGCTGTCGGCGAGTTGCCACAAACGCTGCCGGTAGATCACCACCACCGCGAGGATCGCGCCGGCCTGGATCGCGATGTTGAACAGGTCGCTGCGATGCCCGAGCCAGCGCTCGGCGATGAGCAGGTGACCGGTGCTGGAGATCGGCAGGAATTCGGTGATGCCTTCGATGATGCCGAGCAGCAGCGCGGCCAGGAGATCGGTCATTGGGGATTCGCGGAAGAGGGAAGGGACGGCAACGCCGGATGGTCGCGTTTCATGATGGCGGCGTCCATGTCCACGCTTCGCGATCCCGCTTCCATTGCGCCTGCGTGCGCGTCACGCGGAGCCACCAGGTCTGTTCGCCCGGTTCCGGCCGTGGCGCATCGAAGCCTGCGGGCGTGAGCAGGGCGACGCACCAGGCCGGCGTCGGATCGCGCACCGAGCGATACAGGAGCGCGCCCACGCCGGCGTCGCGAGCGATGCGGGCGAAGGCCTGGGTGGGCGCGTAGTCGACCGGATGCGTCCATGCCGCGGCGTCGCGATCGAAGGGCGCGCGCTGCAGGTCGATCGCCTCGGTGCGCAGGCGCGTGGCGAAGGCGGTGAAGGCGAGCGGGGCGAGGCCGTCCAGCGCGGGCGCGTCCATCAGGAAGCGCCAGCGCCAGTAGCCCATTTCCATGCAGGCGGTGCGCACGCCCTGCGCGCCGTAGAAGACGCCGGGATCGTCGCGATCGCGGAAGCGCGAGCCGCCGCGCCGCGGCGAATACCGGAAGGGCGTGGCGAGCAGGTAATGCAGGTGCGCGGTGCCCGCGGGCGCGCGGGGCTTGGACGCGTCGATCAAGGTTTCGAGCAGCGCCTGCTCGTCCGCATCGTCCACGAGCTTCATCGTGCTCGCGACGTGCTGCGCCTCGACCATCCGCCACGCGCGGCCCTTCCAGGGCCGACGCTCAGATGCGACCGCGGTGGTGGTCCAGGTAGTCGACGACACGCACGAGTCCTTGCAGGTCGGTGATCAGGGCGGCGGGGGCGGCGCCGAGCGCGAGGTTGTCGCCGCGCAACCATGCGCGGGCGGCCTCGGTGGTGCCGACGATGGAATCGAGCGAACGGAACAGGCGCACGAACAGCAGCGCGAGCTCCCATTCCTTGCGGCCGGCCTTGAGCGGGTAATCGCCGGCGACCAGGCGACTCACCGTGGCGGTGCTGAGCCCGAGCACCCCGGCGAGGGTGTCCTGCGTGACCCCGAGCTGCGCGGCTGCGCGCACCACGGCCTTGCCCAGCACCGCGGCCTGGGTGGTGGCGGCCCCGGGAACCTGCTGCAGCGATCGACGTGCCATGGCGTCCCTCCTTCCATGGAAATCGTACCCGCAATTCGTTTCCGTGGAAACACCTGGCAGAACGGGCTGCGCCGCTGGCGGCGCAACCACGCTGGTGCGAACTGGAACCGGCGCCGCACCAATCCGGTGCAGCGATGCCGATCGAGATCGCGTGCTGCGTTGCGAATCAATGGGTTGCACCACGGCCGTCCTTGGCATGCGCCTTGCTGCTATGACTGACGTTGCGATCCGGGTCGTCCCGGCCCTCGATTTCCGCCCCATCTCACCCATCGGAGCCCGCCATGTCTTTGGAACACGTCGAGAAACTCATCAAGGACCACAAGGTTGAATTCGTCGACCTGCGTTTCGCCGACATGCGCGGCGTGCAGCACCACGTGACCTTCCCGAAGTCGATCGTCGACGCCTCGCTGTTCGAGGACGGCAAGATGTTCGACGGCAGCTCGATCAGCGGCTGGAAGGGCATCAACGAATCCGACATGGTGCTGCTGCCGGATCCGACCACCGCGTTCCTGGATCCCTTCACCGCCGACCCGACGCTGGTCCTGACCTGCGACATCCTCGACCCGGCCACCATGCAGGCCTACTCGCGCGACCCGCGCGGCATCGCCAAGCGCGCCGAAGCCTTCCTCAAGTCCAGCGGCATCGCCGACCAGGCGTTCTTCGGCCCGGAACCGGAATTCTTCATCTTCGACAGCGTCCGCTTCGCGAACGACATGGGCCACACCTTCTTCCACATCGATTCGGAAGAAGCGCACTGGAACTCCGGCCGCGAATACGAAGGCGGCAACACCGGTTACCGCCCGATGGTGAAGGGCGGCTACTTCCCCGTCGCGCCGCTGGACACGCTGCACGACATCCGCGCCGAGATGTGCAAGACGCTCGAGCAGGTGGGCATCGAAGTCGAAGTGCACCACCACGAAGTGGCCAACGCCGGCCAGTGCGAGATCGGTACCAAGTTCAACTCGATGGTGAAGAAGGCCGACGAACTGCTGACGATGAAGTACGTCATCAAGCAGGTCGCGCACCGCAACGGCAAGACGGCGACCTTCATGCCCAAGCCCATCGTCGGCGACAACGGCAGCGGCATGCACGTGCACCAGTCGCTCGCCAAGGGCGGCGTCAACCTGTTCTCCGGCGACGGCTACGGCGGCCTGTCGCAGATGGCGCTGTGGTACATCGGCGGCATCTTCAAGCACGCGCGCGCGATCAACGGGTTCGCCAATTCGACGACCAACTCGTACAAGCGCCTGGTGCCGGGCTTCGAAGCCCCGGTGATGCTGGCGTACTCGGCGCGCAATCGTTCGGCGTCTTGCCGCATCCCGTACGTGGCCAACCCGAAGGCGCGCCGCATCGAGATCCGCTTCCCCGATCCGATGAACTCCGGCTACCTGATCTTCGCCGCGCTGATGATGGCCGGCCTGGACGGCATCAAGAACCAGATCGACCCGGGCGCGCCGAGCGACAAGGACCTGTACGACCTGCCGCCGGAAGAAGAGAAGAACATCCCCACCGTCTGCCATTCGCTCGACCAGGCGCTGGAAGCGCTCGACAAGGATCGCGACTTCCTCAAGGCCGGCGGCGTGTTCACCGACGACTTCATCGATGCGTACATCGGCCTGAAGATGCAGGAAGTGACGCGCTTCCGTGCGGCCACGCATCCGCTGGAGTACCAGCTGTACTACACGCTGTAAGCGTTACCGCGGGACCCCACCCCAAACCCTTCCCCTGCACGCAGGGGAGGGGCTTCGCGAACGGGAGACGGCATGGTCGACAAGGGCGACACCGCGTGGATGCTGGTTTCCACCGTCCTCGTGATGCTGATGATCGTCCCCGGCCTCGCGCTGTTCTACGGCGGCCTCGTCCGCGCGAAGAACATCCTCTCGGTGTTGATGCAGGTGCTCGTCGTCGCCTCGCTCGCGATCGTGCTGTGGGTGGTGTACGGCTACTCGCTCGCCTTCGAAGGCGGCAGCGCGTGGATCGGGGGCTTCGGCAAGTTGATGCTGTACGGCATCGGGCCGACGTCCACCATCGCCACGTTCACGCCGGGCGTGCGCATTCCCGAACTGGCCTACGTCGCGTTCCAGGGCGCGTTCGCCGCCATCAGTTGCGCGCTGGTCGTCGGCGCGATCGCCGAACGCGCGAAGTTCGCCGCGGTGCTGCTGTTCGCCGCGCTCTGGTTCACCTTCGCCTATCTCCCGCTCGCGCACATGGTGTGGGCGTCCGATGGATTGCTGTTCCGCATGGGCGCGCTGGATTTCGCGGGTGGCACCGTGGTGCACATCAACGCGGGGGTCGCGGGCCTGGTCGGTGCGTACATGCTCGGGCCGCGCGTCGGCTTCGGGCGCGAGCGTTTGTCGCCGCACAACCTGCCGCTCACGTTCACCGGCGCAGCGATGCTGTGGGTCGGCTGGTTCGGCTTCAACGCGGGCTCGGCGCTGGAAGCCAACGGCGTCGCGGCGCTCGCGTTCCTCAACACCCTGGTGGCCGCGGCAGCCGCGGTGCTCGCGTGGAGCACCGTGGAAGCCACGCTGCGCGGGCGCGCGTCGATGCTGGGCGCGGCGTCGGGTGCGGTGTCCGGCCTCGTGGCGATCACGCCCGCATGCGGCACGGTGGGCATCGGGGGCGCGCTGGTCATCGGCGCGCTTGGCGGCGCGGCGGGGTTCTGGGGCGTCAATGCGTTGAAGCGTTACCTGCGCGCGGACGACTCACTCGACGTGTTCGGCATCCACGGCGTGTGCGGCATCGTCGGCGCGCTGTCGACCGGCGTGTTCACTGCGCCCGCGCTGGGCGGTGCGGGCAGCCGCGACTTCTCGATCGCGCACCAGCTGGGCGTGCAGGCCGTCGGCGTCGTGATCACCATCGCCTGGTCCGGCGTGGTCGCGCTGCTGGCCTTCCAGGTCGCACGCCGCCTGCGCGGCCTGCGCGTGGACCACGACGCGGAACGCGAAGGCCTGGACATCAGCGCGCACGGTGAGTCGGCGTACGAAATCTGACGCCTCAGTTGCGCAACCGCACCGGCGGCACGCGATCGCCCCGGCCGTCGACGAACATCGCCACGCGCCCGTCGATGCGCCGGAAGCGCAGGTCGACGCGATCGTTGCCCAGCGCGACATCGAGCAACCGCACTTCGTCGATGCCGATCGGCAGGCGCGGACGATCGACCGAGATCTCGCCACGCAAGCCATCGATCTCCACGCCCAGGCACGCCTGCAGCAACATGAAAGGCGCGCCCGCGGCCCACGCCTGCGGCAGGCAGGCGACGGGGTAGGCGATCGGTGGCGCGCCCTGCACGCGCGGGAAGCCGCAGAACAGTTCCGGCAGGCGCATGTCGAAGTTCACCGCGGACTCGAACGCACTGCGCAGCAACGTGACCGCCGCATCGCGATGCCCGTAGCGCGCGATGCCCGCGGCGCATAGCGCCGTGTCGTGCGGCCAGATCGATCCGTTGTGGTACGACATCGGGTTGTAGCGCGCTTCGCCAAGCGCGAGCGTGCGCACGCCCCAGCCCGTGTGGAATTCCGGCAGCATCAATTGCGCGGCCACCGATGCAGCGCGCGCGGGATCGGGCAAGCCGCAGAACAACAGATGCCCCGGATTGCTGGCGCGCACTTCGCACAGTGCGCCCTTGCCATCGACCGCGATGCCGTAGAAGCCGCGATCCTCCATCCAGTAGCGCGCTTCCACCGTCTCGCGCAATCGATTGGCGCGCGCGTCCCAACGTTGCGCGTCCTCGATCTCGCCGCGCAGCCCGGCCAGCTCCGACATCGCGCGGAACGCGGCGTACGCATAGCCCTGCACTTCGACGAGCGCGATGGGGCCGGGCGGGAATTTCCCGTCGGCATGGAACACCGAATCCTCGCTGTCCTTCCAGCCCTGGTTGGACAAGCCGGTGGATTCGCCGCGCGCATAATCGAGGAAGCCGTTCGCGTTGGCATCGCAGACGCGCTCGATCCAGCCCGTTGCCGCGCGCAACGCAGGCCACAGGCGATCGACGAAGGCCATCTCGCCCGTGCGGCGCGCGTAGGCGCCCGCCAGCATCACGAACAGCGGCGTCGTATCCACGCCACCGTAATAACGCCCGAACGGCAGCTCCTTCATCGCCGCCATCTCGCCCTTGCGCGTCTCGTGCATGATCTTGCCGGGCGCCGAATCCAGGAACGACGACTCCTCCTGCGCCTGGTGCGCCGCGAGGAAGCCCAGCACGCCGCGCGCGATGCCCGGATCGAGCCACAAGGTCTGCAGCGCGGTGATCACCGCATCGCGCCCGAACGGCGTCGAGAACCACGGGATGCCCGCGTAGGGATACGGCCCGGTTTCCAGTTCGCTCGTCAGCAGCGCGAGGTCCGCGCGCGATCGTTGCATCCACGCATCGAACAACGGCCCGTTGCTGCGCACGCGCGCACCGCGACGCCCGCGCGACCGCATGCGGCGACGCGCCTGCGCCGCCGCTGTGCGATGCGTGGCGCGCGAAGGCACGGGGCCCGCTTCGCTGCCGACTTCGACGAACAGTTCCACTTCTTCGCCCGGCACCAGCGGGAACAGGAATTCCAGCATCCGGCCTTCCACGCGATGCGCCTCGCGCGAGAACGCCACGACCGACGCGCGCATCACCTGGTCCAGCCCGCGATAGCGGAACTCCACCGTGTGGCTGCCCGCCGTGTGCGGCGTCGACAGCAACTCGCCGCGCGCCGGACGCACCATGCCGCGCACTTCGAACATGTCGCGGAAGTCCGCGCCGAGTTCGATGCGCACCGGCAGCGTCAGCGGGGCGTTGCCGTAGTTCATGAAGGCGAGGCGCTCGTACATGCGCTCGTCGTGCAGGAAGCGCGAGCGCAGGATGTGCACGAGCCCTTGCGGGGCCTCGCTGCCACCGAGCGGCGGCAACTGGCGATTGGTGAGGTGCGCGAGGAAGAAGACGTTGTCTTCCGTGACCGCGGCGCTCAGCAGCGCGGGCACCGTTTCGCCGAGGCGCAGGCGGTAGATCGACAGCAGCCGCGTGTCGTCGCGGAACATCCCCGTGCTGCCTTCCTCGATGTCGCCGTACCCGTTGGCCACGAGGAAGCTGTCCCCGTCCTTGAGGACATGGCTCGCATACAACGCGGCAGTCGCCGCCGGATCCATGCTCATGCCAGGCGCAGGCCGCGATCGGGTTCGCGACCTCGCGCCAGTTGTCGGTACAGGTCCACGTAGTGCTCGGCCATCCCGCGCGCGGTGAAGCGGCGCTCGAACACATCGCGCACCGCACGTCGGTCGTAGCCCAGCACTTCGCGCGTGGCGGCCACCGCATCGTCTTCGCTGGACACGATGCGGCCGGTCACGCCGTCGTCGATCACTTCGGGCACCGAGCCGCAACGCCACGCGACCACCGGCGTACCGCAGGACATCGCTTCGATCATCACGATGCCGAAGGGCTCCGGCCAGTTGATCGGGAACAGCAGCGCGGCGGCATTGCCGAGGAACTCCGGCTTCTGCGCATCGCCGATCTCGCCGATGAATTCCACGTCCGCGCCGCGCAGCAGCGGCTCGATCGCGCGCTCGTAGTACGCCTTGTCCTGCGCGTCGATCTTCGCGGCCACCTTCAACGGCATGCCGACGCGGCGTGCGATGGTGATGGCGCGATCCACGCGCTTCTCCGGCGAGATGCGGCCGAGGAAGGCGAGGTAATCGCCCTGCGGCTCGCCGTTGAACGGGCACAGCGTATCCGGCATGCCGTGGTGCACCGTGCCGAGCCAGTTGGCACTCGCCAGCGGCTTGCGCTGGTTCTCCGAGATCGATACGAGCGGGAACTGATCCCACTGCCGGTACACGCCCGGCAGGTCCTTGAGGTCCAACCGGCCGTGCAACGTCGTCAGCGTGCGATCCGCGAACTGCTCGAAGAACGGGAAGTGGATCATGTCGGTGTGGAAATGCAGCACGTCGAAATCGTCCATGCGCTCGCGCAGCTCGTGCAGCATGCTCATGTGCGAGGCAAGGTCGGATTTCAGCGGCGCGGGATCCAGCCGGATCGCCTGGTCGCGCGAAGCATGCAGCGTGGCGCGCGTCTTCGCTTCGGCCGACGCAAACAGGGTGACCTCATGTCCTGCATCCACGAGAGCATCGGTCAGCCAGGCCACCACGCGTTCGGTGCCACCGTAGAGTTTCGGCGGAACCGCTTCGTACAGCGGCGAAATTTGCGCAATCCTCAAGACAGTTCCCCACGCGGCGGTCAGTGCCGCACCGTAGGCGAAAGGCCGTAAAAACGACGTCTGGAGCACGCGAGAGCGAGGCTGCGCCCCATTCAGATGCTCAGCCGCGCGGGCCGCCCATCACCGGCAGGATCGCGCCGTTGATGTACGACGCGGTCACTTTCGAGGCGAGGAAGACGAACGCGGGCGAGATCTCTTCCGGTTGCGCGGGACGTCCCATGTCGCTCTGCTTGCCGAATTCGGCGACGGCCTCTGCGGGACGATCCGACGGATTCAACGGCGTCCACACTGGTCCGGGCGCCACCGCGTTCACGCGGATGCCGCGTTCCAGCAGGTTGCTGGCGAGCGACTTGGTGAACGCATGGATCGCGCCCTTCGTCGCGGAGTAGTCCAGCAGTTCCTTGCTGCCGAACAACGCCGTCTCCGAGCCGCAGTTGATGATCGACCCGCCTTCGGGCAAGTACGGCAACGCCGCGCGCGCCATGTGGAAGTAGCCGCCGATGTTGGTCTGGAGCGTTTCCTGGAAGTGTTCTTCGCTGATGTCCGCCAGCGATGCGGCGTGCAACTGGAAGGCCGCGTTGTTCACCAGGATGTCGAGGCGCCCGAATTGCTTGACCGTCTTTTCCACCGCTTCTTCGCAGAAGCGCACGGATTTCACGTCGCCGGGGAGCAGCAGGCAACGCTGGCCTTCGGCTTCCACCAGGCGCTTGGTCTCTTTCGCATCCTCGTGTTCCGACAGGTAGACGATCGCCACGTCGGCGCCTTCGCGTGCATAGAGCACCGCGACCGCGCGCCCGATGCCGGAATCGCCGCCCGTCACGATCGCCACCATGTCGGCGAGCTTTTCGCTGCCGATGTAGTCGGGCGCGAGGAAGCGCGGGGCGAGGGCGAGGTCGTGTTCGTTGCCCGGTTTATCGAGGTGCTGCTTCGGCAGTTGCGTGGGTTCCTTGCGCGCGCCGGCCTGCACGGGTTTCTTCTTCGCCTGCGAACTCTGCGGTTTCGCCTTGGCGTCCTTCGCCTCGATCACCGATTGCAGCGCCCGTTGCTTCTTCGCGGTGGACGCGCCGGTCTGTTTCTTGCTTGCCATGCGGAACTCCGGGCGCGGGAAAGCCCCGAACCTAGCGATGCGCGCGTTGAAGCGACGTGGAAGGGGCGTCGCGTTTTTCCATCACGCGCCGCACCGCGCACGCGCGCTAGGTTCGCGCTCACCAGCCCGCAGGGAGACGCCCATGCCACGCGATATTCCGACCAAGCTCCCCGCCGACGGCGAACTCGAACGCCGCGACCCGCGCGTCGAAACGCGGCCGCGCGACGAAGACGTGCACATCGATCGCCGCGACCAGGTGCTGCTGCACGACATGCCGTCCATCACCAACCGCGGCACCGGCAGCGTCGATCCGGCCGCCGAGGGCCATGGCAAGTCCGCCAAGGCGATCCACGACGAGGATCCCGACGGCATGGGCATTCCCGGCGAAGCGGTGCGCAGCGGCCACGACCAGCAAGGCAGCGGCTTCTCCAGTTCCGACGACACCGCGATGGACGATCGCCATCTCAGCGATTGAGCACGGCGCGCGTTGACGCGCCGTCCACCCGATGCTCACGACGGCGTGAGCACAATCGATCGGATGGAAACGAGTGAACGCCCGCGTCCATCGCCGCCGCCGCCCGCGCCTGGATGGACCGATACATGGGCGTTGTTCCTCGACGTCGATGGCTCGCTGCTCGATTTCGCGCTGGATCCCAATGGCGTCGTGACGCCCGAGGGATTGCAGCGCGACATCGCCACGCTCCACGTTGCGCTCGATGGCGCCGTTGCCTTGGTGAGCGGGCGCGCGATCGATGCGATCGACGATGTGCTCGGTGCATTGCGACAAGTGCCAGCTGCTGGCCTGCACGGACTCGAACGCCGTGAAGCGGGCGGCGCGTACTTCGCGCCACCGCCCGCGCCCGACGCACTCGATGCCGTGCATGCAGAAGCGCAACACGTCGCCGTGGCGTTCCCCGGTGCCGTCGCCGAACGCAAGGGACCGAACCTCGCGCTGCATTGGCGCGCCGCACCGGAAGCGCAGGATGCCTTCCGTGCATTCGCTGCAGCGGCGTTGCGATTGCTGCCGGAGTATCGCGTGCAGGCCGGCGACCACGTGCTCGAACTGCGTCCCGGCGGCGAATCCGCCGACAAGGGCACCGCGGTGGAAGCGTTCCTGCAGCAAGCCCCGTTCCGCGGTCGCCGCCCGGTGTTCGTCGGCGACGACCTGACCGACGAACACGCCTTCGCCGTCGTCAACGCGCGCGACGGCATCAGCATCCTCGTCGGCGATCGCGATGCCAGCGTCGCGCGCTGGCAGTTGGCCAATCCCACCGCGGTGCGTGCCTGGTTGCATGCGCTCGCCACCGCCACCGCCACAGGAGTGCACGCATGACGCGCCAGGCCAGCCTCGATCTCGGCGTCATCGGCAACGGCACGTTCGGCGCCCTGATCGATCCCGACGGCAGCGTCGTGTGGTGCTGCCTGCCCGCGTTCGATGGCGATCCTGCGTTCTGTTCGCTGCTCTCGCCCAAGCGCCCGGGCGGTGCGTGGGAGATCGAGCTCGAAGACCAGGCGCACACCGAACAACGCTATCTCCCGAACACCGCCATCCTCATCACGGTGCTGCACGACCGCCACGGCGGCGCGCTGGAGATCACCGACTTCGCACCGCGCTGGCGGCATTACGATCGCCTCTATCGCCCGGTCGGCCTGTTCCGCCGCGTGCGTCCGCTCGCCGGTTCGCCGCGCATCCGCGTGCGCCTGCAACCGCTCGCCGACTGGGGCGCGCGCGAACCCGAACGCACGTGGGGCAGCAACCACATGCGCTGGCTGTTGCCCGGCCACGTGCTGCGCCTCACCACCGACCTGTCGCTGCGCCTGCTGCGCGACGAACTGCCCTTCGTGCTCGATCGCGAACTGCACTTCGTGCTCGGCCCTGATGAAACGCTGACGCAGCCGATCGGCGCGTTCGTCCGCGACGCCGAAGAGCGCACGACGAACTACTGGCGCGAATGGGTGCGTTACCTGTCGATCCCGCTGGAATGGCAGGAGGCCGTGATCCGCAGCGCCATCACGCTGAAGCTGTGCCAGTACGAGGACACCGGCGCGATCATCGCGGCGATGACCACGTCCATCCCCGAAGCGCCGCACACCACGCGCAACTGGGATTACCGCTACTGCTGGCTGCGCGATGCGGCGTTCGTCGTGCGCGCGCTCAACCGGCTCGGCGCGACGGCGACGATGGAGGAGTACATCCGCTACATCTTCAACATCGTCACCGCCGAACCCGCGGACATCCAGCCGGTGTTCGGCATCGGCTTCGAAGCGCAACTGCACGAAGACGAAGCCGAAGGCCTGGCGGGCTATCGCGGCATGGGCCCCGTGCGCGTCGGCAACCTGGCGTGGAAGCAGGTGCAGCACGATGTGTACGGCAGCGTCATGCTCGCCTCGACGCAGTTGTTCTTCGACCAGCGCCTGCAACATCCGGGCGATGCGGCGACGTTCGCGCGCCTGGAGCCGCTGGGCGAACAGGCCTGGCGCATGCACGACCAGCCGGATGCGGGCCTGTGGGAATTCCGCGGACGCGCGTCCGTGCACACGTATTCGTCGGTGATGTGCTGGGCCGCGTGCGATCGCCTGGCGAAAGTCGCGGCGCGCTTCGGCCTGGTCGAGCGCGTGCAGCATTGGCGCGGGCGCGCGGATCGCATCCGCGCCAAGGTGATGGAAGCGGCGTGGAATGCCGAGCTCGGCCACTTCGTCGATGCCTTTGGCGGCGATCGCCTCGATGCGAGCCTGCTGCTGCTCGCGGACACGGGTTTCATCGAAGCGAAGGATCCGCGCTACATCGCCACGGTGGAGGCGATCGGCAAGGGCCTGCGCCGCGGCCACGGCCTGTATCGCTACATCGCGCCGGACGACTTCGGCGCACCGGAAACCAGCTTCACCATCTGCACGTTCTGGTACGTCGAAGCGCTCGCCGCGATCGGCCGCCATGACGAAGCGCGCGCGTTGTTCGAAACCGTGCTCGCGCGGCGCAATCCGCTGGGCCTGCTGTCGGAAGACCTGGGCTTCGAAGATGGCGAGGCGTGGGGCAACTTCCCGCAGACGTATTCGCACGTGGGCCTGATCAGCGCTGCGATGCACCTGTCGCGCCCGTGGCAGGACGCCACGTGAGTCGCGCATGAGTCGCCTCGTCATCGTCTCCAATCGCGTCGCGTTGCCGCACGAACAGCGTGCCGGCGGGCTCGCGGTGGCGATGCGCGCGGCGCTGAAGGAATTCGGCGGGCTGTGGTTCGGCTGGAGCGGCAAGCGCGTGCGCGACGAACCCTCGGGCCGCATGCACGAGATCAAGGACGGCAACACCACGTACGCGACGATGGACCTGTCGTACGAAGATTTCGACGGCTACTACAACGGCTTCTCCAACCGCACGCTCTGGCCGCTGCTGCACTTCCGCCTCGACCTGGTGGACTACCGGCGCGATACCTACGACGACTATCGCCGCGTGAATTCGCTGTTCGCCGAGAAGCTGGCGAAGCAATTGCGCCCGGACGACGTGGTGTGGGTGCACGACTACCACATGATTCCGCTCGCCCAGCGCCTGCGCGAACTCGGCGTCGCCAATCGCATCGGCTTCTTCCTGCACGTGCCGATGCCGTCGTCGGACCTGCTGGCGGCGATGCCGAACCACGAACAATTGTTTTCGTCGCTGGCCGCGTATGACCTCGTCGGCTTCCAGACCGAGCGCGACCTGGACCGCTTCCAGAGCTACGTGCGCCTGTATCGCGGCGGCAAGGTGTACGCCGATGGTCGGTTGCGCATGCAGGACGGGCGCGAATTCCGCGCCGGCGCATTCCCGATCAGCATCGACACCGGGATGATCGCGCGCCAGGCCGCCGCTGCCGTGTCGCGCGCATCGGTGCAGCGCCTGCGGGACAGCCTCGGCAGCCGCGTGCTCGCGATCGGCGTGGACCGGCTCGATTACTCGAAGGGCTTGCCGGATCGCTTCCGCGCCTTCGAACGCTTGCTGGAGAGTTATCCCGAACTACACGGGCAAATCACCTACCTGCAGCTCGCGCCCGTCTCGCGCGTCGAAGTGCCGGAATACCAGGCGTTGCGCCGCGAACTGGAAGGCCTGGCCGGCCACATCAACGGCCGCCACGCCGCGCCGGAATGGACGCCGGTGCGCTACGTCAACCGCGATTTCTCGCACGGCGTGCTCACGGGCTTCTATCGCAGCGCGGACATCGGCCTGGTCACGCCGTTGCGCGATGGCATGAACCTGGTGGCGAAGGAGTTCGTGGCGTCGCAGGATCCGGAGAAGCCCGGCGTGCTCGTGCTGTCGCGCTTCGCCGGCGCGGCGGCGGAGATGCACGAAGCCCTCATCGTGAATCCGTACGACCTCGACGGCGTCGCCGACGCCCTCGCGCAGGCGCACGCCATGCCGATGGATGAACGCAAGGAACGCTGGCACGCGCTGCACAAGCGCCTGCAGAAACACGACATCACGTTGTGGCGGCGGAAATTCCTTGAGGCGCTCGCGGCCTGAGCCGCGTCATGCGCCGCCGTTGAAGCCCTGCTGGCGCCACGCTTCGAACACGACCACCGCGATCGCATTGGACAGGTTGAGGCTGCGATTGCCCGGCCGCATCGGCAGGCGCAGGCGCTGCGATTCCGGGACATGCGAGAGCACATCGTCCGGCAAGCCGCGCGTCTCGGGCCCGAAGAGAAACGCATCGCCTTGCGTGTAGGACGGCGTATCGAAGCGCACGCTGCCGCGGGTGCTCAGTGCGAAGAGGCGTTGGGGTGCGATCGCGGCGAGCGCTGCATCGAGCGAATCGTGGACCTGCAGCGTCGCGTATTCGTGGTAGTCGAGGCCGGCGCGTCGCAGCTGCGCATCCTCGAGCGTGAAGCCCAACGGCCGGACCAGGTGCAGGCGCGCCCCGGTGTTGGCGCACAAGCGGATCGCGTTGCCGGTGTTGGGCGGGATCTCGGGCTGGAAGAGGACGACATCGAACATGCCGCCATCATCGACACAAGCCGCTCAACCTTCCAGCTTCACCTTGCGCACGATGTGCAGCGCGCCCGGGATCATCGAATGGAAATCGACGCGGGGCAGGGCGGCGGCGGTCGCGGTGGCGTTCGCTTCGGCCTGCGCGGTGGCCGGTTCGCCCGGATCCCGGGCAGCGACGCCGGCGGCGAGGAGCAGCGCGGCGACGGGTAGCGCCAGCAGGCCGCGGAGCAGTTGGGTGTGCATCGACATGGGAGACCTCCTTGGCGTGCCGGACGGAGCACTTGGTTGACCAGTACTCACGCACGGAACGTGCCAATGCCTAACGCATTGATTCGCAAGGAATGACGGTGCGACGTTCGCGTGTCCGCGGACGTCCGGACGTGGTTACCAGGCCATCTGCTCGCCGCGCCAGTCGAGGAAGCGGCCGCTGTCCTTGGCCTTCAAGCCGCCGATCACCTGCAGCAACCCGGCTGCCGATTCCTCCGGCGAGATCTCGCCACCGGTGCCGCCCATGTCGGTGCGCACCCATCCGGGACTGAGCGCCACCACCAGGATGTTGCGCGATGCGAGTGCCAGCGCGAGTTGCACGGTGGCCATGTTCTGCGCGGCCTTGCTCATCGAATAACTCGGCGAGCGGAATTCCGTGCGCGTGGCGAGGCTGGCCATCTGCGTGGAAATGTTGGCCACCGTCGCGCCGTCGGCGAGCAGCGACGCGAGCGCCTGCACCAGCAGCAGCGGGCCGATCGCGTTCACGCGCAGGCTGTCTTCGAGGATCGCCGGATCCAGCTTTCCCCAGCGTTCGCCGGAATGCAGCACGCCGGCGTTGTTCACGAGCAAGTCGATCGGTGCGCCGTCGAGGACCAGCGGGAGTTCGCGCGCGAGTTCGTCTCGCGATTTGTCGGTGGCCACGTCGAGGGGCAGCACGTGCAGGCGGCCCGGGTATTCGCCCGCGAGCGTGTTGAGCGCGGTGGCCTTGCCGGGGTGGCGGGCAGTGGCGACGACGCGATCTCCACGCGCGAGCAGTTGCCGCGTGAAGGCGAGCCCCAATCCGCGGTTGGCGCCGGTGACCAGGCTGTGCTTCGGGGCGCTTGCCATGCCTGCGTTCCTTGCGACCGCGGCGGGTGTGCCGTCCGACCTAGTGTATCCACCGCGGCGGCGGGCTAGGATCGCCGGTCAAACGACCCGGAGCTTCCACCGAATGAACCCGATCCGCAGGCCGCATTCCGCCCTGGCCACGTGTGCGCTGTCGCTCGCGCTGTCCTTCGCCATCGGCGGCACCGCTTTCGTGCCTTCGATCGCGCACGCCGCGTCGCCCAAGGCAGAGCTGGACATCCCGTACGAGGCGTTCACCCTCTCCAACGGCCTGCGCGTGATCGTGCACACCGACCGCAAGGCGCCGGTGGTGTCGGTGGCCATCTGGTACCACGTGGGTTCGAAGGACGAGCCGACCGGTCGCACGGGCTTCGCGCACCTGTTCGAGCACCTGATGTTCAACGGCTCGGAGAACCACAAGGGCGAGTACTTCGGCCCGTTCGAAATGGCCGGCGTGTCGGACATCAACGGCAACACCTGGCTCGACCGCACGATGTACTTCGAAACGGTGCCCACCACCGCCCTCGACATGGCGCTTTGGATGGAATCCGACCGCATGGGCCACCTGCTCGGCGCGATCGACCAGGCCACGCTCGACGAACAGCGCGGCGTGGTGCAGAACGAAAAGCGCCAGGGCGAGAACGAACCCTACGGCCGCGTCGACGAACGCATGCTGGCCCAGACCTTCCCGGCCAACCATCCCTACCACCACGACACCATCGGCTCGATGGCGGACCTCAACGCCGCCTCGCTCGATGACGTGAAGACGTGGTTCCGCACGTACTACGGCGCGGCCAACACCGTGCTCGTGCTCAGCGGCGACATCGATGCCGCCACCGCGAAGGCGAAGGTGCAGCAGTACTTCGGCGACATCGCACCGGGACCGGCCGTCGCACGCCAGGCGCAGTGGGTCGCACCGCGCACCACGTCCACGCGCGACCAGATGGAAGACACGGTCGCGCAGACGCGTATCTATCGCGAATGGAACATCCCGGCGCGCGACCAGCGCGACTTCGTGATGCTCTACCACGCGGCCGGCGTGATGGGCGGCGGCAAGACCTCGCGCCTGTACCAGCGCCTCGTCTACAAGGACAAGCTGGTCGACGACGTGCAGGTGGATGTCACGCCGTTCGAGCTCGCCAGCCAGTTCGTGCTCACCGCCGATGTCAAGCAGGGCGTGGATCCGAAGAAAGTCGAGGCCGCGATCGCCGAAGAATGGCAGCGCTTCCTCGCGGAAGGCCCGACGCAGGACGAACTCGCGCGCCTGCAGGCGCAGGATCGCGCCGGCACCATCCGCGGCCTCGAGCGCGCCCTCGGCAAGGCCTCGCGCCTGGGCGAAAGCGCGCTGTACCTCGGCAGCCCGGATGCGTGGAAGAAGCTCTACGCCTGGAACCAGGAAGCCACGCCCGCCGACGTGCAGGCCGCCGCGAAGAAGTGGCTGTCGCAGGGCGATTACACGCTCACCGTCGTGCCGGTGAAGGAAGCGCCGAAGATCGAAGACGTCGCCGGCCTGCCCGCCAGCAAGGACAAGCCCGCCGACATCCCCGGGACGTCCACCGCCTCGCTCAAGGCGACGCCCGGCACCGTCGATCGCAGCAAGGGCGTGCCCGAAGTCACCAGCTTCCCCGACATCAAGTTCCCGCAGGTCCAGCGCGGCAAGCTGAAGAACGGCATCGAAGTCGTGCTTGCCGAACGCCACACGGTCCCGACCGTAGGCATCACGCTGCAGTTCGACGGCGGTTACGCCAGCGATGCCGGCCGCAAGCTCGGCACCGCCAGCTTCACCTCGGCGATGCTGGATGAAGGCACGCAGTCGCTGGATTCGGTCGAGATCGCGCAGCGTCGCGAACGCCTCGGCATGAACCTCTCCACCGGCTGCAACCTCGACAGCTGCAGCGCGTCGGCCAACGTGCTGAAGGCCGAACTCGCGCCGTCGCTGGCGCTGTTCTCCGACGTCGTGCGCAACCCGGCGTTCCGCGATGCGGACGTCGAACGCATCCGCGCGCAGTGGCTGGCCGGCATCGCGCAGGAAAAGACGCAGCCCACCAGCCTCGCGCTGCGCACGCTGCCGCCGCTGCTGTACGGCGCGGGCCATCCGTACGCGATCCCGTTCACCGGCAGCGGCACCGAAGCCGACATCCAGGCGCTCACCACCACCGACATGCGCGGCTGGCAGGCCGCGTGGCTGCGCCCGGACAACGTGCGCATCTTCGTCGCCGGCGACACCACGCTCGCGGAAATCACCAAGCAGCTCGACGCGGCCTTCGGTGACTGGAAGGCGCCGTCGGTGGCCAAGGGCACCAAGACGCTGCCGAAGGTCGCCGAGCAGACCGCGCCGCGCGTGTTCCTGGTCGACAAGCCCGGTGCGCAGCAGTCGCTGATCCTCGCCGGCCTGCTCGCACCGCCCACCACCGTGCCGAACGACCTGGAAATCCAGACGATGAACGGCGCGTTCGGTGGTGCGTTCACCGCGCGCCTCAACATGAACCTGCGCGAGAACAAGCACTGGGCCTACGGCGCGTACAGCTTCTATCGCGACGCCCTCGGCCAGCGCCCGTACATGCTTTACGCGCCGGTGCAGACCGACAAGACCGCCGAGTCGGCGAACGAAATTCGCATGGAAGTGAACGACGTGATCGGCAAGCGCCCGCTGTCGACGGACGAGATCGCCAAGATCAAGGCCAACGACGTGCGCGGCCTGCCGGGCAGCTACGAAACCGCGAGCGCGGTGCTCTCGGCGCTGACCAGCAACGCGCTGTACGGGCGTCCCGACGACTACGTGTCCACGCTGAAGGCCCGCACCGAAGCGCAGACCGACGACGCGGTGCGCGCCGCGGCGACGGAAATCATCAAGCCGAAGGCGCTGACGTGGGTGATCGTCGGCGACCTGTCGCAGATCGAGCAGAAGGTGCGCAAGCTCGACCTCGGCCAGGTCTCCATCATCGACGCCGACGGCAAGCCGGTGACGCGCGCCGCCGTCGCACCGGCGAAGGCGCCCGCCGCCAACGGCACGAAGTGATGATGCGTCCCGCGATCGGGCTCGTGCTCGCCGTCGTGCTGTCGTCCTGCACCTGGGTCCACATGGCCCCGGGTGCGAGCGCGGTCAAAGTGGTGACCGGCCCGCCGGCCGGTTGCCAGAACCGCGGCGAAGTCGAGGTGTCCGTGAAGGACAGCGTCGCCTTCTACGACCGGAACGCACTGCGCGTGCAGGAAGAACTGGAAACGCTGGCCCGCAACGAGGCCCCGGGCCTCGGCGCCAACACGGTGCAGCCGCTGGCGCCGCCCAAGGAAGGTTCGCAGCGCTACGCCGCGTGGAAGTGCCGTTGAGCCACCGGAAGCGGACATTCCGGCCCGCCTGAACAGCGGGATCGTCCACATCTTCATGAATCCACGGGTCCTGCGGGACCCGTTTCCATTTTCAAGACCTGTGCGGCGGCGGTGAAGCCGGTATCCTGTCGCGCCCCCGGGCCCGGCCGCTTCGGCCCCCGCTCGCGGGATCCGTCACTTCGCAGGCAGTCCCCCATCATGTTGTTCCAACACGTCGCCATTGCCGGCCTCGCTCATATCGACGCGCCGCGCCGCTTGAGCTCGGACGAAATCAACGCGCGCCTCAAGCCCACGCTGGATCGCCTCGGCATCAAGACCGACGTGCTGCAGGACGTGGCGGGAATCCATGCGCGACGCTTGTGGGATGAAGGCATGCAGGCCTCCGACGCGGCGACGCTCGCGGCGGTGAAGGCGCTGGCCGATGCCGGCATCGATCCCGACAAGGTGGGCCTGCTGGTCAACACGTCGGTGAGCCGCGACTTCCTCGAGCCGTCCACGGCGTCGATCGTCAGCGGCAACCTCGGCCTGTCCGACATGTGCCAGAACTTCGACGTGGCCAACGCGTGCCTGGCGTTCCTCAACGGCATGGACATCGCCAGCCGCATGATCGAGCGCGGCGAGATCGACTACGCGCTGGTCGTCGACGGCGAAACCGCCGACCTGGCGTACGAGAAGACGCTCGAGCGCCTGCTGCGCGTGGAAACGACGGAAGAAGAATTCAAGAACGAACTCGCCACGCTGACGCTGGGGTCCGGCGCCGCCGCGATGGTGCTCGCGCGTGCCGAACTCGCCCCGGGCGCCCCGCGCTACAAGGGCGGCGTGACGCGCGCGGCCACCGAGTGGAACAAGCTGTGCCGCGGCAACCTGGACCGCATGGTCACCGACACCCGCATGCTGCTGATCGAAGGCCTGAAGCTCGCGCAGAAGACCTGGATCGCCGCGCGCCTGGCGCTGGGCTGGGTGGCCGAGGAGATGGACGAGTTCGTCATCCACCAGGTCAGCCAGGTGCACACCGCCGCGTTCGTGAAGGCCTTCGGCATCAACCCGAAGAAAGTGCTCACCATCTTCAACGAGCACGGCAACATCGGCCCGGCCTCGGTGCCGATCGTGTTGTCCAAGCTGCGCGAAATGGGCCGCCTGAAGAAGGGCAACCGCATCGCGTTGCTCGGCATCGGCTCGGGCCTCAACTGCTCGATGGCCGAAGTCGTTTGGTAAACGCGCAAGCGCTGCCCGACTACCCGTTCGAACCGAAGCGGATCGCGATCCGCCCGGGCATCGAACTGTCGTACCTCGACGAAGGCCCGCGCGACGGCGAAGTCGTCGTCATGCTCCACGGCAATCCGTCGTGGAGCTATTACTGGCGCCACCTTGTCACCGGCCTGCGCGATCGCTATCGCGTGATCGTGCCCGACCATGTCGGCATGGGCCTGAGCGACAAGCCGGACGATGCGGCGTATCGCTACACGTTGCAGTCGCGCGTCGATGACCTGGCCACGCTGCTCGACACGCTCGGCATCGATGGCCCGGTCACGCTGGTCGTGCACGACTGGGGCGGCATGATCGGCATGGGCTGGGCGATGGCGCATCCCGCCCGCGTGCGGCGCTGGGTGGTGCTCAACACCGCGATGTTCCCGCTGCCCGAAGCCAAGCCGATGCCGTGGCAGTTGTCGCTCGGGCGCGATTCGAAGCTCGGCGCGCTGATGATCCGCGGGTTCAATGCGTTCTCCGGCATCGCCTCGCATGTGGGCGTCGAACGCCGCATGCCCGACGCCGTGCGCCGCGCGTATGTCGCGCCGTACGACACCTGGCGCAACCGCATCGCCACGCTGCGCTTCGTGCAGGACATTCCGCTGCGCGAAGGCGATCCGGCGTGGGCGTTGGTCGATGCGGCGGGTCGCGCGTTGCCGACGTTCGCCGACCGGCCCGCGTTCCTCGGCTGGGGCCTGCGCGATTTCGTGTTCGACGGCCATTGCCTCGATGCATTCCGCCGCGCGTGGCCACAGGCGGAGACGCACGCATTCGACGACGCCAACCACTACGTGCTGGAAGACAAGCACGCCGTGCTGGTGCCGGCGATCCGCGCCTTCCTGGATCGCCACGCGCTGCTGGCCTGAGCCATGCGCGATTCCAACATCGCCGCCGCCCTCCCGCGCCTGGCCCGCGAACGCGGCGACCAGGTGGCGATGCGTTGCCCGGGCCGCGATGGCCGCTACGCAACCGCGATCACTTACGCGCAGCTCGACGCCCGCAGCGATGCGATCGCCGCGGGTCTGGCCCTGCGCGGCATCGTGCGCGGCACGCGCACCGTGGTGATGGTGCGGCCGACGCCGGAGTTCTTCCTGCTGATGTTCGCGCTGTTCAAGGCGGGCGCCGTGCCGGTGCTGGTGGATCCGGGCATCGACAAGCGCGCGCTGAAGCAATGCCTCGACGAAGCCGCGCCGGATGCCTTCATCGGCATCCCGCTGGCGCATGTGGCGCGCGTGGTGTTGCGCTGGGCACGCTCGGCGTACATCCGCATCACCACGGGATCGCGCGCGTTCTTCGCGGACGCGACGCTTGCGGACGTCGAACGCGACGGCGCGAATGCCGGCCCGCAACTCGCCGACACGCAACCCGACGATGTCGCCGCGATCCTGTTCACCAGCGGCTCCACCGGCGTGCCGAAGGGCGTGGTGTATCGCCATCGCCACTTCGCCGCCCAGATCGACATGTTGCGCGAAGCGTTCGGCCTCGCGCCCGGTGGCGTGGACTTGCCGACGTTCCCGCCGTTCGCGTTGTTCGATCCGGCGCTCGGCGTCACTTCGATCATTCCCGACATGGATCCCACGCGGCCCGCGAAAGCGGATCCGCGCAAGCTGCTGGCGGCGATCGAGCGCTTCGGCGTGACGCAGTTGTTCGGCTCGCCTGCGTTGGTGGCGGTGCTTGCGCGTCATGGCGTGGCGATGCCGACGGTGAAGCGCGTGACATCGGCGGGTGCGCCGGTGCCGCCGGATGTTGTCGCGAAGATGCGTGCGCTGTTGCCCGGTGATGCGCAACTCTGGACGCCGTACGGCGCCACTGAATGCCTGCCCGTCAGCGTGATCGAAGGGCGCGAGCTGCAGGGCACCCGCGAAGCCACCGAGCGTGGCGCCGGCACCTGCGTCGGCCGTCCCGTGCCGCCGAACGACGTCCGCATCATCCGCATCGACGACAACGCGATCGCCGAGTGGTCGGACGCGCTGTGTGTTTCGCCGGGACAGGTGGGCGAGATCACCGTCGCCGGGCCGTCGGCCACCGATTCGTATTTCCGTCGCGATGCTGCGACCGCGCTCGCGAAGATCCGCGAACGTCTCGCGGATGGCAGCGAACGCATCGTGCATCGCATGGGCGATCTCGGCTGGATCGATGGGGACGGTCGCCTGTGGTTCTGCGGGCGGAAGACGCAGCGCGTGATCGTCGATGACCTGACGACGCTGTGCACCGAGCAGGTCGAGCCAATCTTCAACACGCATCCATGGGTCGTGCGTAGCGCACTGGTCGGTGTCGGTCCGAAGGGCGCGCAAGTGCCGGTCCTCTGCTACGAGGAAACGAACCACATCAGCACCGGTGTCTTCGATGTCCAGGACAGGCTGCGCCATCTCGCCGATGGCCATGTCCACACCGCGAAGATCCGGTATTTCCTGCGCCACCCCGGCTTCCCCGTCGACATCCGCCACAACGCCAAGATCGGCCGCGAAAAACTCGCCGTGTGGGCGACACGCGAACTGGCGAAGCGCAAGATGCCCGCGCCATGAAGATCCTCGTCACCGGTGGAGGCGGCTTCCTCGGCCAGGCGCTGTGCCGCAACCTGGTGGAGCGCGGCTTCGAAGTCGCCAGCTTCAATCGTGGCCATTACGCCGCACTCGATGCGCTGGGCGTCGAACAACACCAGGGCGACCTCGCCGATCGCGACGCCGTGCTGGCCGCCACGCAAGGCATCGGCGCGATCTTCCACAACGCCGCGAAGGCCGGCGCGTGGGGTCCGTACGACGACTACTTCCGCGCCAACGTGCTCGGCACGCGCAACGTGCTGGCCGCGTGCCGCGCGCATGGCATCGCGCGTCTCGTGTACACGTCCACGCCGAGCGTCACGCATCGCGCGACGCATCCGGTGGAAGGCGGCACCGCCGACAGCGTGCCGTACGGCAGCGGGTTCAAGGCGCCCTATGCGACGACCAAGCTGATCGCCGAACAGGAAGTGCTCGCGGCGAACGACGCCACGCTGGCCACCATCGCCTTGCGTCCGCGCCTGATCTGGGGCCCGGGCGACAACCAGTTGCTGCCGCGCCTGGCGCAGCGCGCACGCGCCGGTCGCCTCCGCCTGGTGGGCAGCGGCGACAACCTCATCGACACCACGTACATCGACAACGCCGCGCAGGCGCACGTCGATGCGTTCCACCATCTCGTGCCGGGCGCCGCCTGCGCGGGCCGTGCGTACTTCATCAGCAACGGCGATCCGCGGCCCGTGCGCGAGATCGTCAACGCGCTGCTCGGTGCCGTCGGCGCGCCGCCCGTGACGAAGCACCTGCCGTTCCGCGCCGCGTTCGCGATCGGCGCGGTGTGCGAAGGCCTGTGGACCGCGCTGCCCCTGCGCGGCGAGCCGCCGATCACGCGTTTCCTCGCCGAGCAGCTGAGCACGACGCACTGGTACGACATGGGACCGGCGACGGACGACTTCGGCTACGTGCCCGGCGTGTCGATCGAGGAAGGCTTGCGGCGCCTCGCCGAAGCGAACCGGCCTTGACCCTGGCGTCGGGGGCAGACCGTCTAGAATCCCCGGCCATGACCGCGACCCCCGACCGCTCCCCGTTGAACTGGCGCCGCCACGCCGGCCGCGCGCTCGAGATGGCGCTCGACCGCGCGCTCGCGCTCGACCCGGACACGCGCGCGTCGTTGCGCGCACTGGACGGCCGCCGCGTCGCGCTCGCGATCGAAGCACCGCCGCTCGCGTTGCAGGTCACCGTCGACGGCGAACACCTCCGCGTCGGCCCGGTCGACGATGCGAACGAACCCGACCTCGGCATCCGCGCCACGCTCGGCGGCCTGGTCTCGCAGCTTCCGTTCTTCAAGCGCGACGACGCGCCGCCCGTGGGCCGCGTGCGCGTGTCCGGCGACGCCGACCTCGCGCGTCGCCTGCAGCGCCTGGCCGAACGCTTCGATCCGGATTGGCAGCAACCCTTCACCACCGTGTTCGGCGATGTCGTCGGCGTGCAGGTCGCCAAGGCGTTCGGCGCCGCGTTGCGCGAAGCGAAATCCGCCGGTGCGGGCTTCGCGGGCAGCACGGCCGAATACCTGACCGAGGAATCGCGCGACGTGGTGGCGAAGGATGAACTGCACGCGTTCTTCGACGACGTCGACGCGGTGCGCGACGACGTCGAACGCCTCGCCGCGCGCGTGCAACGCCTGCGTCGCGGGAGCGCCGCATGACGCCGGTGCTGCGCGCCGCGCGCATCGGCCGCGTGCTGGTGCGTTACCGCCTCGATGATCTCCTCGACGACACGCCCGCCGAACGCTGGCTGCGCCTGATGCGCCCGTTCGTGCCGAGCGCGTCGGCCGAAGTGGCCGCGCAATCGCGCGGTGCGCGCCTGCGCCTGGCGTTGCAGGAGCTCGGGCCGATCTTCGTGAAGTTCGGGCAGATCCTGTCGACGCGCCGCGACCTGGTGCCGCCCGACATCGCGATCGAACTCACGCTGCTGCAGGATCGCGTCGCGCCGTTCGACGGCAACACGGCGCGCGTGCTGGTCGAAGAAGCGCTGGGCCAGCCGATCGATGTGGCCTTCGCCTCGTTCGACACCACGCCGCTCGCATCCGCGTCCATCGCGCAGGTGCACGCGGCGCAGATGCACCCGGTGGGCGACCAGCCGCCGCGCGAGGTCGTGGTGAAGGTGCTGCGCCCAGGCATCGAGAAGCAGATCGCGGGCGACATCGCGCTGCTGAAGTCGATTGCCGCGCTGGTGGATCGCACGCATCCGTCCGCCGACAAGATCCGCCCGCGCGAGATCGTCGCGGAGATCGAGAACACGCTGGCCGCCGAACTCGACCTGCAGCGCGAAGCCGCGAACGCCTCCGTGCTGCGTCGCTTCTGGCAGGGCTCCAACGACCTGTACGTGCCCGAGCCGATCTGGTCGCACACCGCGCAGCGCGCGCTGACGATGGAGCGCGTGCACGGCATCCCGAGCGACGACATCGCCGCGCTCGATGCCGCCGGCATCGATCGCAAGGCGCTCGCCGCGAAGGGCGTGCGCGTGTTCTACCAGCAGGTGTTCCGCGACAACTTCTTCCACGCCGATGCGCACGCCGGCAACATCTGGGTGGATGCGCAGCGCCAGCAGGACCCGAAGTTCATCGCGCTCGACTTCGGCATCATGGGCCAGCTCTCCAGCGAGGATCAGTACTACCTCGCGGAGAATTTCATGGCGATCTTCAACCGCGATTACCGCCGCATCGCCGAGCTGCACGTGCAGGCCGGCTGGATGCCGTCGCACATCCGCATCGACGAGCTGGAAGCCGCGGCGCGTTCGGTGTGCGAGCCGTACTTCACGCGGCCGCTGTCGGAGATCTCGCTGGCCGAGGTGCTGATCAAGCTGTTCCGCACCGCGCAGCGTTACGAACTCACGCTGCAGCCGCAGTTGATTCTGTTGCAGAAGACGCTGCTGAACATCGAGGGCGTCGGCCGGCAGCTGGATCCGGACATCGACATCTGGGCGGTCGCGCGCCCCGTGCTCGAGCGCATCCTGCTCGATCGCTACAGCCCGCAGCAGCTGCTCACCGAGTTCCGCAAGCGCCTGCCGGAAATGGTGACGCGCGCGCCGGACATGCCGCGCCTGTTGCACAGCTGGCTGACGCAGCAGGTGGAAGGCGGGCATTCGCTGAAGATGCAGTCGCAGGACATCCGCGACCTCACGCAGATGATCCGCGGCGCACAGCGGCGCGTCATCTCCGCGATCCTGGGCACGGGCCTGCTGATCGCCGCTGCGGTGATGTACAGCCTGGAAGCCGGCGGCCCGCGGTTCTTCGGGTTGCCAGCGTCGGTGTGGATCGCGGGACTGGGTGGGGCGTGGGCGCTGCTCGCCGCGTGGCCGCGTCGTAAATAAAGCTCCCTCCCTGCGAAAGCAGGGGAGGGTTGGGGAGGGGTCAACCGACTCCGCAGACCGTTCGGCTTCAACGCAACGTTCGCGCACAACACGCTCCCTCGACCCCACCGTCGAAGGATCGACATGCGCACCATCTGGAAGCGAGCCCGCGCCCTCCGCAACAATTCGACCCTCGCCGAGCGCCACGTGTGGCGTTACCTGCGACGACGCAACCTCGGCGGTTACAAGTTCCGCCGCCAGTTCCCGATCGCCGGCTTCATCGTGGACTTCGCGTGCGTCGAAGCGCACATCGCGATCGAACTCGACGGCGGCCAGCATGCGGAGGCCGTTGCCTACGATGCGGCGCGGACGAGGAAGATCGAGGAGAAGGGCTATCGTGTGCTGCGGTTCTGGGACAACGATGCGATGAAGCAGACGAATGCGGTGCTCGAAGTGATCCTGAAGGTGTGTGATGAACGAGCTCGGTGAGAGCGCCCCTCCCCAACCCTCCCCTGCTGGCGCAGGGGAGGGGGCAGAAGCGTTGCGCGTTCTGTTCGTCGACGATTTCCTCGGCGTCGTCGACAAACCCGCCGGGCTGATGGTCCACGACTCCGCGCTCGCGCGCGGCGAAACCGACTTCGCGGCCGATCGGCTGCGCGAGCAATTCGGCCGCCCCATCTTCCTCGTGCATCGCCTCGATCGGGCGACCAGCGGCTGCCTGCTGCTCGCCTTCGATCGCGAGACGGCGTCCACGCTCGGCAAGACGCTGATGGCGCGCGATGTCGAAAAGGATTACCTCGCGGTCTGCCGCGGCTGGCCGGAGGAACGGTTCACCGTCGACCACGACCTCGACGGCGGCCCCGGCAAACCGGTCAAGAAACCAGCGGTCACTGAGTTCGAGCGCCTCGCCACGTGCGAACTCAACTTCCCGTCCGCAGGCTTCCCGACGTCACGCTACGCGCTCCTGCGCGCCACGCCGCTCACGGGCCGCTTCCGCCAGATCCGCCGCCACCTCAAGCACCTCTCGCATCACCTGATCGGCGACACGAGCCACGGCGACGGGCGCCACAACCGCGCGTTCCGCATGCTCGGCATCCATCGCATGCTGCTGCACGCCGAGCGCCTGGCGTTCGCGCATCCGGCCAGCGGCGAGCGCATCGAAGTGCGTGCGCCGCTGGATGCGGAGTTCGCGAAGGCGCGGGCGCTGTTCGACGGCGCGGCGTTTCCCGACATCCGCTGATCGCGGGCCCGCTGCTAAAGTCCCGCCATGCTCGAGATCGCCCCCGACCTGTCCATCCCCGACGAAGAACTGACCGAACGCTTCGTGCGTGCGTCGGGCCCGGGCGGACAGAACGTCAACAAGGTGGCCACCGCGGTGGAACTGCGCTTCGATGTCGCGGGCTCGCCGTCGTTGCCCGAGCCCCTGCGTGCGCGCCTGCTGGCGCGGCGCGACCGGCGCCTGACCGACGAGGGCGTGCTGGTGCTCAACGCCCAGCGCTTCCGCACGCAGGACCGCAATCGCGAAGACGCGCGCGATCGCCTGGTGGCCTTCATCGTCGCGGGGCTCCACGTGCCGAAGGCGCGGGTGGCCACCAAGCCCACGCGCGCCTCGAAGCAGCGCAGGCTGGACGAAAAGAAACGCAGCGGTACGATCAAGCGCGGACGCACGGTCAGGACCTGGGACTGACGCGGCAGGACACGACACAAGGACGGGGATGGCGACACCCAAACCAGACGAGGCCGGCTACATCCTGCCGTTGCCGCCCAACGCACCGCGCGTGCGGCCGAATGCGTTCGGTCGCTGGTTCGGCCGCACCCTGCTGCGGCTCGGCGGCTGGCGCATGGTCGGCGAATTCCCCGACCTGCCGCGCGTCGTGCTGATCGGCGCGCCGCATTCGTCCAACTGGGACGGGGTGTGGGGCTTCGGCGCGAAGCTGGCGCTCGGCCTGGACATCAAGATCCTCGGGAAGCACCAGCTGTTCTGGTGGCCGCTCGGCCCGATCCTCCGCCGGCTCGGCGTGATCGCGGTGGACCGGAGTGCCGCGCATGGGGTCGTCGAGCAGGCGGCGTCACTGATTACCCAAGCTGGGCAGTTCTGGTTCGGCCTGGCGCCGGAAGGGACGCGCAAACCGGTCGAGCGCTGGAAGACCGGCTTCTGGAAGATCGCCAAGGCTGCGAACGTGCCGGTATTGCCGGCGTACTTCCACTATCCGGACCGCATCATCGGGATTGGGCCCGTATTTCACCTCACTTCCGACATGTCTGCGGACATCGCCCGCATCCGCGCCTGGTACCGCCCGTGGCAGGGCAAGCACCACGGAACCGCCTGAGCAGAAAAACTTTCCGGTCGTCGGCCGGATTGGCACAGCTATTGCGTCAGAAGTGAGAAAGGCGTCACATCGCGTGACGCAGCGTCATCAGCTCTCACCAGGGGGAGAGCTCCCAATGCACATCCTCGTGACCGGGGGTGCCGGTTTCATCGGCTCCCACCTTGTCGATCTTCATCTTGCGCGCGGTGACCAGGTCCACGTCGTCGACGATCTGTCGACCGGCGTGCGCGCCAACCTCGCCGCGCATGAAGACGATCCCAACTTCCGCTTCGACGAAGCCGACATCCTGACCTGGGACCGGCTGGAACGCTGCGTCGGTTGGGCCGACCGCATCTACCACCTGGCCGCCGTCGTCGGCGTGTACCGCGTGCTCGCCGAACCCACCAAGGTGCTGGCGATCAACATCGCCGGGTGCGAGCGCCTGCTGCGCGCCGCGCATTCGGGTGGCTGGAAGCCGCAGGTGGTGCTGGCATCGTCGTCGGAGGTCTACGGCCACAACGACGAAGAGATCCTGCGCGAAGACCAGGACCTGTCGGTCAGCACGCGCGCCGGCACGCGCTGGGGCTACTCGGTGAGCAAGATCGCCGACGAAGCGCTCGGCCTGTCGTACGCGCAGCGTTACGGCATCCCCGCCGTGATCGCGCGCTTCTTCAACACCGTCGGCCCGCGCCAGGTGGGGCGTTACGGCATGGTCGTGCCGCGCTTCGTCGCGGCCGCCGTGCGCAACGAACCGATCACGGTGTTCGGCGGCGGGTTGCAGACGCGTTCGTTCTGCGACGCCCGCGACACCGTCGTGGCGCTCGATGCGCTCGCCGAACGCGCCGCCCGCAACACGCTGGTGGCCAACGTCGGCAACGACCGCGAGATCAGCATCCTGGAACTCGCCGAGCTGGTGATCGAACGCGCGAACAGCCGTTCGGTCATCCAGCACGTCGGCCTGCGCGAAGCCTACGGCGAGGATTTCGAAGACATCCGCCGCCGTCGCCCGAGCCTGGCCCGCCTGCGCTCGCTCACCGGGTTCGAGCACCGCTTCACGCTCGAGCGCACGATCGACGATCTCGTCGCCATCGAACGCAACAAACTGGAAGAGAGTCACGATGGCTACTGCACCCTGGTTCGTCCTCAGTCCGAACGCGCTGCTTAGCGCGATCGGCCTGCTGCGCGGGCCCGACAAGACCGTCCCCACCCCCGCGGTCGACTGGCAGACGGCGATCGTCGACGTCGTCATCCCGGCCTTCAAGGAAGAAGACAACATCGTGCATTGCCTGGCGTCGCTCGCCCGGCAGACGTTCCCCATCCGCAACATCATCCTGGTGGACGACGGCGGCAAGGACCGCACCGTGCCGCGCGCGCGCGAATATGCAGCGGCCGCGGCGCTGAACCTGATCGTGATCGAGCGCGCGTCGTCGATCGGCAAGACGCCGACGATCAAGCGCCAGGCGCGCGAGTTCGACTGCGACGTCGAGTTCATCCTCGACGGCGACACGTTCCTCGAATCGCCGAACTACATCGAACGCTGCGTGCAGGAGCTCTACCAGGGCGTCGGCATCGCGAGCGCGTGCGGCAACATCCTGCCGATGCGGCCGAAGGACCGGCATGCGCTCGCCCAATCGCCCGAATTCCAGCAGTGGCACGGCGCGAAGGCGTACGACGATCCCCACGCGAAGCGCGGCATGCTGCACGGCCTGTGGTGGTGGATCACCAACACGTATCGCGAAGTGCTCTACACGTTCCTGCAGCGCTTCATCTACAAGGGGCAGATGGTGTTCTTCGGCAGCATCACCAACCCGGTGGGCTGCGCGGTGGCGTATCGGCGAAAGTACATCGCCGACCTGTTCGACCGCTACGAACCGATCTTCGGCGACGACCTCACCAACTCCGAGGACATCTTCATCGGCTTCGCGCTCAACCACGAGGGCTACCGCAACATCCAGCTGCAGGATGTGCTGGCGCGCTCGGAAGAACCCGAAGTGCAGCGGCTGCCGCGGCAGGTGTACCTGTGGTCGTCGTCGTTCCTGCAAAGCTGCTACTACTTCGATGCGCTGCTGCGCACGCCGTTCAAGGCGGGCAAGGCCTGGCGCAAGCGCCGCCGCGACAAGTCCAGCGGCGTCGAAGACCTGCGCGTGATCAAGGAACAATATCGCCAGCCCTTCGGCGAGCAGGCCACGCGCGAATACGGCCGGCCGATCGGCTGGACCATGTTCCTCGGCGCGGTGGAGAAGATCGGCTTCCCCACGGCGCTGATCTGCATGCTCGTGCTGCGCATGTGGGAAGCGCTGGCGGTGACGGTGGTCGCCGAGTTGGCGGTGTCGCTGACGGTCCTGGTGATCGTGAGCAAGGGCCGGCGCCTGGCGATGCTGGCCAAGGGCATCGCGGTGACGCCGATGCGTTATGTGCTGATGGTGTCCGACCTGTTCACCACGGCGCGGTTCGCGATCGATTTGTGGATCACGGGGAATCGGAAATGGCGCAAGTGATGTCCAGGGGGCTGCGCCGCAACGCGATGGCCGCGGCGATCGTGCTCGCGGTCGGCATGGCCGCAGGGCCGGTATTCGCGCAGGATCCCGCGCGCCTCGACCAGCAGGCGCGCGAAGCCGCGTGGGCGGGGCGCACCGCCGAAGCGCTGCACATCCTCGACAAGCACCTCGCCGAACATCCGGACGATCGCGCCGCGCGGCTGGATCGCGCGCGCTGGCTGGCGTGGTCCGGCGATTACGCGGCATCGATCGAAGCACTGGACGCGCTCGGTGGCGACGACGACGAAGCGCGCGCGCTGCGTGCTCGCGTGCAGGCGTGGGCGGGGCGTCGTGATGCGGCGCTGGCGTTGAACCAGCCGTTGTACGACGCACACCCGGACAACTACGACGTCGCGTGGACCCAGGCCCTGGCTCAACGCCTCGGCGAACGCGCGGACCTCGCGCTCCCCGCACTCGCCCGCGTGCAACAGCTGCAACCCGATTCGAAGGACACGAAGGACATCGCGAAGGTCATCCGCCTGCCGATGTATTCGTGGATCGGCGCGCCGGCCTCGGTGTATTCCGACTCCGACGACATCGAGATCCGCGGCTGGGGCCTCGACGCCAACCTGCGCATCTCCGATACGACGCGCCTGCTTGCCGAGGTCGCCGATCGCACGCACGAGGCGACGGCCACCGGTCCGTTCGCGCCGTTGTTCGGCGGCGACCACGTCGACGAATCGCGCGTCGAAGTCGGCGCACAGTTCGCCGCCACGCCGGACATCGCGTTCGAACTCCGCGGCGGCCAGTCGAAGCTGGACTTCGTCAACGGCGGCCACGACACCGCCACGATCGGCCGCCTGCGCTTCTCGCAACGCGCGACGGACGACGTCTTCTACGCGATCGCCTTCGAACGCGACCGTGTCGCCTACTCGCCGCGCATCCTGTCGCAGGGCGTGATGCGCAACGGCGCCGTGCTGGACATGGTGTTCACGCCCACGCTGCGCGACACCATCGCCGTGCACGCGGGCGCCGACCACTTCAGCGACGACAACGACCATCGCGCGGTCAGCGCCGACTGGCGCCACGCGGTGCATCGCAGCGGCAACGCCAACGTCGACGTCGGCCTGCAGGGCGAATGGCAGCGTTACACCGACAATCCCGGCACGGGCTATTACGCGCCGAACAACTACCGCCGCATCGCGCCGGTCGCCTCGACGTACATCGCGCTGGGCCCGGAGGCCGGCCTGTACATCGGTGCCGCGCTGGGCGTGCAACGCGACGAAACCTTCGACAACTGGAAGCGCGCCAGCGACATCAGCGCGAGCCTGACGCTCGGCATCTTCACGCACTGGCAGCTCGTGGCGTCCGCGGGCTACAGCGAACGCCTCAACCAGTTCGGGCGTTACGAAGGCACGTCGTTCGGCCTGCAGTTGCGCTATCGCTTCTGCGAATTCCGCGCGGACCGCTGCCCGTAAGGCGTCAGCGTTCCGAGTGCTCGATGCCCCCGTCGGGCTGGATGAGTTCGATGAAGGCGCGCGCCTGCGGCGACAGGAACTTCCCCTTGCGGATCACCACGCCGTAGCTGCGCGAGGGGAAGTACTGCGCGAGCGAGCGCGCCGCCAATCGCGTGCGATCGGCGTCGGTCAGGCAGATCGCGGTGACGATGCTGATGCCCAGGCCCATCGCGACGTATTGTTTGATCACTTCCCAGCCGCCGACTTCCAGCGCGACGGTGTAAGGCACGCGGTTCTGCTGGAACACCAGGTCGACGAGGCGGTACGTCGTCAGGCGCTTTGGCGGCAGGATCAAGCCGTAGGGCGAGAGATCCTCGAGCTTGAGGTCCGCCTTGTGCGCGAGCGGATGGTCGGGCGGGGTGATCAGCATCGGCTCGAAGCGATAGACCGGCATGTAGCGCAGGTCCGCGGGCACATCGAGCATCGAGCCCACGGCCAGGTCGACTGCGTCCGTACGCAATAGGTCCAGCCCGCCCGCGCCGGTGACGTTGTGCAGCGTCAGGCGCACATCGGAGCGGCGCTGGCGGAAGGCTTCGACGATCCCGGGCAACAGATAGAGGATGGTCGAGCTGCCGGCCGCGACGTTGAGTTCGCCGGCATCCAGCCCCTGCACCTTGTCGCGGAACACCGCATCCAGCCCGTCGAGGCCTTCGACCAGGGGCTTGGCCAGCTCGTAGAGGACCTGTCCTTCGCGGCTCGGGGTGAGCCGCCGGCCCACGCGTTCGAACAGCTTGACCCCCAGTTCGCGCTCGAGCGCCTGCAATTGGAGGGTGATCGCGGGCTGGCTGACGTAGAGCGCTTCGGCCGCGCGGGACACCGAGCCCAGGCGCGCGGTCTGGCAAAAGGCACGCAACGGCTTCAATTTGTCCGCTTTGTAGGCGAAACGGGGCGGCGGCGTGCGGTTTTCGGTCATGACACGGCCTTCATATAAGCGCACCTAATCATATGCATAGATAAAACTGTTTTGCGCAATACAGTACCCGCTCGTACGGTCGGCTTCCGCCTCATCAGGGATTCGACCATGTCGGCAGTGCTGCACCCGGACCAGGACGTCGTTCGCCCCGCGGGTATCGCGGTCACCCGCAGCCTCCCCGGGCAGGAGCAATTGCTGACCCCCGCGGCCCTGGCGTTCCTCGCCGACCTGCAGCGCCGCTTCGATCCGATCCGCCAGCAACGCCTCGCCGCACGGCAGGTGCGCCAGGCCGAGTTCGATGCCGGCGCGCTCCCGGACTTCCGCGCCGACACCGCCGCGATCCGCGCCGCCGACTGGCGCGTGGCCGAACTCCCGGGCGCGCTGCTCGATCGCCGCGTCGAGATCACCGGCCCCACCGATCCGAAGATGGTCATCAACGCGCTCAACTCCGGCGCGAACTGCTACATGGCCGACTTCGAGGATTCCACCTCGCCCACCTGGGACAACCTGCTCACCGGCCAGCGCGCGCTGGGCAAGGCGGTCGCGGGCACGCTCGACTGGATGGCGCCCGACGGCGCGAAGCACTACGTCCTCAAGCCTTTCTCCGAACAAGCCGTGCTGATGGTCCGCCCGCGCGGCTGGCACCTCGACGAGAAGCACGTGCTCATCGATGGCGCGCCGATGTCCGCGTCGTTGTGCGACCTCGGCCTGTTCGCCTTCCACAACGCGGTGGCGCTCGCCGCGAAAAACCGCGGCCCGTACTTCTATTTGCCGAAGCTGCAGGCGATGGAAGAAGCGCAGCTGTGGGACGCGGTGCTCGCGCACGTCGAAACCACGCTCGGGCTGCCCGTCGGCCAGATGAAAGTGACGGTGCTGATCGAAACGCTGCCCGCCGCATTCGAGATGGACGAGATCCTGCACGCGTTGCGCACGCGCATCGCCGGCCTCAACTGCGGCCGCTGGGATTACATCTTTTCGTACATCAAGACCTTCCGCCGCCATCGCGATCGCGTGTTGCCCGAACGCGCGCAGGTCACGATGACGCAGCCCTTCCTCAAGACGTATTCCGAACTCCTCATCCACACCTGCCACCGCCGCGGCGCGCATGCGATGGGCGGCATGGCCGCGCAGGTGCCGATCGCCGGCGACGACGCCGCCAACCAGCGCGCGCTCGATCGCGTCCGCGCCGACAAGGTGCGCGAAGTCGGCGCCGGCCACGACGGCACCTGGGTCGCGCATCCGGCGCTGATCCCGCTGGCGCGCGAAGTGTTCGACACCTGGATGCTCGGCGCGCACCAGCAGTTCGTGATGCGCAACGACGTACGCGCCAAATCCGACGCGGAACTGCGCGACGCCCTGCTCAAGCCCTCGTTCGGCACCATCACGCGCGCCGGCTTCGAAGGCAACGTGGAAGTCTGCGTGCGCTATCTCGCCGCGTGGCTCGACGGCAACGGCTGCGTGCCGATCCACTGGCTGATGGAAGACGCAGCGACTGCAGAGATCTCGCGTTCGCAGCTGTGGCAATGGCTGCACGCAGACCCCGGCCTGCACCTGGACGACGGCACGCCCATCGATTTCGCCCTGCTCGAACGCGCCCTCATCGGCCTCCCCAGCAAGTTCGCCGACCGCATGCAGTTGCCCGGGGCAACGCGCATCGCCGAAGCCATCGCCCTGCTCGAAACGCTCACGGAACAAGACACGCTCGAAGACTTCCTCACCCTGCCGGCCTACACGCGGATCGATTGATCCCGACAAGGAGTTCCACCATGAAGCAGACGCTGCCCACCGCCGAACAACTCCGCCTCGACTGGTCCAACAACCCGCGCTGGGCCGGCATCGAGCGCCCGTATACCGCCGAAGACGTGGTGCGCCTGCGCGGCACCGTCGCCATCGAACACTCGCTCGCGCGCATCGGCGCCGACAAGTTGTGGCGTTCGCTGCAGACCGAGGATTTCGTCAACGCGCTCGGCGCGCTCACCGGCAACCAGGCGATGCAGCAGGTCAAGGCCGGGCTGAAGGCGATCTACTTGTCCGGCTGGCAGGTGGCCGCGGATGCGAACCTCGCCGGCGAGATGTATCCGGATCAATCGCTGTATCCGGCCAACTCCGTGCCGCAGGTGGTCAAGCGCATCAACAACACGCTGCTGCGCGCCGACCAGCTGCACCACGCCGAAGGCGACGACGCCATCGATTTCCTGCAGCCGATCGTGGCGGACGCCGAGGCCGGCTTCGGCGGCATCCTCAACGCGTTCGAGCTGATGAAAGCGATGATCGAAGCGGGCGCGGCCGGCGTGCATTTCGAAGACCAGCTCGCGTCGGTGAAGAAGTGCGGCCACATGGGCGGCAAGGTCCTGGTGCCCACGCGCGAAGCGGTGGAAAAACTGGTCGCCGCGCGCCTGGCCAGCGATGTCATGGGCGTGCCGACGCTGATCGTGGCGCGCACCGACGCCGAAGCCGCGGACCTGCTCACCAGCGACGTCGACGACAACGACGCCCCGTTCTGCACGGGCGAGCGCACCGTCGAAGGCTTCTACAAGACGCGCAAGGGCCTGGACCAGGCGGTTTCGCGCGGCCTGGCCTACGCGCCGTACGCGGACCTGGTGTGGTGCGAAACCGGCAAGCCGGACCTTGCGTTCGCGAAGGCCTTCGCCGAAGCCATCCATGCCAAGTTCCCCGGCAAGCTGCTGGCCTACAACTGCTCGCCGTCGTTCAACTGGAAGCAGCACCTGGACGACGCGACCATCGCGAAATTCCAGAAGGAACTGGCGAGCTACGGGTACAAGTTCCAGTTCATCACCCTGGCCGGTTTCCACGCGCTCAACTATTCGATGTTCAACCTCGCCCACGGGTATGCGCGCAAGCAGATGAGCGCGTTCGTGGAGCTGCAGCAGGCCGAGTTCGCGGCCGCCGACAAGGGCTTCACGGCGGTCAAGCACCAGCGCGAAGTGGGCACGGGTTACTTCGATGCGGTGACGCAGACCATCCAGGGCGCGCAGTCCTCCACGGTCGCGCTGAAGGGCTCCACGGAAGAGGAACAATTCCATCCGACGGCCCCCGCCGCCGCCGCGTGAGGGTTGTCTCAAAACAGGCGGTTGCAGGCCCCTGAAAAGGCGCGGGGCGTCCGGTCGGGACGCCCCTTTTCGTACTCCCCGGAATGAATCCTTTCCGGTGGTATCCTCGGTCGCCGGTCGTGACGGGGGATCGCAGCGTGAATCGTGATAGCGGGCCGCCCCTCCGGCGCCACGCGGACATCGAAGTGCTCGAACCAGCGGCTTCGCTCACGGCGGAGGAGTACGCGCTGTTCGCGCAGATCGGTCGCCAGCGGCGCGTGGAGCCGGGCGAAAAACTCTTCCGGCGCGGCGACCTCGGCACCACGATGTTCGTCATCGCGCAGGGTTCGGTCGACCTGGATTTCGGCGACGACCTGGTCGCCAAGCGCCTCGGTGCGCGCGAATTCTTCGGCGAACTCGGCCTGCTGATCGGCGACCACGCCCGCAGCGCCGACGCCACCGTGTCCAGCCCCGGCATGCTGGTCGAATTGCGCCAGGAAGAATTCGACCAGCTGGTCGAACGCGACCCGCGTCTGCTGGCCCACTTCCTGCGCCGCGCGATCATGCGCGTGGTGCTGAACGAACAAAGCCTCATCGGCCGCCTGCGCCGTCGGAACCTGGATTTGCAGACCGCGCTCGACACGCTGCGTGCGACCAACCATCGCCTCACGCAGACCGAAGAGCTCACGCGCACCGACGAACTCACGGGCCTCGCCAATCGCCGCGGTTTCCACCTGCACCTGCAGCAGCGTCGCCGCACCGACATCACGCAAGGCCGCGGCCTGTTGCTGATCGACTGCGACCGCTTCAAGGGCATCAACGACGAATACGGGCACCTGGTGGGCGATCGCGTGTTGCAGGGCGTCGCCAACATCCTGCGTTCGGCCGCCGGCCCCGACGACATCGCCTGCCGCCTGGGCGGCGACGAGTTCTGCCTGATGATCAAGGCCGAAACGCCCGACGACATCGTGCGCGTGGCCGAATTCATCACCACCACCGCGCATGCGTTGCACGAACTGCAACCCGCGCCGCCGCAGATCGCCACGCTCAGCGTCGGCGCCTGCCTCGTCACCGCCGAAGGCGAATGGGACGACTGGTATGCGCTCGCCGACGCCGCGCTGTACCGGGCGAAGCGACTGGGTGGCAATCGTGTCGAGTGGCAGGACGCCGCCCTCGCCCCCGCCTGAAGGGCGACCGCAGCAAGGATTCGCCCATGATCGATCTCCCCACGGACAGCGCGCCTGCGCATAGCGCCGCCACCACCAGCCCGCAGGTCCGCACGCTGCTGCTGACGGACCTGTGCGATTCGACGTTGCTGGTCGAACGCCTGGGAGACGCGCCCGCGGCCGAACTGTTCCGCGCGCACGACCGGCTGGTGCTGGAATTGCAGCAACGGTGGCGCGGGCGGTTGATCGATCGTTCCGACGGTTTGCTGCTGTTGTTCGAACGCCCGATCGATGGTTTGGGTTTTGCGCTCGATTACACGCGTGGTTTGCGTGAACTCTCCGACCGGCCCGAAGTGCGCGCGCG
Source organism: Lysobacter helvus (assembly GCF_018406645.1). NCBI lineage: Bacteria > Pseudomonadati > Pseudomonadota > Gammaproteobacteria > Lysobacterales > Lysobacteraceae > Lysobacter > Lysobacter helvus. The sequence goes on from NZ_AP024546.1 coordinate 1,438,178, forward strand.
CAAGCTCGTGCTGCAGGCGCGCGCCGGCTTGCACGTGGGCGAAGTGCTCACGTGGCGCAACAGCGAAGCCGCCGTGCAGGCGGGCGCCAAGCCGCTGGAAGTGGAAGGCCTCGCCAAGCCGCTCGCCGGTCGGCTGATGACGCTCGCGCGCCCCGGCCAGGTGTTGCTGTCCGCCACCGCCGAACCGCTGGCGCGCCGCGCCGCGCGCGAACTGGGCGAACGCAGCGAACACCTGATCTGGAAATCGCACGGGCGCTGGCGTTTGAAGGGCGTGCCCGACGGCCAGGAAATCTTCGAAGTCGGCGAACCCGGCTACGCCCCGCTGCGCGCCCCGAAGCAGAACGGCGGCAAGGCATGGCGCGACATCCCCGTGTGGCGCCGCCCGACCGCATTGGCCGCCGAACTGATGCTGGTGATCGGCATCGGCACCGGCGCGTGGTTCCTCACGCGTCCCACGCCCGCCATCGCCTTCAACGAACGCGACTGGGTGGTGGTGGGCGACCTGCGCAACCTCACCGGCCAACCGGTGCTGGACGAATCGCTGGAGCAGGCGTTCCGCATCAGCCTGGAACAGTCGCGCTACGTCAACGTGCTGAGCGACCTGAAGGTGCGCGACACCTTGCAGCTGATGAAGCGCGGGCCGGCGACGCCGCTGGATCGTGGGGTGGCGAGCGAGATCGCGCTGCGCGATGGCGCGCGCGCGGTGATCTTGCCGACGGTGGCGGAAGTGGGTGGGCGGGTGCGGGTGAGTGCGGAGGTCATTGATCCGCATACGCAGACGACGGTGTATGCGGAGTCGGCGGATGGGACCGGGGCGTCTTCAGCGCTGGGTTCAATAGACAAGGTGACGGGGGAGCTGCGCGAAAAGCTGGGTGAGGCGATTGCCAGCATCGAGCGGGATTCGGCGCCGTTGCCGAAGGTCAGCACGAACAACCTCGACGCATTGAAGGCGTATGCGTTGGGGCTCAAGGCGCACTTCGATTTCAAGCCAAAGGACGCGCTGGCGTACTTCGCTCGCGCCACGGAAATCGATCCCAACTTCGCCCTCGCGTACATCGCTGCGGGCCGGACGTATGGCCGAATTGGGGATGTGCCCGGCATTCGTCGCGAGTTCGACAAGGCGAACAAGCACCGGGATCACCTGGCGCCGAGGGAGCTGCTGACGCTTGACGCGCAGCTTGCACGTTTTGGGCCCGTCGAGCCGATGCTGCAGCGCTGGCAACAGTTGATTGCGATGTATCCGGATAACCAGGACGCGCATTTCGTCCTCGCCGTGGAGCTGATGCTTCGTGCGAATCAGTTCGAAGCCGGCCTGCAGCATGCAAAAGCTGCGTCGACATCGCAGAACCCGTATCGAGACAACGCCGTCACCCTGCAGGGCATGCTGCTGACCGGCATGGATCGTATCGATGATGGCCTGAAGATGTTCCAGGCGGCGTACAAGTTCGGCTTCAAGGGCGGTGCGGACGACTATGCGCGTGCCTATGCAGCGAAACGCGATTTCGCCAGTGCGCAGCGTGTCCTGGGAAGGAAGGCCGCCTCGGGCACGACCGTCGGCGACCTGAGGCACCCGATGCAGGAGATGTTGTTCGCACTGGACCAAGGCGATTTCGACACGGCGAGGGCGCAGGCCCAGCGTGGCACGCACAACGCACAGTCGGCCGAGCCGTTGTTTGCGCTTGCGCAGTGGCGCCTGCAGGCGCTGACGCTCCAGACGATCGAGCGCGCCATGCCGAAAGCGGACCTCGAGCGGGCGTTGCTGGCTGAAATCGATCACGTGCGCGCGCGGTCTGCGGAAACGGACGTTGTCGCGTCGAACTACAGCGAGATCCTGCTCCTCGCGCTCGGTGACCTTGGTGGATCCATCGATTCCCTGCCGACCGTACGCGCAGCATTGGCGGCGATCGAGAATTCAAAGGATTGGCAAGGTTTTCCGCTGATGGCGCAGATGCACGAGGTCCTGCTCGCCGAGCAGGATCGACTCTCCGGCAAGGCCAACGCAGCGTCCGCCAGGTTGGCGCCCATCGCGTCGCGGGATGAAGCGCTGGTCGCGGTGCATGTCGCGCTGGCGCGCGCGGCGGGAGAAGCGAAGCAGGATGCGTTGGCGCTGCGCCAACTGGATTGGCTGGTCGCGCATCGGGGTCGGGCGTACATGGAATGGGCGGCGGAAGGTGCGCTCACGCCATCCAACGTCGCGCAGACCACCCTGGCGCACCTTGAAGCGGCGGAGCTCCTGGCGCGATCGGGCCAGCAGGTGGCCGCAAAGGCGCGGCTGGCGCGCTTCCTGTCGTCCTGGCCGGCGAACACGTTGCCCGAGTTTCTCAGGCAACGTGTCGCCCGCCTGCAGGATCAATCGTCTGCCTGAAGTTCCATCGGCGCGCCGTAGTTCACGATCGCGTTCAACGTCTGCTCGAGCTTCCCGCGCTGCTGCGCGATCTTTTCCTTCGAAGCCAGCTGCGTTCCGGCGGCAAGTTGCAGGCAGCTGCCGCCGGACATTGCGGCCTGGTCTGACGTCGCAAGCTTGGCGCCGGCAGAGTCCGGGGCCTTCCAGCCTGCTTCCACGAGCGCCGCATGCGCATCGCGCTTGAACAAGTCGCGGAAATCGTCATCGCTAGACAGCCGATCGAGCAAGGTGCGGACGACTTTCGGGTCGAGTGGTTCGGTCGGGCCCGGGCCTTTCTTCATTGCCATGCGTGTCTCCCCATTTGAGCAAGTCAATACCCCGGGTGGCGACGCTACCCTTGTCTCGTGGTGTTCACAAGCTCTAACGTTGCCGTTTTACGCTCAGGAGCGTTCGATGCGCGTGCGGCGCTGTGCGGTGTTGTGGCTCGAGCCGAGGGAGACAGCACAGTTCCAACTGGAGGACCTGCTTTCCGGAGGCACTGGCATCGTGAGCCAAGTCGGCTGGCGAGCGCACGCACCGCAGTTCGACGAAGCATTGCCGGTGGACGAGGACGACGTGCTGTTGCTCGGCCGGCTCAGTCCCGTGGATTGGATCGACGATGGTCCCCTGCGCGCAAAACACGGCGCCGCCAGGCTGCGCACCTTGCTGCGTGCCGGCCTGTTGATCGGCCAGGGGAAGGCGTGGCGCGCCCAGCGACTCGCCGATGACGAATTGCGTGCCCAGCATTGGTACGGCTTGTCGGCCGTAGCCCACGCCAGGTCTCGATGGGTCGGGTTGGACGCGGCCCGGGAAGTGGCCGAAGCCGGCATGGATACGGCGGCCGGCCTGCGCAAACACTACGGACCGCCGCCCCCGACGCTCATGGAGCGCGGCCCCGCCGACGAACGCGTGCGCTTGCCGCGCGCGGTCCCGACCGCGCTTGATGCACTCTTCGACCAAAGGAGCACCTGTCGCAACTTCGATACCGAAGCCGTTCTGTCGCAGGTGCAGTTCGCACATGTCGTCGAACGTGTCTTTTCCGCACGCGGGCAGGTGCATGGCGCCGACGATTTCAACATGCTGAAGAAAACCAGCCCGTCTGGCGGCGCAATGCATCCGACGGAAGCGTATTTCATCGTGCATCGCGTCGAAGGACTTGCTCCCGGGCTATATCACTACCACTCGGTCGAACATGCGCTGCAACCATTGCCGTGGGAAGGCACCCCTGAAGCGTTGCGCGCCTTCGCGCGCCTGGCCGTCGGAGGTCAGCACTGGTTTTCGGACTCGCCAGTCCAGGTTGCGCTGGTGCCGCGTTTCGCGCGCAACTACTGGAAATACCAGAACCATCCCAAGGCGTATCGCGTTGCGATCCTGGACATCGGGCACCTCTCCCAGACGCTGCTGGTCACGGCGACCGAGCTTGGACTTGGCGCCTACATCACAGCGGCCATCAACGAGGTCGACATCGAACAGGCCTTCGGCCTGACAAGCTACGTGGAAAGCCCACTGGCGGTCTGCGGCTTCGGCCTCCGCGCGGACACGATGACGACCTCGGAGTTCGATCCCAACCGCAAGATCTGGCCGCGCAAACCGAAGTGATCAGCGGCCGCCGATCAGGCGCTCGCCCACGCCGGTGAATTTCAGGCCCACCTGCGCCACGCGATCGTCCTTCAGCGTGCGCACGACCAGCACCGCCTTGCCGAGCGCGAGGCGGTCGCCGACCTGGGGCTGTTCGTCGAAGCGTTCGTCGAACAGCTGCGAGGCCGTCGTCGCCGAGAAGCGCGACGGGATGCTGAGGTTGTAGAACGCGGCCAGTTCGCCCAGCGGCACGTCGCCCGGCAGCGCGAAGCTGCCGAACAGGTCCTGCTCCGCCAGCCGCGCATCGCTGCCTTCGGCGAACAGCCAGTCCAGGCGCGGCGCCTGTCCGGTGGGCGCAAGGAAGTACGCGTAGTCGTTTGCCTTCAGCGCTTCCGCGTCTTCGGGCAACAGCACGCGGCCATCGCGCACCACCATCGCCAGGCGCACGCGGCCGGGCAGGGCATCGCCGCGCAACACCGCGCTGCCGGGCGCGATGCGATAGCCGACCATGTCGTATTCCAGCTGGCCCGGCAGGTCGAGCTGGATGCGGCGCGTGTTGGGATCCGCGCGCGGCACCGCAACGTCGAACCAGTGCGCCGCGCGTGCCAGCGTCCAGCCCTGCACCACCAGCGAAGCGAACACCACGACGAAGGCGACGTTGAAGTACAGCGTCGCATTCGGCAGGTTCATCAGCAGCGGAATGGACGCGAGGAAGATGCCGACCGCCCCGCGCAAGCCGGTCCACGCGATGAAGCCCACTTCCGCGGGCCGGTAGCGGAACGGGAACAAACACGCCGCCACCGCGATCGGCCGCGCGACGAACATCAGGAACGCCGCCACGCCCAGCGCCGGCCAGAAAACGCCAAGCAACTTGTGCGGCGACGCCAGCAGGCCGAGCAGCAGGAACATGATCAGCTGCGCGAACCACGTGGCCGCGTCCTGCACCGACAGCACGTCGGTGCGCGCGCGGATCGGGCGATTGGCGACGACGATGCCGGCCAGGTACACCGCCAGATACCCGCTGCCGCCCGCGAGGTTGGTGAAGCCGAACAGCGCGACGGCACCGGACAACGCGAGCCACGGCGGCAAGCCCGACGGCAGGATGAACTTGTTGAGCGTCCATACCATCAGCCGCCCGCCGAGATAGCCCGCGACCAGGCCGAAGCCCACCGCCCACACCAGGCGCATCGCCAGCATCACCGGCCCCGCGGATTGCTCGCCCGCGATCCACGTCGTCAGCGCGATGGTGAGGAACACCGCCATCGGATCGTTGCTGCCCGATTCCACTTCCAGCGTCGCGTTGGTGCGGCGCTCCAGGTGCAGGCCGCCGGCGCGCAGCAGGAAGAACACCGCGGCCGCATCGGTGGAAGCGACGATCACGCCGAGCAGCAGCGCCTCCAGCAGGGGCAGGTGCAGCAGGTACATCGACGCGAACGCGGTGAGCGCCGCGGTGATCACCACGCCCAGCGTCGCGAGCACCACCGAGGGCAACACGCTGCCGCGCACGTGCGCCGCGCGCGTGCGCAGGCCGCCGTCGAACAGGATCACCGCCAGTGCGAGCGAGCCGACGAAGTAGGTGAAGCGCGTATCCGAATACTGGATGTGCCCGATGCCGTCCTCGCCGAGCACCAGGCCGAGCAGCAGGAACACCAGCAGCAACGGCGCACCGAACCGGCGCGCGAGCAGCGACGAGGCAATGCCCGCCAGGATCAGCAGCGCACCACCGAGCAGGCGCACGTCGATGTCGTGGAGATGCTCCAACCGTGGCTCCTCGGGGTTCGGACCGAGTGTAACGCGGTGCCCTGCAAGCGGCCGTCGCGCACCGTGCATCTTGTGTTGACGATCCGCGCGACCCCCACTATGTTGTGGCCCGTCGGTTTCGACGCGCGAGCGCCGGATGAAAAGGGAAGCCGGTGGGACTTATCAGTCGAATCCGGCACTGCCCCGCAGCGGTAAGTGGAAACGAAGTCGCGCATTGCACTGGGGCGGTGGCCCCGGGAAGCAGCGACGAGTAGGAGGCACGGGTTCGCCCGCGCCGCGTCCACGAGTCCGAAGACCTGCCGACAGCCGCGCGCCTGCACGCCGCGCGGTGCCGGCCGCGGAATCTCCGGGGGGAGATGGCTGGTGACGCAAACGCCGGGCGTCCGCCAATCGCGGATGCGTCGCGGCCGATGCGACGCCGCCCGTCCAATGTCCCGGGGACCGCATGCCACCGACTCGCCGAGGGAGCGATCGGACCGGTGCGCCACCACGGAGCCACCATGACCCACGCCACGCTCGACCCGTCGTCGCCCGTCGACGATGCCCCCCGTTTCGACCTCACCCCGCCGCCCACCGCGACCACCATGTGCGTGACCAAGCGCAATGGCAGCAGCGAAGCGGTCGACCTCAACAAGATCGTGCGCGCGGTGACGCGCGCGGCCGAAGGGCTGCACGCGGTGGAACCGATGCGCGTGGCGACGCGCACGATCTCCGGCCTGTACGACGGCGCGACCACGCGCGAACTCGACGAGCTGTCCATCCGCACCGCCGCGCTGCTGACCGGCGAAGAGCCGGAATACGGACGCCTGGCCGCGCGCCTGCTGGCGCGCGTGATCGGCAAGGAAGTCGCGAGCCAGGAAATCCACGCGTTCTCGCAGTCGGTGTCGCGCGGGCACGAAGTGGGCTTGATCAACGACCGCCTGCTCGGTTTCGTGCAGGCCAACGCGCGCAAGTTGAACGAAGCGCTGGACGTGGCGCACGACCGGCACTTCGATTACTTCGGCCTGCGCACGCTGTACGACCGTTACCTGCTGCGCCACCCGCACTCGCGCAAGGTGATCGAAACGCCGCAGCAGTTCTACCTGCGCATCGCCTGCGCGCTGAGCGACGACGTGCCGGGTGCGCTTGCGCTGTACGGCCGCATGGCCAACCTGGAATACCTGCCGAGCTCGCCCACGCTGTTCAACAGCGGCACCACGCACGAGCAGTTGTCGTCGTGCTTCCTGCTGGATTCGCCGCAGGACACGCTGGAGTCGATCTACCAGAAGTACGGCGACATCGCGCAGTTGTCGAAATTCAGCGGCGGCATCGGCGTCAGCTTCACGCGCGTGCGTTCGCGCGGCTCGCTGATCCGGTCGACCAACGGGCATTCCAACGGCATCGTGCCGTGGCTGAAGACGCTGGATTCGTCGGTGGCGGCGGTCAACCAGGGCGGCAAGCGCAAGGGCGCGGCGTGCGTGTACCTCGAGCCGTGGCATGCGGACGTCGAAGAATTCCTGGAGCTGCGCGACAACACGGGCGACGAAGCGCGCCGCACGCATAACCTCAACCTCGCGAACTGGGTGCCGGACATCTTCATGCGGCGCGTGGAGGCGGACGCGGCGTGGTCGCTGTTCGATCCGCGCGTGGTGCCGGAATTCACCGATCTGTACGGCAGCGATTTCGAAGAGGCTTACGAACAGGCCGAACGCCAGGGCAAGGCCGTGCGCACGGTGCGGGCACGCGAGTTGTACGCGCGGATGATGCGCACGCTGGCGCAGACCGGCAACGGCTGGATGACGTTCAAGGACAAGTGCAACCGCGCGAGCAACCAGACGCTGCGGCGCGGCAACGTGATCCACCTGTCCAACCTGTGCACGGAGATCCTGGAGATCACCTCGTCGGAGGAGACGGCGGTGTGCAACCTCGGGTCGATCAACCTGTCGCGGCATTTCGACGAGGACGGACAGTTCGATTTCGACACGCTGGCGGAAACCGTGCAGTTGGCGGTGCGGCAGCTGGATCGCGTGATTGACCTGAACTTCTATCCGATCGATTCCGCGCGCCGCGGCAACCTGCGCTGGCGCCCGGTGGGCCTGGGCGTGATGGGCTTGCAGGATGTGTTCTTCCGCTTGCGGCTGCCGTTCGACAGCGACGCGGCGCGCGCGCTGTCGGCGCGGATCGCGGAGGCGATCTACTTCCATGCGCTCGAAGCCTCGTGCGAGCTGGCGATCGAGCAGGGCCGGCATCCGGGCTTCGCGGATACGCGCGCGGCGGAAGGCGAATTGCAGTTCGACGCGTGGGGCGTGGTGCCGGAGAACGCGGAACGCTGGGACGCGCTGCGTGCGCGCATCCGCGAACACGGGCTGCGCAATTCGCTGCTGATCGCGATCGCGCCGACGGCCACGATCGCCGCCATCGCCGGTTGCTACGAATGCGTCGAACCGCAGACCAGCAACCTGTTCAAGCGCGAGACGCTGTCGGGCGACTTCCTGCAGGTCAATCGTTACCTGGTGGAAGAGCTGAAGAAGCTCGGGCAATGGACGCCGGAGATGCGCGATGCGATCAAGCAGGCCGAAGGCTCGATCCAGGGCATTCCGCAGATTCCTGAGGCGCTGCGCGAGGTGTATCGCACGACGTGGGAAATCCCGATGCGCGCGCTGATCGACATGGCGGCCGACCGCGGCGCTTTCATCGATCAGTCGGCCTCGCTCAACCTGTTCATGGACAGCCCGAACATCGGTGCGCTGTCGTCGATGTACATGTACGCGTGGAAGCGCGGCATCAAGACCACGTACTACCTGCGTTCGCGCCCGGCGACGAAGATCGCGAAGGCGACGCTGTCCGATGGTGCAGCACAACCCGCGCCGATGGAGGCGATCGCGTGCTCGCTCGAGAACCCGGAATCCTGCGAGGCCTGCCAGTGACCGCGCGCCTGCTCGACCCGGGATTCGAACTCACCCTGCGCCCGATGCGCTATCCGCAGTTCTACGAGATGTACCGCAACGCGATCCGCAACACGTGGACGGTGGAGGAGGTGGACTTCTCCGGCGACGTCAATGATCTCAAGCACAAGTTCGGGCCGGCGGAGCGGCACCTGATCGAGCGGCTGGTGGCGTTCTTCGCCACCGGCGATTCGATCGTGGCCAACAACCTGGTGCTCAACCTCTACCAGCACACCAATGCGCCGGAAGCGCGCATGTACCTGTCGCGGCAGTTGTACGAGGAAGCGCTGCACGTGCAGTTCTACCTCACGCTGCTGGACACCTACCTGCCGGATCCGCGCGAGCGGGCGCGCGCGTTCGCGGCCGTGGAGAACATCCCGTCGATCCAGCGCAAGGCGGCGTTCTGCTTCAAGTGGATGGCCTCGCTGCAGGACACGGCGCGGCTGGAGACGCAGGCGCACCGGCGGCAGTTCCTGTTGAACATGATCTGCTTCGCGGCGTGCATCGAAGGCTTGTTCTTCTTCGGCGCGTTCGCGTACGTGTACTACCTGCGTTCGCGTGGGCTACTGCACGGCTTGGCATCCGGCACAAACTGGGTCTTCCGCGACGAGAGCGCGCACATGGCGTTCGCGTTCGAAGTCATCCGCACGGCGCGCGAGGAAGAACCCGACCTGTTCGACGCCGACCTGCAGGCGCAAGTCGTCCAGATGATGGTGGAAGCGGTGGAATGCGAGTACGCGTTCGCCGAAGACACGTTGTCCGGCGGCGTGGCCGGGTTGTCGTTGCGCGACATGCGCGAGTACCTGCAGTACTGCGCGGACCAGCGGCTGGTGCAGCTCGGGATGCCGCGCCATTTCGGCGCGCGCAACCCGTTCCCGTTCATGGACCTGCAGGACGTGCAGGAGCTGACCAACTTCTTCGAACGCCGCGTGTCGGCCTACCAGGTGGGCGTGCAGGGCGAGGTCGAGTTCGACCACGCGTTCTGACGCTTCAACGCGCCTGCATCGGGGACTCGGTATGGATGGCGCAGCGCCACGCGCCATCCTGCCGCACCCAGGTCGACGAGTCGGACACCTTCATGCGGACGTCCTTGCCCTTCTCGTTCGTGGTCTGGTCGACTTCGTACGTCAGGATCGCCACGTCGTCGGACGGATGCAGCACCGAGAGGTTCGACAGTTCGTACTTGACCAGCTTGTAGTCCGGGTTGTCCGCCATCTTGCGGTAGCCCGCATGGTCGAACTGCATCGCGCCGTGCTGCGACACCATCAGCGCGGGCTCGGCGAGCAGGCCGAGCGCGACATCGGTATTGCCGTCCACCATCGTCTGCCAGAAGCGCTTTTCCAGCGCGATGATCTCGTCCTTGTCGTTGTCGGCCATCTGCTTCGCCTCCTGTCGTGGGGGCGTTTGCTTTAGCAAGGCCCGCGACAAGAGCGGGTGAATCGGTCAGCCGGTTCCGCGATCCAGGCGGCGGTAGCCGATGGCTTCGGTGAGATGCGCGGTGGCGATGGATTCGCTGCCTTCCAGGTCGGCGATGGTGCGCGCGACGCGCAGGATGCGATGCATCGAACGCGCGGAGAGTTGCAGCATTTCGATGGCGTGTTCGAGCAGGCGGCGATCGTCGGGGGCGAGACGACACGTGGCTTGGGTCTGCGGCACATCGAGCCGCGCGTTGTGGCACCCGATGCGTTCGAGTTGGCGATCGCGTGCGGCGATGACGCGCGTGCGCACGACGGCGCTGGATTCGCCGGGCGCGGCATCGTCGCGCAATGCGCTCGGCGGCAGGCGCGGGACTTCGACGTGCAGGTCGATGCGATCCATCAACGGCCCCGACACGCGCGCGGTGTAGCGCTGCAGCATCTCGGGCGAACAACGACAGCGGCCCGACGGATCGCCGGCCCAGCCGCACGGACACGGATTCATCGCGGCGACGAGCTGGAAGCGCGCGGGAAACGTGCAATGGCGCGCGGCGCGGGCGATCGTGGCGACGCCGGATTCCAGCGGTTCGCGCAGCATCTGCAAGGCGTGGCGATCCCATTCGGGCAGTTCGTCGAGGAACAGCACGCCGTGGTGGGCGAGGGAGATTTCGCCGGGACGTGGTTCGGTGCCGCCGCCGACGAGGGCGATCGCGCTCGCGCTGTGGTGCGGGGCGCGGAAGGGGCGTGTGCGCCACGTCGATGCATCGATGCCGCGGCCGCTGACCGAGGCGACCGCCGCGGCTTCGAGTGCTTCGGCTTCCGTCGCTTCCGGCAGCAGGCCGGGCAAGCGCGAGGCAAGCAACGTCTTGCCGCACCCTGGCGGTCCGACGAACAACAGGTGATGCCCACCGGCCGCCGCGACTTCCAACGCACGCCGCGCATGCGCCTGTCCCCGCACGTCACTCAGGTCGGCGACTCGCACGTCTTCGACCTCGCGCACCTCCGGCACGGGCAACGTCTTCGTCCCCGACAACGCCGCACACACTTCGAGCAACGTGCGCGCCGTGCGTACATCCGCATCGCGCACCAGCGCCGCCTCCGCGCCGTTCTCCGCCGGCACGATCAACCGTCGCTTCGCCGCCGTCGCGGCCATCACCGCGGGCAGCACGCCATCGACGGGGCGCAGTTCCCCCGTCAGCCCGAGCTCGCCGATGAACTCCACATCGCGCATCGCCTGCTGCGGCACCTGGCCGCTCGCCGCCAGGATCCCGAGCGCGATGGGCAGGTCAAACCGCCCGCCGCCCTTCGGCAAGTCCGCCGGCGCGAGGTTGATGGTGATGCGGCCGTTGGGGAATTCGAGTTGCGCGCACTGGATGGCGGCACGCACGCGATCGCGCGCCTCGCGCACGGCCGTGCCCGGCAATCCCACGATGTGCAGCGCCGGCAATCCGGACCCGAGGTGCGTTTCCACCTGCACGTCGGGCGCGCGCACGCCGGCGCGTGCACGGCTGTGCACGAGCGACAGACCCATGGGGGTGGCTCAGGTCAGTGGCGCGGCGGCGCCGGCGCGTCGATCTGCGATTCGAGATCCGCGACGGTGCGCTGGAGTTCGTCCAGCTTCTCGCGCGTGCGCAACAGCACGGCGCGCTGCACTTCGAATTCCTCGCGAGTCACCAGGTCCAGCTTGGCCAGGCCCGACTGCAGCACGGATTTGAAGTTTTCCTGCAGTTCCTCGCGGCTGTCGCGCAGGGACGGAGGCACGAGGCTGCTGAGCCGGCGGGCGAGTTCGTCGAGCTTCTCGAAATCGATCATGGCACTCATCACCTGAGCTCCTTCCTGGAGGATCTGCAGCTTGCTTGGGAGACACCCGGCGCGCCATCGGACGGCGCCGCGCGCGGGGGTCGGTGGAAACCTACGAACGGCAGCCACGACCGGCGGTATGCTGCCGGCTGCCGACATGGAGACGACGTGATGAAGATGGTCATGGCGATCATCAAGCCCTTCAAGCTGGATGACGTCCGCGAGGCCTTGTCCGAGGCGGGCGTGGCGGGCATCACGGCCACCGAGGTCAAGGGGTTCGGGCGGCAGAAGGGCCACACCGAGTTGTACCGCGGCGCCGAGTACGTCGTGGATTTCCTGCCCAAGATCAAGCTGGAGGTCGCCGTCACCGACGACCAGGCCGATGCCGTGGTCGAGGCCATCATGCAGGCCGCCGGCACGGGCAAGATCGGGGACGGGAAGATCTTCGTGTGGGAACTGGACAAGGTGGTCCGGATCCGCACGGGCGAACTGGACGGGGACGCGCTCTAGCGCGTCACTCCCCCAGCGCCGCCGCCACGAACGGGATCGACGCCATCGCCCCCTGGTGGATATCGGCGGTGTAGTACTTCGTCGCGAACGTCTTCTCGCGCGCATCCACCGCCCGGTAATCGAAGCCCCCCGACTTGCGTGCCAGCGTGCAGCTCCACCACCCGGTCGGGTAGCAGGGCTGCGGGAACGGCAGCGTCTTGAACGTGGTGAAGCCGGCCTTGCCCATCTCGGTGCGCATTTCCTTGATGAGGTCCAGCAGCACCAGCGGCGATTCGGACTGCTGCACCAGGATGCCGTCGTCCTTCAGCGCCTTGAAGCAGGACGCATAGAAGGCCTTGTTGAACAGGCCCTCGGCCGGGCCGACCGGATCGGTGGAATCCACGATCACGATGTCCACGCTGCCTTCCGGGCAGTTGGCCATGTACGCGATGCCGTCGTCGAACAGCAGTTCGGCGCGCGCGTCGTTGTTGGCGTCGCACAGCTCCGGGAACCACTTCTCGGCCATGCGCGTGACCTGCTCGTCGATGTCGCACTGCGTGGCGGATTCCACGCCCGGGTGCTTGAGCACTTCGCGCAGCGTGCCGCAGTCGCCGCCGCCGATGATCACCACGCGCTTCGGCGCGGCATGCGTGAACAGCGCCGGGTGCGACATCATCTCGTGGTAGAGGAAGTTGTCGCGCGTGGTCAGCATCATTGCGCCATCGATGAGCATGAGGTTGCCCCAGTCGGTGCTCTCGTAGATCTCGATCTTCTGGAAGGGCGACTGCACCTCGTCCAGCTTGCGCGTGATGCGGTAGCCGATGGCCGAGCCGGCGGGCTCGAAGTTCTCGTACATCCAGGTGGGCTCGGTCATCGCGGCAAGTCCGGCAGGGCGTTGGGGGCGCGCATTGTAGGGCGCTCGCCGTCGTGGCGCTGCCTTCGGCCCCCGGGCGGTACACTGCGCGCCCTTTTTTCCCAGACGGAACGCTGCCGATGAGCGCCTGGTCCCTCGACCACGCCCGCAAGACCTATTCGATCCCGCATTGGTCGGAAGGGTATTTCGACATCGACGGCGCCGGCCGCGTGACGGTGAGCCCGCGCGGCGCGCAGGGCCCGGCGATCGCGCTGGCCGAGGTCGTGGACAAGGCCAAGGCCAACGGCGCCAAGCTGCCGCTGCTGGTGCGCTTCCCCGACATCCTCGGCGACCGCCTGGGCAAGCTGCAGGCTGCGTTCGCGCAGGCGCAGGCCGACTGGGACTACAAGGGCGGCTACACCGCCGTCTATCCGATCAAGGTCAACCAGCACCAGGGCGTCGCCGGCACGCTGGCCTCACACGCGGGCGAAGGCTTCGGCCTGGAAGCGGGCAGCAAGCCGGAACTGATGGCGGTGCTGGCGCTGAGCCGGCCGGGCGGGCTGATCGTCTGCAACGGCTACAAGGATCGCGAATACATTCGTTTGGCTTTGATCGGTCGCAAGCTCGGCCTGCAGACCTTCATCGTGGTCGAGAAGCCCAGCGAGCTGAAGCTGATCATCGAGGAAGCGCAGGCGCTGGGCGTGCGGCCGGGCATCGGCGTGCGCATGCGCCTGGCCTCGCTGGGCGCGGGCAAGTGGCAGAACAGCGGTGGCGACAAGGCGAAGTTCGGATTGTCGCCGCGCCAGGTGCTGGACCTGTGGAAGACGCTGCGCGACAACGGCTACGGCGATTGCCTCGGCCTGCTGCATTTCCACATGGGCTCGCAGATCTCCAACGTGCGCGACATCGCCAACGGCATGCGCGAGGCGGTGCGGTATTTCATCGAACTGTCGAAGCTCGGCGCGCAGGTCCAGTACATGGACGTGGGCGGCGGGCTGGGCATCGATTACGAAGGCACGCGTTCGCGCAGCTACTGCTCGATCAACTACGGCGTGGCGCAGTACGCGAACAACATCGTGCAGCCGCTCGCCGAAGCCTGCGAAGCCAACGGCCTGGCGCCGCCGCGCATCGTGACCGAATGCGGCCGCGCGATGACGGCGCACCACGCGGTGCTGGTGGCCAACGTGGCGGAAGTGGAGGAAGCGCCGGAAGGCCGCGTCCCGCCCGCGCACGACGACGAACCCGCGGTGATCCGCCACCTGCGCGAGATCCACGACGAACTGGACCAGCGCCCGGCGGTGGAACTCTTCCACGACGCGCAGCACCACCATGGCGAAGGCCTGTCGCTGTATGCGCTCGGGCAGATCGACCTGACGCATCGCGCGCGCATCGACGACCTGTTCTATGCGATCGCGCATGCCGTGCGTGCGCGGCTGGACGTGGGCGAGAAGTCGCACCGCGACCTGCTCGATGAGTTGAACGAGCGCCTCGTCGACAAGTACTTCGTCAACTTCAGCGTGTTCGAATCGATGCCGGACGTGTGGGCGATCGACCAGGTGTTCCCGATCGTGCCGATCGAGCGCCTGGACGAAGCGCCGTCGCGCCGCGGCGTGATCGCGGACATGACGTGCGACAGCGACGGCAAGATCGATACCTACGTGGAAAACGAAGGCCTCGATTCTTCGTTGCCGCTGCATGCGCTGAAGCATGGCGAGGTGTACCGGCTGGGCTTCTTCCTGGTCGGTGCGTACCAGGAAATCCTGGGCGACATCCACAACCTGTTCGGCGACACCGATGCGGTGGAAGTGCATCTGGACGGCAACGGGTATGCGATGAGCCAGCAGCGCCGCGGCGACACGACGGACGTGATGCTGGATTACGTCGGCTACAAGCTCGACGTGCTGCGCGCGGAATATGCGAAGAAGGTGGATGCCGCGAAGTTGCCGGCCGACGAAAGCGCGCGGATGAAGGACGCGCTCGAGTCGGGGCTGACGGCGTATACCTACCTGAGCGACGAGCCGGTCTGAGCCCTGCCGTCATTCCCGCGAAAGCGGGAATCCAGGCCGGTGCGGCGATCCGACAGGTGGATTCCCGCCTTCGCGGGAATGACGACCTAATTGCGCGCGATCTGGAAGCCGGCGAAGGATTGGCTCGTCGGCATCATTTCCAGGCGGTTGATGTTGATGTGCGGCGGCTGCGTGGCGATCCAGTGGATCGTCGCGGCGATGTCGTCCGCCGTCATCGGCTGCGCGCCCTTGTAGAGCGTGTCGGACGCGGCCTGGTCGCCGTGCGTGCGCACCAGCGTGAATTCGGTTTCCGCCATGCCGGGCTCCAGCGCCGTCACGCGCACGCCGGTGCCGTGCAGGTCCGCGCGCAGGCCCAGCGAGAACTGCGAGACGAACGCTTTCGTGCCCCCGTAGACGTTGCCGCCGGCGTAGGGATACGTGGCCGCGGTGGAGCTCACGTTGATGATCGTGCCCTTGCGCTCGATCAGTGTCGGCAACAACGCATGCGTGAGCACGACGAGCGCGCGCACGTTGGTGTCGATCATCACCCGCCAGTCCTGCAGGTCCGCGCGCTGCGCGGGCAGGGTGCCTTGTGCGAGGCCGGCGTTGTTCACCAGCAGGTCGATGTCGCGGAAGTCCGCCGGCAGGGCCTCGAGCGCGGCGCGCATGGCGGGTTCGTCGCGGACATCGAAGACGGCGGGATGCACGTGCGCGGCGCCGAGTTCGTCGACCAGCGCCTGCAGGCGTTCCGCGCGACGGCCCGTGGCGACGACGCGCCAGCCATCGGCGACGAAGCGACGCGTGGCGGCCAGGCCGAAACCGGAAGTCGCGCCGGTGATGAAGGCGGTGCGTTGCGTCGTCGTCATGCCGGGGTTACCAGAGGTGGGGAATGAGGCGCTTGGTGTCGCGCGCGTAATCGGGCCACGCGTCGGGGAAGGCGTCGGCGAGCATGCGTTCCTCGACGTGGATGCGCCACAGGAACGCAGCGATGATCGGCACGATCGCGACGAGCGCCGGCAACCATGCACCGACACCGAAACCGAAGCCGACGACCGTCAGCAACGCGCCGGTGTACGAAGGATGCCGCAGCAGGCGATACGGCCCGCGCCGGATGAGCGACTGCCCGGGCTGGATCGCGATGTCGACGGTGAAGTACTGCGCGAGCGTATGCACCGACCACCAGCGCAACACGAGGCCATCGATCATCAGCAGCATGCCGACGACGACGTAGCGCCAGTCGCGCGAGGCGAGCTGGCCGTCGTCGCGCATCGCCAGCCACACGGACAGCGCGATGCTCGCGCCGATGACGACGATGAGGAGGTCGAGGGTGCCGCGGTCGCGGGTTTTGTTCGCGTCGCCGGAACGACGCCGCCCGATCCAGGCCTGGCTGACCGCCCAGACGATGCACAACGCGGTGAAGGCGTGCGCGAGCGTCATGGGCGGTGCGCGCGCGTCAGCGTGCCTTGATCGCCAGCGCGGGCAAGCCGCCGCTGCCGAGGCGACGCTTGGCGTCGGCGAGTTCCGACGCGCTGCCGTACGGGCCCATGCGCACGCGGAAGACGGTCTTGTCGGCGATCTGCGCGGATTCGACGCGCGCGGACAGACCGAGCAACGCGATCTTCGCCTTGACGGCTTCGGCGTCGCCGCTGGCCTGGAATGCACCGGCCTGCAGCAGGTAATGCGCGCCGTCGTCCTTCGGCTTGTCGGCGGAAACGGTTGCGGTGGCAGGCACGGCGGCCGCGGTGGCGGGCTGCTGCGCATTCACGGCGACGGGCGTGGCGACGTCGGCGGGCTTCGCGGCGTCGACCGGCAAGGCGGCCTTGTCGGCGCGCGCGGCTTCGGCGCGCTCGGTGGCCGCCAGCTCCGCATCGGACAGCGCGACTTCGTTCGACGGCAGCAGCGTGTAGAAGTCGTACGTCGTCAGCTTGGGCTTGGCGGTCTGCGCCGCGGCCGGTTGTGCGTCTTCGGGGACGATGGCGTCATCGTCGTCCGCGCTTGCGTTGGCCACCGGCCGCGCATCGGGATTGGGCTTGGGACGGAAGAAACCGTCGTCCGCATTCCCGTGCATGAGCTTGGGCACGCCGACGATCAGCACCACGCCGAGCACCAGGCCGATGCCGAGCCAGAGCCACGGGGGATTGGAATTGCCGCCGTTGCGCTTCGCCTGCGACTTGCCGCGTCTTGCCGCCATCACATCTTCTCCGGGGCGGAAACGCCCAGCAGGTCCAACCCGTTCTTCAGCACCTGTCCGGTGCCGACGCACAACGCGAGTCGAGCATCGCGCGTGCCGCCATCTTCCACCAGGATGGCCTGCGCGTGGTACCAACCGTGGAAGGCATTCGCCAATTCACGCAGGTATTGCGCGATGGCGTGCGGTTCCAGCGTCTCGGCCGCCGAGGCCACTTCTTCCGGGTAACGCGCCAGCGCGACCAGCAGCGCCTGCGCGTGGGCGTCTTCGGCCAGCACGTGCAGGTGCGTCAGGCCGTTGGCGAGGTCGAGGGTGTAACCCTTCTCCTTCGCCTGGCGCTGCAGGCTGCAGACGCGGGCGTGCGCGTACTGCACGTAGAACACCGGGTTGTCGTTGCTCTGCGAGCGCGCCAGGTCGATGTCGAAGGTGAGCTGCGAGTCGTGCTTGCGCGCGATCAGGAACCAGCGCGTGGCATCGCGGCCCACTTCCTCCACCAGGTCGCGCAGCGTCAGGTAACTGCCGGCGCGCTTGGAGAGCTTCACTTCTTCGCCGCCGCGCATGACGGTGACCATCTGGTGCAGCACGTATTCCGGCCAGCCCTTCGGGATGCCGGCGTCCAGCGCCTGCAGGCCCGCAAGCACGCGTTGCAGCGAACCGTGGTGGTCCGCGCCGAGCTCGGTGATGGCGCGCTCGTAGCCGCGCTGCCACTTGGAGCGGTGGTAGGCGACGTCGGGCACGAAGTACGTGTACGTGCCGTCGGACTTGCGCATCACGCGGTCCTTGTCGTCGCCGAAGTCGGTGGTGCGCAGCCACAGCGCGCCGCCTTCCTCGTACGTGTGGCCGTGCGCGACGAGTTCGCGCACCGTCTCTTCGACGCGGCCCTGCGTGTACAGCGAGGACTCCAGGAAATACACGTCGAACGCCACGCCGTAGGCGGCGAGGTCGGCGTTCTGTTCGCGGCGCAGGTAGGCGACGGCGAACGCGCGGATGGCGTCGAGGTCGGCCGGATCCTTCGCGCCGTGGACGATGTGGTCTTCGAACTCCACCGTCTCGCCGCGCAGGTACGCCTGCGCCACGTCGTTGATGTAGTCGCCGCGGTAGCCGTCTTCCGGCCAGCCGGCGTCATCCGGACCCTTGCCTTGCGCGCGCGCCTGCACCGAGCGGGCGAGGTTGTCGATCTGCACGCCGGCATCGTTGTAGTAGAACTCGCGCATCACGCGCCAGCCGTTGGCATCCAGCACGCGCGCGATGCAATCGCCGATGGCCGCCGCGCGGCCGTGGCCGACATGCAGCGGGCCGGTGGGATTGGCCGACACGTATTCGACGCCGACGGTGTGGCCCGCGCCGCTTTCGTTGCGGCCATAGGCGTTGCCGCGCGCGACGATCTCGCGCAGCTCGCGCGCATACGCCTCGGGCGCGAGGTGGAAATTGATGAAGCCGGGGCCGGCGATCTCGACCTTCGCCACGTCGTCCGAGGCGGGCAACGCGGCGACCAGGGCCTGCGCGAGCGCGCGCGGGTTGGTGCGCGCGGCCTTGGCGAGGACCATCGCGGCATTGGTGGAGAAGTCGCCGTGCGTGCGGTCCTTCGGGCGCTCCACCACGAAGGCGGGGGCGTCGGCGTCGGGCGGAAGCGTGCCCGCGGTGCGCAGGGCGGCGATGCCCTGGTCGATGAGGGCGCGGAGGGAGGATTTCACTGCGGATGCCAGAGGCGGGTGCGACGGCCGCATAGTCTAAGCCACGCATCACAGCTTCCCTCGTGCGGCCATCGAGACGGGTGGACCGTCGGCGACGATGAAATGGTCGAGCAGCCGCACGTCCACCAGTTCCAGCGCGGCACGCAGGCGGCGCGTGATGGCCTGGTCGCTGCCGCTGGGTTCGGGATTCCCGCTGGGATGGTTGTGGCCGACGATCACGGCCGAGGCGTTGTAGGCCAGGGCGCGGCGCGCGACTTCGCGCGGGTAGATCTCCGCGCGGTCCACGGTGCCGCGGAACAGTTCCTCGAAGGCCAGCGTGCGGTGCTTGGTGTCCAGGAACAGCGCGGCGAAGGTTTCCGATGGGTGGTGGCGCAGCCGGCGGGCGAAGTAGTCGCCGGCGATGGCGGTGTCGCCGATCGACTGGCCGCGCAGCTGGGTGGCGGCGAAGTGCCGGTGGCCCAGTTCCAGCGCGCCGACCAGCAGGCAGGCCCGCGCCGGGCCGATGCCGGGCAGTTCCGCCAGTTCCAGCGGCGTGCGTTCGAGCAGGGTGCGCAGCGGGCCGTGCGCATTCAGCAGGTCGCGCGCGATGGCCACCGCGTCCCGGCCGCGCAGGCCGGAGCCGAGGAAGACGGCGAGCAATTCGGCGTCGGACAACGCGCCGGCGCCTTGCGCGGAGAGTTTTTCACGGGGTCGATCGTCGGGGGACCAGTCGCGGATTCGCATGGGCCCAGCATCGCGGGACGGCCGCGGGAGGCGTATCGGGGGACCGGAGGGCATCGGGTAAGCTGTCGCCCGATTCCAGTGTGGGAAATCCCCGAGGGGCGTCGTCCGTCATGCAGGAACCGATCGCCCCGCTGCAGTCGCGCCGCGTGTTGTTGTGCGTGTGCGGCGGCATCGCTGCCTACAAGTCGGCCGACTTGGTCCGCCGCCTGCGCGATGCGGGGGCGACCGTCCAGGTGGCGATGACCGAGAACGCGCAGCGCTTCGTCGGCGCGCAGACCTTCCAGGCCTTGTCCGGCAGCCCGGTGCGCACGTCGCTGTGGGATGCCGCGGCCGAAGCGGCCATGGGCCACCTCGAACTCGCGCACTGGGCCGATTTCGTCGTGATCGCCCCCGCCACCGCCAACACGATCGCGAAGCTCGCCCACGGGTTCGCCGACGACCTCGTCAGCACCTTGTGCCTGGCCACCACCGCGCCTGTCACGATCGCGCCCGCGATGAACCACCGCATGTGGCTGCACGCGGCCACGCAGGCGAACGTGGCGGTGTTGCGCGAACGCGGCGTGCGCGTCGTCGGACCGAACGACGGCCCGCTCGCCGAAGGCGAATCCGGCCCGGGCCGCATGGCCGAACCGCTGGAAATCGTGGCCGCGCTGTCCGGGGCGACGGCTTGAGCCTGGCCGGCACCCGCGTGCTGGTCAGCGCCGGGCCGACGTACGAGGACCTCGATCCCGTGCGTTTCATCGGCAACCGCAGCAGCGGCAAGATGGGGTTCGCGATCGCCGCAGCAGCGGCGCGACGCGGCGCGGACGCGGTGCTCGTCGCCGGGCCCGTTCACCTGAAGACACCCGATGGCGTGCGCCGCATCGACGTGCGTTCCGCCGCGCAGATGCACGCCACGGTGCTCGGTGCGCTGCCGGCGGATGTCTACATCGGCGCCGCGGCCGTCGCCGATTTCACGCCACGCAACGTCGCACCGGCAAAGATCAAGAAGCAGCCGGGGCACGACACGCTGACGCTCGAACTGGTGCGCACGCCCGACATCCTCGCGGACGTCGCGACGCACCTGCGCCGGCCGCGCCTGGTCGTCGGCTTCGCGGCCGAGACCGACGATGTCGCGCACAACGCGCGCGGCAAGCTGGATTCGAAGCGGGTGGACGCCATCGCGGCCAATCGCGTCGGCGTTGCAGGCAGCGGGTTCGAGAGCGACGACAACGCGCTCACCATTTACTGGCGTGGCGGTGAGATCGCGCTCGGCCCCGCGCCGAAAACGACCATCGCCGACGCGCTCATGGATTTCATCGAGGAACGACTGGCATCGTGACGCTTATGACCCACGTGAAAACGCTTGAAGTCAAGATCCTCGATCCGCGCTTCGGCGACGAATGGCCGATGCCGGCCTACGCGACCGAATCCAGCGCGGGCCTGGACCTGCGCGCCGCGCTCGACGCCCCGCTGCTGCTGGCGCCGGGCGATGCCGCGCTGATCCCGTCGGGCCTGGCCATCCATCTCGCCGATCCGGCGCTGTGCGCG
The DNA here is from genome assembly GCF_018406645.1 of Lysobacter helvus. Lineage (NCBI taxonomy): Bacteria > Pseudomonadati > Pseudomonadota > Gammaproteobacteria > Lysobacterales > Lysobacteraceae > Lysobacter > Lysobacter helvus. The sequence continues at coordinate 1,459,522 of NZ_AP024546.1, forward strand.
GTGGTCCTGCCGCGGTCGGGCCTGGGCCACCGGCACGGGATCGTGCTCGGCAACGGCACCGGGTTGATCGATGCGGACTACCAGGGCCCGCTGATGATCAGTACATGGAACCGCGGCCGCGAGGCCTTCACGATCCAGCCGGGCGATCGCATCGCGCAGCTGGTGGTCTTGCCCATCGTGCGCGCGACGCTGCAGGTGGTGGATACTTTCGAGGCAAGCGTGCGCGGCGAAGGTGGCTTCGGCCACACCGGCGTGCGCTGACCCAAAGGGGATGGGAATACAACGATGACCGAGCACGACCACGCCGAACCGGCGAAGCGCAAATTCGACGTCACCAACGCCATGCGGCCGATGTTGCCCGCGATCGCGCTGGTCGCCCTGCTGATCGCCGCGTGGCTGGCGTGGAGCGGGTTCGTCGCCTTCCGCGCCGAGCAGCGCGAATCCTCGTTGCTGCGCACGCGCGATGCGACGGCGATGACGATCGCCGCGGCGGTCGGCAAGGATCTCGAACAACTGTCCACGCGCGCGGCCTCCGCGCCGGCGACGGCCGCGCTGGCGTCGGGCGATCTCGCCGCGGCGGGCAAGGTGATCGGCGACGGCTGGGCGGGCGTTGAAAAGGTGGAAGTGCTGGGCGGGGATTTCGACGCGGCGTATGCCGGGTTGCCTGACGCCGGTTACGGCAAGCTCGGCCTCGTCGAATCGGCGATGTCCGAGAACAAGCCGATCGCGGCGCTGGTGCGCGATGCGGGCGGGCCGAAGCTGGGCCTGGCCGCGCCGATGTTCCAGGGCGGCAAGACGACGGCCGTGGCCTACGTGCGCATGCCGCTGGCGCTCGCCACCGGTGCGCTGGATTCGGCGAACGTGGACGATGCGAGTTACCTCGCGCTGCGCCAGGGCAGCTTCAGCGTCGTGGAGCGCGGCGACAAGACGCTCGCGTCGGGCGCCGAAGTCCGCGCAACGCCGATCCGCGGCACGCAGTGGCGCCTCGCCGCGGGCCTGCCCGATGCGGGCGCCGCGCCGTTCGGCCTCGGCGCGATCCCGTGCTTCGCCGTCGCCATCGTGCTGCTGGCCTTGTCGTTGCTCGCATGGCGCGCCAGCAAGCGTCCCGGTGCCGCCGTGGTCGCGGACGACGTGCACGTCGCCGCGCCGACGCTCGCCGATCACCTGCACCAGGCGCCGGCGGCCGTCGTGCCGATGGCGAAGGTCAAGGACGTGGTGGTGCCGATCAAGGGCGCGCCGGTGCTGATCGACAAGGGCATCTTCCGCGCGTACGACATCCGCGGCATCGTCGGGAAGACGCTCGACATCGGCGTCGCCGAGCTCATCGGCCAGGCGATCGGTTCGCTGATGGCGGACAAGGGCCTGTCCGACATCGTGGTCGGCCGCGACGGTCGCCTGTCGGGACCGGACATGGTCGGCGGCCTGGCGGAAGGTTTGCGCAAGGCGGGCCGCAACGTCATCGACATCGGCATGGCGGCCACGCCGGTCGTGTACTTCGCCGCCTACCAGCTGCGCACCGGTTGCTGCGTGGCCGTCACCGGCAGCCACAATCCGCCGGACTACAACGGCTTCAAGATCGTCATCGGCGGCGAAACGCTGTCGGGCAACGCGATCACCGACCTCTACGCGCGCATCGCCGAAGACCGCCTGCACGAAGCAGCGAGCCAGGGCAACTGGCAGCAGCGCGACGTGTCGGCCGATTACATCGAACGCATCACGTCCGACGTGCAGCTGGATCGCCGCCTCAAAGTGGTGGTGGACGCGGGCAACGGCGTCGCCGGTGCGATCGCGCCGCAGGTGCTCACGTCCATCGGCGCCGAAGTCACGCCGCTGTTCTGCGAAGTGGACGGCACGTTCCCCAACCACCATCCCGATCCGAGCGAAGCGCACAACCTCGAAAGCCTCATCCAGATGGTCAAGCGCCTGGACGCGGACGTGGGCATCGCCTTCGACGGCGACGGCGATCGCCTGGGCGTGGTGACGAAGGATGGCCACAACATCTTCCCGGACCGCCTGTTGATGCTGTTCGCGGCCGACGTGCTGGAGCGCAATCCCGGCGCGGTGATCGTGTACGACGTGAAGTGCACCGGCCGCCTGCCGGGCCAGATCCTGCGCCACGGCGGCAGCCCGCTGATGTGGAAGACGGGCCATTCGCTGATCAAGGCCAAGATGCGCGAGACCGATGCCGAGCTCGCGGGCGAGATGAGCGGGCACTTCTTCTTCAAGGAGCGCTGGTTCGGGTTCGACGACGGCATCTATGCCGCGGCGCGCCTGCTGGAAATCCTCGCCAGCCGCAGCCAGTCGCCGAGCGAAACGCTCGACGCGCTGCCCGACGGCGTGTCGACGCCGGAGATCAAGGTGGATGCGCCGGAAGGCGATCCGCATGCGTTCGTCGAAGCGTTCCGTGCGCGCGCGAAGTTCGAGGGCGCGCGCCTGTCGACGATCGATGGCCTGCGCGTGGACTGGCCGGACGGTTGGGGCCTGGTGCGCGCGTCCAACACCACGCCGGTGCTGGTGATGCGTTTCGACGGCGATTCGCGCGATGCGCTCACGCGCATCCAGAACGCGTTCCGCGAGCAGCTGCTTGCGATGAAGCCGGACCTCAAGCTGCCGTTCTGACCGAACGGCAGCGCGGTTGATCGCGGGGTGTCGCGATCAGCCGCCGGTCGGCGCGGCGGTGGCGGGCTGTGCGGAAGCCGCCTGGCCCTGCTTGATCTCGCGATAGCGCGCGAGCACCTGTTCCAGTTCGTCGTCCAGCTTGGCGCGGTCGCCTTGCTGCTGCGTGTACATGCGTTCGCGGCGGCCCAGTTCGGCGTGCTGCGTGGCGATGTTGTTGCGCATGATCTCGGGCACGGGCTTGCCGGCCAGTTCGAGTTCGCCGGCCTGGCGCAGCAGGCCGACCAGCGTCTGGCGCAGGGCCGACACGCCGATGCTGGAGGCCTTCAAGGTTTCGTCCAGCAGGTCGATGCGTTCCTGGAACGCCTTGCGCAGGTCGTTCTCGGTGGCATACGACTCGACGATCGCCATTTCGCGGCGCATGCGCGCGGCGTCGGTCTCCGCCTGCGTGGCGGCGGCGGCCTTGGCGGCATCGGCGGCGGCTTGTTCTTCCGGCGTCAGCGCGCGGGCGACTTCGCCGACGCGGCGGCCGCTGCGTTCGCTGTATTCGGCGCGATGGTTGCCGGCCGCTTCGGCGGGCAGCGCATCGCCGCAGACCTTGCGGCCGTTGTCGTCCCAGCAATAGAGCTTCTTGCCGGACGACGCAGCCTGTGCGTGCGCGCCGCCCGAGGTGGCGAGCAATGCAACGGCGATGAGTGAAGCGTTGATCCTGATGTTGGCAGGCATGGTGCAGCCCCTGTTCTGCAGTCAACCAGCGGTGGTGCCGTAGCGCGCCCGGTAAGCCAGCAGCGCGTCGCGGTGGCCGACAAGGTCCGCGCTTTCGCCCGCGAACGCAAGCAGGTCGGCGAGCGTGGCCACCGCCACGACGGGCAGTCCGTGTTCGTCGGAAACCGCCTGCGCGGCGGACTGGGCGTGCTCTTCGCTGGCGCGTTCCTGCCGGTCCAGTGCGATCACGATGCCGGCGGGCAGGCCGCCCACTTCGCCGATGATGCCGAGCGCTTCGCGGATGGCGGTGCCGGCGGTGATCACGTCGTCGACGATCAGCACGCGGCGCCCCGTCATCGATGCGCCGATGAGCGTGCCGCCTTCGCCGTGCGCCTTGGCTTCCTTCCGGTTGAAGGCGAGGGGCACGTCGCGGCCGCGGCGGGCGAATTCGCAGGCCAGGGCGGTGGCGAGCGGGATGCCTTTGTAGGCGGGGCCGAAGAGGACGTCGAATTCGAGGCCGGCCTCGTCCAGGGCGTCGGCGTAGCAGGCCGCCAGTTCCGCGAGGGCCGCGCCGCCGTCGAAGCGGCCGGCGTTGAAGAAATAGGGACTGACGCGGCCGGACTTGAGCGTGAATTCGCCGAAGCGCAGTGCCTGGACGCGCAGGGCCAGGGCGAGGAAGCGGGCGCGGTGGTCGGTCACGGGCGGGGTCCGGCGGCGGGAATGCCGCGCATGATAAGACCCGCGGCGCGCACGCCTCCCGATTGTGTGAATCCGCTACGCTTGGGCGAGTCGCTTCCACCCGGATCCAGATGCGCATCGTCAGCTTCAACGCCAACGGCGTCCGCTCGGCCGCCAGCAAGGGGTTCTTCGATTGGTTCGCCGGCCAGGACGCGGATGTCCTGTGCCTGCAGGAAACCAAGGCGCAGGAGCACCAGATCTCCGGGCCCGACTTCGTGCCCGAGGGCTATCGTGCGTGGTACCGCGACGCCTCGACGAAGAAGGGCTACAGCGGCGTGGCGATCTATGCGCGCCGCCAGCCCGACGAGGTGCGCACGGGCCTGGGCTGGGCGCCGTTCGACGATGAAGGGCGCTACATCGAGGCACGCTTCGGGAACTTGAGCGTGGTGTCGTTCTACATCCCTTCGGGATCGTCGGGCGAACTGCGCCAGGGCTTCAAATTCGAAGTGATGGAGTGGCTGCGGCCGATCCTCCACCACTGGCTGCACAGCGGCCGCGACTACGTGCTGTGCGGCGACTGGAACATCGTGCGCAGCGAACTGGACATCCGGAACTGGAAGTCCAACCAGAAGAATTCCGGCTGCCTGCCGCGCGAACGCGACTGGCTCAACGACCTGTGCGCCGACACCCACGGCTGGGTGGACGCGTACCGCGCGCTGCACGCCGACGGCCAGGACTACACCTGGTGGAGCAACCGCGGCGCGGCGCGCGCGAAGAACGTGGGGTGGCGCATCGATTACCAGTTCTGCACGCCGTCGCTGCGGGACAAGTTGCGGGCGTGCGCGATCCATCCGTCGCCGCGGTTCTCGGACCACGCGCCGTTCGTCGTGGATTACGCGTTGTGAGCGTGGCCGGAGCGGCGAAACCCGCGAAGCCTTCGGTCTGGAAAGCGTTCACGCAGCCTGCCGCGTGGACGATGTTTTTCTTCGGGTTCGCCTCGGGGCTGCCGTTCCTGCTGGTCGCCGGCACGCTGGCGTACTGGTTGAAGGAAAACAACATCGAGCTGAAGGAAATCACGATCATCGCGAGCGCGGGCATGACGTATGCGCTCAAGTTCCTGTGGGCGCCGTTGCTCGACCACACGCAACTGCCGCTGTTCTCGCGGCTGGGGCAGCGGCGCGGGTGGCTGCTGTTCGCGCAGCTGGCGGTGATCGCGGGCTTGCTGGGCATGTCGCTGGTGACGCCTGCGCAGCTCGGGATCTTCGTCGTGTTCACCCTGGTGGTGGCGTTCTTCGGCGCGACGCAGGACATCGCGGTGGATGCTTACCGCATCGAGATCGGGCCGCCGGCGGTGCAGGGCGCGCTCGTGGCGACGTATTCGCTCGGTTATCGCATCGCGCTGATCGTGACCGGCGCGTTCGCGCTGTTCATGGCCGACCACATGCCGTGGGCGGCCGTGTACCAGGTGCTCGCGGGATTGATGCTGCTGCCGGTCGTCGTGACGCTGCTGGCGCGCGAACCCGACGTGATTCGCAAGGCGCCCGCGGACTGGAACGAAGCGATGCGCGTGAGCATCATCGAGCCGTTCACCGATTTCTTCCGCCGTTACGGCGCGCAGACGGCGCTGCTGACGCTCGCCTTCATCCTGCTGTTCAAGATCCCCGAGCAGGCGCTGGTGGGCGGGATCATGAGCCCGTTCTACCTGGCGATGGATTTCACCAAGACCCAGATCGGTGCGATCACCAAGATCTACGGGATCTGGATGGGGATCCTCGGCGTGTTCCTCGGCGGCATGGCGATCGCGCGCTGGGGCGTGCGGCGGCCGCTGCTGGCTTCGATCGTGTTGTGCGCGAGCTGCAACCTGCTCTACGTCTGGCTGATCGGGCACAAGGGGAGCCTCGCGGCGCTGACCCTGGTGATCTCCGCCGAAAACCTGACGCTGGGCTTCCTCGGCACCGCCGCCGTGGCGTTCCTGTCGGCGCTGGTGAACCGGCAGCACACGGCGACGCAATACGCGCTGTTGAGTTCGATGGTGAACCTGCCGGGCAAGGTGCTCGGGGTGTTCGCCGGCGGCATCGTCGAAGCGACCAGCTATTCCACGTACTTCATCATCGCGACGCTGGCCGTGTTGCCGGCGACGTTCCTGTTCCTGTACCTGTGGCCCAGGTTCCGGCACATCGACGTGCCGCCGGACCGCTGAGCCAGCCGGCCGTCGGCGACGAGCGGTGGGTGCCGCTCGTCCCGCTGTTGGTGCCGTTTTTCGTTCTTCGCCTAGAGGAGGACGCATGACCGACCTGGTGTTGCGCGACATCGATCCGGAGCTCGCCGATCGCATCAAGCGGTTGTCCTCGGCCCGTGGCTGGGCGATGCACGACACGTTGCGCATCCTCATGGAGCAGGGGCTGTATGCCTGCGAGGCAGGCATGGACGTGCACTTCAGCGATCCCGAAGCGAACGCGTTGCTGGAAGCGATCAAGGCGCTCGAAACGGTCGCCGACGACCAGGGCTTCGGATTGATCGGCCGCGCGCCGGCACCGCCGCCGCCGCAACACATCCTCGATCGTTGGGCCGAGGACTGATCCGCCGCTAGTCCTGGCGCGGATACACCACGCCGAGCACACGCGGGCCGCGTGCGCCGGTCACCGCAGGCACGTTGCCTGGACGCCCGGCCAGCGCTTCGCGCGCGAGCCACGCGAACGCCATCGCTTCGACGAAATCCGGATCCAGGCCGTGCGCGGCAGTGGATTCCACGTGCACACCCGGCAGGTGCGCGGCGATGCGCGCGAGCAGGTGCGGGTTGTGCACGCCGCCGCCGCAGGCGAGCACGCGACGCGTCGCAGGTTGGGTGGCGCGCAACGCGTCGACGACGGTGGTGGCGGTGAGTTCGAGGAGCGTGGCTTGGACGTCTTCGGGGGATTCGTCGCCGGACAGGCGGGCTTCCACCCACGCGAGATGGAATTGTTCGCGGCCGCTGCTCTTCGGCGGCGGCGTTGCGAACCACGGTTCGTCGCGCAGGCGTGCGAGCAGTGCGGCATCGACGGTGCCGCGTGCGGCGAACGCGCCGTGCGCGTCGTACGGCGTGCCGAGGTGGCGATCGCACCAGGCGTCCATCAACGCATTCGCGGGACCCGTGTCGAAACCGCGGACGTCGCCAACCGCAGGCAACAAGGTGAAATTGGCGATGCCGCCGAGGTTGAGGACAGCGCGGTCTTCGTGCGCGTCGTGCAGCATCGCGGCGTGGAAGGCGGGCACGAGCGGTGCGCCCTGGCCGCCGGCGGCGACGTCGCGCCGGCGGAAATCGGCGACGGTGTCGATGCCGGTGCGTTCGGCGATGACGTTGCCGTCGCCGAGTTGCCAGGTGAACGGATGCGCGGCCTGCGGGCGATGGCGCACGGTCTGCCCGTGCGAGCCGAGGGAACGGACGTCGCGCGGGGCGGCGTGGGCGCGTTCGAGCAAGGCGAGTGCGGCATCGGCGAAGGCGTGCGCGATCTGCACGTCGAGGCCGCCGAGTTCGTCGAGGGAATTGGCGTGGCCGCCTTGTCCGAGCGCGACGAGGCGTTCGCGCAGCGCGGCATCCCAGGGAAACGTGTGGCCTTTCACCAGCGCGCAATGCGCGCCCTCGAACCGGACGAGCGCGACGTCGATGCCGTCGGCGCTGGTGCCGGAGATCAGGCCGAGATGGAGTTCTGCTGCGTCGCTCGCCATGGCGTGCTGCTGGGCGCGCGGGAGCCGCGCGCGGCGAGGATAGCGTCGATCAGCCGGTCAGGCTTTCTTCTGCTTCGCGGGCTTGGGGGCCGGCGCGGGTTCGGCGTCGGCGTAGATCACCTTCTCCACGCGCTGGATGCGGGCGAGGGCATTGGACGTCTGCGAACGGAACTGCGCGAGCGCGGCGCCGTTGAGCGGTTCCGGCGGCGGCATGGTGATCGACAGCGGATTGCGGTGCACGCCGTTGATGCGGAATTCGTAGTGCAGGTGCGGGCCGGTGGCCAGGCCCGTCATGCCGACGTAGCCGATCACGCGGCCCTGCGGGATCTTCTGGCCCTGCTTGATGTCGCCGAAGCGCGACATGTGGCCGTACAGCGTGGTGTAGCCGCGGCCGTGGTCGAGGATGACGGCGCGGCCGTAGCCGCCCTTCCAGCCGACGAACTGCACGCGTGCATCGCCGGCGGCCATGATCGGCGTGCCGGTGGACGCGGCGTAATCCACGCCCTGGTGCTGGCGCACCGTGCCGAGCACCGGATGGCGCCGCGAGCCGAAGCTCGAGGTGAGGCGCGCGTACGGGATCGGCATGCGGATGAAGGTTTTCTTCAGCGGACGGCCGTCGGCGGTGAAGTACTCGGCCTTGCCGCTGCGCTCGAAACGGAAGCCCGAATGGAGCGTGCCGCCGACGGTGAACGTGGCGGCCTGCACCGGGCCGGTGCGGATCAGTTCGCCGTCGCGCCAGGTCTGCTCGACGACGACGCTGAAGCGGTCGCTGGCGGCGACGTCGTCGTTGAAGTCGATGTCGTACTTGAAGATGTCGTCGGTCAGCGTGTTGATCGCGCCCGGCGACAGGCCCAGCTTGCGGGCGGAGTGGTAGAGCGACTTGCCGACGTTGCCGCTGATCACGACGGTGCGCGACTGCGTGGGACGCTCGATCACCTGCTGGGTGATCTTGTCGCCGTCGAAGGTGAGTTCGACGCGGTGCGTGTCGTCGCGGTCGTAACGGAAGGCGCGCAGGCCGCCACCGACCGGCAGGTCGAAGGCGAGCTCGGTGCCGGGCTTCATGCGCGTCAGCGCCTGCTTCGCGCCGGGCTGGTCGAGCATCGCGTGCATGGTGGCGGCGGGCAGGTCGAGGTCTTCGAACAGCGAGCCCAGGGTCTGGCCGCGCTCGACGCGGACGATCTGCCAGCTGTCGCCGGTCTGGCCACGCAGCTTGGCGAGCGGCAGCGGCGGCAGGGTGAGGGCGAGCGTGGTGCGGGTGGGGACGGGCGCGGCTGCGGCCTGCGAATTGGCCGGGAAGCCCGGGACAATGGCGGCGACGAGCGCGGCAAGGGTGGCGACCAGGCTGGCGTGGGCCCATTGGCGGCGGGTCCAGCGGCCGTTGAAACCGGCCGGGACGCGACGCGCGACCACGTCTTTATGGAGCGCGGCCTCGCGCAGGTTGTCGAGACGCGCGCGACGCGCATTGCCGATGCCGGACTTGCCCATGGTGTTGTCCCCTAAAAAACGGATTACGACCCCGTGAGGAAGACGTAACGGCGCTACCATAGTCACCGAAGCAACATGCGTCAAACCCTTGAGCGGGATGGTTTTTTTGTTTTAACCCCGCTTTAACGGTACCTTCACGGACCCGGTCACGGATCGGGACATTCCCACCAGCGTCCCCTTTCAAGAGCGTCATCCATCGTGTCGATCCAGGCAGCCCTCGAACTCATCGGCCGCGGCGCCGACGAAATCCTCAAGCGCGACGAACTCGAGGCCCGCCTCCAGCTCGGCCGTCCGCTGCGGATCAAGGCGGGCTTCGACCCCACCGCGCCGGACCTGCACCTGGGCCATACGGTCCTGCTCAACAAGATGCGGCAGTTCCAGGATCTCGGGCACCAGGTGATCTTCCTGATCGGGGACTTCACCGGGATGATCGGCGACCCGTCGGGCAAGAACGCCACCCGCAAGCCCCTCACCCGCGAGGACGTGGAGGCCAACGCCCGCACCTACGCCGACCAGGTGTTCAAGGTGCTGGATCGCGAGCGCACCGAATTGCGCTTCAACAGCGAGTGGTTCGGGGCGATGGGCGCGGCGGACATGATCCGCCTCGCGGGCCAGCACACCGTGGCGCGCATGCTGGAACGCGACGACTTCGCGAAGCGCTACGCCGCGCAGCAGTCCATCGCGATCCACGAATTCCTCTATCCCCTCGTGCAGGGCTACGACTCCGTTGCGTTGAAGAGCGACGTGGAGCTGGGCGGCACCGACCAGAAGTTCAATCTGTTGATGGGGCGCGGGCTGCAGGAACATTTCGGGCAGCCGCCGCAGATCGTGCTGACGATGCCGCTGCTCGAAGGGCTCGACGGCGTGCAGAAGATGAGCAAGTCGCTCGGGAATTACATCGGCATCGACGAGCCGGCGATCGACGTCGTCACCAAGACGATGAAGGTCGGCGATGCGTTGATGTGGCGCTGGATCGAACTATTGAGTTTCGACATCGGCGCTGCAGAAGCTGTGCGTTTGCGCGAGGAAGTGGCCAGTGGCGTGCTGAATCCGCGCGACGTCAAGCTGCGCCTGGCGCGCGAACTCGCCACGCGTTTCCACGGCGCCGCTGCCGCGGAAACCGCGATCGCGGGTTGGAATGCGGCAGTGCGCGGCGAAGGCGACATCGGCACGCTGCCGTTGACGGACGTTGTGGTTCCCTCGGAAGGCGTGCGCATCGCGGCGTTGCTTACGGCCGCTGGACTTGCGCCAAGCAATTCCGAAGCCAATCGCAAATTGAAAGAGCGCGCGGTGCGCGTGGACGGCGACGTGTTCGAAGATGCGCAGCGCGTGTTTTCGCCGGGATTCGAAGGGGTGATTGCGATCGGCAAGCGCAATTTCGCGCGAGTGCGTTTGCGCGCTGCGGATTGAAGCGGGCGTCGTTGTTGCAACCGCACGAATTTTTGTCGTGCAAGGGCTTCCACTCGCGCATCGGAATGCGTACAGTGCGCGCCCCGCATCGCCCACGGCATCCAACGCCGGCGCGGTGCGATTCGAGACGCTGAACCAAGCGCCCCGGACCCGGAAATTTTCATCATCCGGTGTTGACGTTCTTCGGAACGCCTGTATGATGTGCGGCTCGCTCAGGCACTTAGGTGCTCGGGCACGGAACGCGGCGCTGAGGCCGGTTCCGATGATCTTTGACAGTGTGCGCAGGTGACTTGTGCGGGCGTCTGGCGGGTGGAAAGTTGTCCATCTTGCAGACGTTCGTAACAGAGCAACAAGTCAATTCAAATGGCAAACAAGCAATTGTGAGCCAGCGAGTGATTTCTGCCTGGAGCGAAGTCTGCACTCAAAGCATAGGCGAAGGTCTTCGGACCGGAGTCGCAATACTTAAGTGAAGAGTTTGATCCTGGCTCAGAGTGAACGCTGGCGGCAGGCCTAACACATGCAAGTCGAACGGCAGCACAGCAGTAGCAATACTGTGGGTGGCGAGTGGCGGACGGGTGAGGAATACATGGGAATCTGCCCTGTCGTGGGGGATAACGTAGGGAAACTTACGCTAATACCGCATACGACCGGAAGGTGAAAGCGGCGGACCGCAAGGCGTCGCGCGACTGGATGAGCCCATGTCGGATTAGCTAGTTGGCGGGGTAAAGGCCCACCAAGGCGACGATCCGTAGCTGGTCTGAGAGGATGATCAGCCACACTGGAACTGAGACACGGTCCAGACTCCTACGGGAGGCAGCAGTGGGGAATATTGGACAATGGGCGCAAGCCTGATCCAGCCATGCCGCGTGAGTGAAGAAGGCCTTCGGGTTGTAAAGCTCTTTTGTCCGGAAAGAAAAGCTCTCGGTTAATACCCGGGGGTTCTGACGGTACCGGAAGAATAAGCACCGGCTAACTTCGTGCCAGCAGCCGCGGTAATACGAAGGGTGCAAGCGTTACTCGGAATTACTGGGCGTAAAGCGTGCGTAGGTGGTTCGTTAAGTCTGATGTGAAAGCCCTGGGCTCAACCTGGGAATGGCATTGGATACTGGCGATCTAGAGTGCGGTAGAGGGCAGTGGAATTCCCGGTGTAGCAGTGAAATGCGTAGAGATCGGGAGGAACATCTGTGGCGAAGGCGACTGCCTGGACCAGCACTGACACTGAGGCACGAAAGCGTGGGGAGCAAACAGGATTAGATACCCTGGTAGTCCACGCCCTAAACGATGCGAACTGGATGTTGGGTGCAACTAGGCACTCAGTATCGAAGCTAACGCGTTAAGTTCGCCGCCTGGGGAGTACGGTCGCAAGACTGAAACTCAAAGGAATTGACGGGGGCCCGCACAAGCGGTGGAGTATGTGGTTTAATTCGATGCAACGCGAAGAACCTTACCTGGCCTTGACATCCACGGAACTTTCCAGAGATGGATTGGTGCCTTCGGGAACCGTGAGACAGGTGCTGCATGGCTGTCGTCAGCTCGTGTCGTGAGATGTTGGGTTAAGTCCCGCAACGAGCGCAACCCTTGTCCCTAGTTGCCAGCACGTAATGGTGGGAACTCTAGGGAGACCGCCGGTGACAAACCGGAGGAAGGTGGGGATGACGTCAAGTCATCATGGCCCTTACGGCCAGGGCTACACACGTACTACAATGGAAAGGACAGAGGGCTGCAATCCCGCGAGGGTGAGCCAATCCCAGAAACCTTTTCTCAGTCCGGATTGGAGTCTGCAACTCGACTCCATGAAGTCGGAATCGCTAGTAATCGCAGATCAGCATTGCTGCGGTGAATACGTTCCCGGGCCTTGTACACACCGCCCGTCACACCATGGGAGTTTGTTGCACCAGAAGCAGGTAGCTTAACCTTCGGGAGGGCGCTTGCCACGGTGTGGCCGATGACTGGGGTGAAGTCGTAACAAGGTAGCCGTATCGGAAGGTGCGGCTGGATCACCTCCTTTAGAGACAAAAAGACAGCGCATTGCCTGTCAGGCGTCCGCACAAGTGACCTGCATTCAGAGCGTCCCGACCATCGGGGCCATAGCTCAGCTGGGAGAGCACCTGCTTTGCAAGCAGGGGGTCGTCGGTTCGATCCCGACTGGCTCCACCACCTCTACCTGGCTCGACTTTTTGGGTCTGTAGCTCAGGTGGTTAGAGCGCACCCCTGATAAGGGTGAGGCCGGTGGTTCGAGTCCTCCCAGACCCACCAACTCTGAATGTTTACTGCGCACACGAAGATCTGAAACGCGGACGGCGCTGAAGCCGGCCGCGTGTTCTTTGACAAATTGGATGTAGCGAGCGTTTTGAGACGAATGTCCATGACGTGTCGTAGAGGCTAAGGCGAGGTGCGAGAGCACCTTTATTGAAGTGTGATAGTCGTAATGTTCGCATGCGACGTATCGGCCCCGAGGCGACTTGGGGTGATATGGTCAAGCGAATAAGCGCACACGGTGGATGCCTTGGCGGTCAGAGGCGATGAAGGACGTGGCAGCCTGCGAAAAGTGTCGGGGAGCTGGCAACAAGCTTTGATCCGGCAATGTCCGAATGGGGAAACCCACCCGCAAGGGTATTGCATGGTGAATACATAGCCATGCAAGGCGAACCCGGGGAACTGAAATATCTAAGTACCCGGAGGAAAAGAAATCAACCGAGATTCCCTGAGTAGCGACGAGCGAACGGGGACTAGCCCAAAAGTCCGTACGGTTTTAGCAAAACACCTTGGGAAGGGTGGCCGTAGATGGTGACAGCCCAGTATGCGAAAGGGCCGTACGGATGAAATTGAGTAGGGCGGGGCACGTGAAACCCTGTCTGAACATGGGGGGACCATCCTCCAAGGCTAAATACTCCTGACCGACCGATAGTGAACCAGTACCGTGAGGGAAAGGCGAAAAGAACCCTGGTGAAGGGAGTGAAATAGATCCTGAAACCGTGTGCGTACAAGCAGTCGGAGCCCCTTCGTGGGGTGACGGCGTACCTTTTGTATAATGGGTCAGCGACTTACTGTTTGTGGCGAGCTTAACCGTATAGGGGAGGCGAAGGGAAACCGAGTCTGATAAGGGCGCATAGTCGCAGGCAGTAGACCCGAAACCGGGTGATCTAGTCATGCCCAGGGTGAAGGTTGAGTAACATCAACTGGAGGCCCGAACCCACTCCCGTTGCAAAGGTAGGGGATGAGGTGTGATTAGGAGTGAAAAGCTAATCGAACCCGGAGATAGCTGGTTCTCCTCGAAAGCTATTTAGGTAGCGCCTCGGACGAATACTGCTGGGGGTAGAGCACTGTTATGGCTAGGGGGTCATTGCGACTTACCAAACCATTGCAAACTCCGAATACCAGTACGTACTATCCGGGAGACACACGGCGGGTGCTAACGTTCGTCGTGAAAAGGGAAACAACCCAGACCCACAGCTAAGGTCCCAAATTTATCGCTCAGTGGTGAACGATGTGGAAAGGCACAGACAGCCAGGAGGTTGGCTTAGAAGCAGCCACCCTTTAAAGAAAGCGTAATAGCTCACTGGTCGAGTCGGTCTGCGCGGAAGATTTAACGGGGCTAAGCGATAAACCGAAGCTTGGGGTGCACGAGCAATCGTGCGCGGTAGAGGAGCGTTCCGTAAGCCGATGAAGGTGGATTGAGAAGTCTGCTGGAGGTATCGGAAGTGCGAATGCTGACATGAGTAACGATAATGGGGGTGAAAAGCCCCCACGCCGAAAGCCCAAGGTTTCCTTGCGCAACGTTCATCGGCGCAGGGTGAGTCGGCCCCTAAGGCGAGGCAGAAATGCGTAGTCGATGGAAAGCTGGTTAATATTCCAGCACCTCGCGTCAGTGCGATGGGGGGACGGAGAAGGGTAGGTGTACCGGGCGTTGGTTGTCCCGGGGAAAGCAGGTAGGCGGATCCTCTTGGCAAATCCGGAGGGTCATTACGCCGAGCAGCGAGACCAGGCCATTAGGCCGAAGTCACTGATCCCACGCTTCCAGGAAAAGCCCCTAAGCTTCAGCTGACGCAGACCGTACCGTAAACCGACACAGGTGGGCAGGATGAGAATTCTCAGGCGCTTGAGAGAACTCGGGTGAAGGAACTAGGCAACATGGCACCGTAACTTCGGGAGAAGGTGCACCGCTTCTGGTGGCCCATGCGGGCTATAGCTGGGAGCGGTCGCAGAAACCAGGCCGCTGCGACTGTTTATCAAAAACACAGCACTCTGCAAACACGAAAGTGGACGTATAGGGTGTGACGCCTGCCCGGTGCTGGAAGGTTAATTGATGGGGTCAGCCGCAAGGCGAAGCTCTTGATCGAAGCCCCAGTAAACGGCGGCCGTAACTATAACGGTCCTAAGGTAGCGAAATTCCTTGTCGGGTAAGTTCCGACCTGCACGAATGGCGTAACGACAGCGGCGCTGTCTCCACCCGAGACTCAGTGAAATTGAAATCGCTGTGAAGATGCAGCGTTCCCGCGGCAAGACGGAAAGACCCCGTGAACCTTTACTACAGCTTTACACTGAACGTTGAGTTCGTCTGTGTAGGATAGGTGGGAGCCTGTGAAACCGAGGCGCTAGCTTCGGTGGAGGCAACCTTGAAATACCACCCTGATGTGCTTGACGTTCTAACCTGGGCCCGTGATCCGGGTCGGGGACCGTGTATGGTGGGTAGTTTGACTGGGGCGGTCTCCTCCCAAAGAGTAACGGAGGAGCACGAAGGTACGCTCAGCGCGGTCGGACATCGCGCACTGTGTGCAAAGGCATAAGCGTGCTTGACTGCAAGAGCGACGGCTCAAGCAGGTACGAAAGTAGGTCTTAGTGATCCGGTGGTTCTGTATGGAAGGGCCATCGCTCAACGGATAAAAGGTACTCCGGGGATAACAGGCTGATACCGCCCAAGAGTTCATATCGACGGCGGTGTTTGGCACCTCGATGTCGGCTCATCACATCCTGGGGCTGTAGTCGGTCCCAAGGGTATGGCTGTTCGCCATTTAAAGTGGTACGCGAGCTGGGTTCAGAACGTCGTGAGACAGTTCGGTCCCTATCTGTCGTGGGCGTTGGAGATTTGAGAGGGGCTGCTCCTAGTACGAGAGGACCGGAGTGGACGAACCCCTGGTGTTCCGGTTGTCACGCCAGTGGCATTGCCGGGTAGCTACGTTCGGAAGCGATAACCGCTGAAAGCATCTAAGCGGGAAGCGCGCCTCAAGATGAGATCTCCCGGGACACAAGTCCCCTGAAGGAACCATCAAGACCAGGTGGTTGATAGGCAGGGTGTGTAAGCGGAGCAATCCGTTGAGCTAACCTGTACTAATGATCCGTGTGGCTTGACCATATCACCTCAAGTGGCCTTATCCTCGACAACACGTCGCAGGCATTCGTCCTCATCGCATCCCACAAGGATGCAAACTGCTCGCTACATCCACCCCTTGAGAGCGTGAGCGCGATCAATCCGTCCACAAGACCGGTTGAACCGCGACCCTCCACCCTCTCCCTGGTGACAATAGCGCTGTGGCACCACCCGATCCCATTCCGAACTCGGAAGTGAAACGCAGCCGCGCCGATGGTAGTGTGCATCCGCATGCAAGAGTAGGTCATCGCCAGGGCCTTACACCAAACCCCGCCGGGTCTCCCGGCGGGGTTTTTCTTTGCGCGGCGGAATGACGGGCAGGGTTAGTTGCAGTGGCTCGACAGCCGTGCGGAACTAACTACTCCCGCTTCAATGTCACCACCAGCACATCCCGATGCGCCGGCTTCGCTGCATCCACAGGCGTCACTGGGGTCACCCCATGGAAGACGCGCGCATCGTCGACAAGCGCCGCGTCCAGGGGATCGTGCAAGGTAAAGCTGCCCAGCAGCGTGCCGTCCGCCGAATGGATCGTCGTGGTCCCGCTGGCGATGTTGGCCCGGTCGACCATCAGCACCAGCACGTAATCCACGCCATCCCGGTGCACGCCTTCCGGCGTCGGTTCCCCGGCCGCGTCGCTCCGCGCCTCGATCCGGAATTGATGCACCTCGATGCGCCACGCCGACACCTCAGGCGCCAGCGCCCCGAAGAACTCGCACGAGAACCCCAGCACCGCCCGCAGCGACGCGCTGTCGCCCACTTCGGGCACGATCGGATCGAACCAGCGATCGACATCCCCCTGCAGGCGGTTGTACGCCAGGCTCTGGAAATGCGGTTGATGCGGCTCACGCGTCAGCGTGCCCTCGGCCCAGCGAAACACGCCGTGCCGGCGACGTCGCGCACGCCCGGTACGTTCGAGGTACGGATCCGGCCCCAACGCATCCCAACTCGCCGCGAACATCGCCCAATCGGACAACGTCGCGAAGCGCTCGAGCGCCGGCCGCATCGTCTCCGCATGCACGAAGCAGAACCCCGCCTCGCGCACGACCGCGACGCACTGCGATGCCTCCACCGGCCCAGGCTCGTCCACGCTCACCCCGCGTGGCCCACCCGCAGCGCCGCCAGAATGAACAACGCGACCACGCAGGCGAACCCCACGAACCACACCAGGCTCCGCAGCGAATGCTTCATCCCCTGCGTATAGACGACGCCATGCAACAGCCGGCACACGACGAACACCACGGACAGCATCGCGATGCGCGCCTCCGGCACACCGGCCAGCTGCGCGAACACCACGCCCGCCGCGAACGGCGCAAACGCTTCGAAGGCATTGAGCTGCGCCGAGTTGGCGCGTTGCACGCGGGGATTGGTCTGTCGCGCGATCCATCCGCGCGGATCGCGGTTGTCGTAACGCTCGCCGCTGCCCTTCGCCACGGTGGTCCACACGTACGGAAGGAGCGCCGCCACCAGCACGCACCAATACGCCACTGCGATCGTCATGCCGGGCTCCAGTTCGCGGGAATGCGCGAAGCCTAGCCCGAAACCGCGACCGGGAGCGTCCCGGCCGCGATTCCGCCACGCAATGTCAGGGTTTCGCGCCTGCCGCGCGCGACGCATCCCGCGCCGCGCGGAACGGATTGCCCGCCCGCCAGTTCGGCCACGTCGTGCCGTCGGCCAGCACCTGGCCCACCTGGAACAACGTATCCAGGTCCTGCATCACGCCCGCGAGGTTCCAGTTCGGATCGAACTGGTCCGCCGGCTTGTGGTAACGCATCGCCGTGTATTCCTCCGACGCCTTGCGCCCGGCTTCCGACCCGCCAGCCGCCAGGTCTTCGCCACCCTCGGCATACAACGCCGGCACGCCGGCCTTGGCGAAGTTGAAGTGATCCGAGCGGAAGTAGAACCCGCTTTCCGGCGTGGCCTCGGCGTGCAGCACGCGGCCCTGCTTGTCGGTGATCGCCTTCAGCACATCGTCGAGCTCCGAATTGCCGAGCCCGGTCACCACCATGTCCTTCGACAACCCGGCCGTGGACATCGCATCGATGTTGATCGCCGCCACCGTCTTCGCGAGCGGAATCACCGGATGCGCGACGTAGTACTTCGACCCCAGCAGCCCGGACTCTTCCAACGTCACCGCGAGGAACAACACCGACCGCTTCGGCGGATGCTGCTTGAACCGCTCCGCGATCTCCATGATTCCCGCCACGCCGGTCGCGTTGTCGATCGCGCCGTTGTAGATGTTGTCGCCCGGCTCGTCCGGATGCTTGCCGAGGTGGTCCCAGTGCGCCATGTAGACGATCGCCTCGTCCGGCGTCTCCGTGCCCGGCAGCAGGCCCACCACGTTGCGCGACGACTTCTCGACGATCGTGCTGTTCAACGTCACCGACGCCTTCGCATCCAGCGGCACGGCCTTGAACCCGCGCTGGTTGGCCGCCTTGCGCAGCGCCGCGAAATCCAGCCCCGCATCGGCGAACAACGCCGTAGCCTGCGCGCCCGTGATCCAGCCCTGCATCGGCAAGCGCGGCGCCGGATCGTCGCTCGCACGCAGGTCGAACTGCGCGCCGGACCAGGAACTCTTCACCACGTCCCAGCCGTACGACGCACCCGCATCGTCGTGCACGATCAGCGCGGCCGCCGCGCCCTGGCGCGCGGCCTCTTCGAACTTGTACGTCCAGCGCCCGTAGTACGTCATGCGGCGCCCTTCGAAGAGCGACTCGTCGCCGACGTGGAAGCCCGGGTCGTTCACCAGCATCACGACCGTCTTGCCCTTCACGTCCAGGCCCGCGTAGTCGTTCCACTTCTGCTCCGGCGCATCCACGCCGTAGCCGACGAACACCACGTCGCTGTCCTTCAACGAGACCTGCTCCTGCCCGCTGCGCGTGCCGATCACCATGTCGTCGCCGAACTTCAGCGCATGCGGCTTGCCCTTCACGGTCACCGTCATGATGGCGCTTTCGTCCGCCGTCGTTTCCGTCATCGGCACCTGCTGCACCCAGCTGCCTGCGTTGCCCGGCTTCAAACCGATGCGTTCGAACTGCGACTGGATGTAGGCGACGGTCTTGTCCTCGCCGGGACTGCCGGGCGCGCGCCCTTCGAATGCGTCCGACGCCAGCACGCGCACGTGTTCGGCGAAATCGCCCGGCGCGAGCTCGGGGGAAAAGACATGCGCGGTGTCGGACACCGTCGACGGCGCGGCCGGCGCATCGGGCGCGGCGGGCGGGCCGCGGTCGCAGGCAGCCAGCGCGAATGCGCCGGCCAGGCAAAGCAGGACAGGTCGTTGCATCCGCGGGTCTCCGGTGGGTAACCCGGCGATTCTAAGCAGATGCCGAACAACACGCGGGCCGCGCCGCCAACGAACGACGCGGCCCGCGCTCGACGAGACGCTTACTCCGGCGGCGTGTTGCCGCTGAACGGGATCGCCTTGGCGCCGGTGATCGACCCCACCTTCGCGGACGTGTGCACGTACAGCACCACCTCGCGCTCGAACACCATCGCGCCGTCCACCTGCGCGTTCGGGCCGATCACGATGCGCGGCGGCCTGGGCTTGCGCGAGAACCAGCTGTTGCCCGGCTTGTCGACGTGGATCCCGCCCTTCAGGTGCGAGCCGACGCCGACCGTGATGTCGCTGTTGACCGTTTCGATGCCGCCGCCGAGATCGGTGTCGACCAGGCCGATCGACCCGTTCACCGTGTCGATGCCATCGCCGATGCGGCCGCCGCGATCCACGAAGATGCTGCCGTTGACCGTCTCCAGGCCCTTCGTCACCTCGACCTTCTCGCCGATGCGGATCCCGCCGTTCACCGTGGTCAGGGAGCGCGCCTTGATGCCATCGCCGGCCTGGATGCTGCCGTTGACGGTCGAAACTTCATCGGAACGCGAGTTCGATTCGAGCTTGATGCTGCCGTTGACCGTCTCGAGGTCACCGTATTCCTGGCCGGCCTCGGCGGTGATGCTGCCGTTGACGTGGTCGATGTCGCCGTGGCTTTGGGCGAATGCCGGCGAGGCGGCGAGCGCGAGCGTGAGGGCGAAGGTGAGGCGGGTACGCGTCATGGGGTGGAATTCCGTGGAAGGTCCGTGGATGGATGCGTCGAGTGCCCGTCCGGTTTAACCCCCTTCGCTACAATCCGCCCCTGTCCCTGGTCATGGCCGCCCCCAGTGCCCGCATCCGATCGCCGCCCGAAGCCCGTCGTCCTGCTGATCCTCGACGGTTGGGGCCATCGCGACGATCCCGCCGACAACGCCCTCGCGCAGGCCCGCCTGCCGAACTGGCAGCGGCTGTGGCGGAGCGAACCGCACACGCTGATCCACACCGAAGGCCGCCACGTCGGCCTGCCGGACGGGCAGATGGGCAATTCCGAAGTCGGCCACATGAACCTCGGCGCGGGCCGCATCGTGTTCCAGGACCTCACCCGCATCGACGCGGCGATCGAAGACGGCACGTTCTTCGCCAACCACGAACTGCTCGCCGCCTGCGACGCCGCGCGCGCCGCCAACGGCACGCTGCACGTCATGGGCCTGCTCTCGCCGGGCGGCGTGCACAGTCACGAATCGCACATCTTCGCGATGCTGGACCTGGCGAAGCGCGCCGGCGTCGAACGCGTCCGCGTGCACGCCTTCCTCGACGGCCGCGACACCGCCCCGCAATCCGCCGAAGCCAGCCTCCACGCCTTGCAATCGCACTGCGACCAGCTCGGCAACGCGCGCATCGCCACCGTCGGCGGCCGCTACTTCGCGATGGACCGTGACCACCGCTGGGACCGCGTGCGACGCGCGTGGGATGCCATCGTCGAAGCGCAATCCGACCATCGCGCGCCGAATGCCCTGGCCGCGTTGTCCGCCGCGTACGAGCGCGGCGAAACCGACGAATTCGTCGCGCCCACCGTGCTCGCCGGCGCCGCGCCGATGCACGACGGCGACGCGGTGGTCTTCATGAACTTCCGCGCCGACCGCGCCCGCCAGCTCACCGCCGCGTTCGTCGCGCCGAACTTCGATGGCTTCGCCACGCGCCGTCCTGCGCTGTCGCGCTTCACCTGCCTCACCGAATACGACGCCAAGCTGCCCGCACCCGTCGCCTTCGCGCCCGACGACCTGCGCCACACGCTCGGCGAATTGCTGGCCGAGCAGGGCATGACCCAACTGCGCATCGCCGAAACCGAGAAGTACGCGCACGTGACGTTCTTCTTCAGCGGCGGCCGCGAAGATCCCTATGCCGGCGAAACCCGCATCCTCGTGCCGAGCCCCAAGGTGGCCACGTACGACCTGCAGCCGGAAATGAGCTGCCCGGAAGTCACCGCGAAACTCGTCGAAGCGATCGACGCCCAACGATTCGACGTCGTCGTGTGCAACATCGCCAACCCCGACATGGTCGGCCACACCGGCAACCTCGCCGCGGCGATCCGCGCGGCGGAAGTCGTCGACGACGCCGTCGGCCAGATCGAAGCCGCCGTGCGCCGCGTCGGCGGTGCCTTGCTGATCACCGCAGACCACGGCAACCTCGAGCAGATGCGCGATCCCGAAACCGGCCAGCCGCACACCGCCCATACCGTGGGCCCGGTGCCGTTCGTCTATGTCGGCGCACGTCCTGCCGCATTGCGCGCAGGCGGCGCGTTGCGCGACGTCGCACCGACGATGCTCGACCTGCTCGGCGTCCCGCAGCCCGCCGAAATGACCGGCCGCAGCCTGTTCGCGCCCGCTTGAGGTTCGTCGCGCTCGCACTGGGCTGCCTGCTGTCGCTGACGACGGGGACGTCGACCGCGCAGAACAGCCGCGAGGCCGAACAGCGCCTGCAGCGCATCCGCAACGAACTCAAGCACGTCGCCGCCGAACGCCGCGAACTCGAAGGCAAGCGTGGCGACGCATCGAAACAACTCCGCGCGGCCGACGAACAGGTCGGCAAGGTCGGCCGCAACGTGCAGGACACCGAGCGTGCATTGGCGAGCGAAACCGTCGCGCTCGCCGACCTCCAGTCCCGTCGCGACGCACTCAACGCCACGCTCGCCGGCAAGCGCGACGAACTGCGCATGCTGCTGCGCGCCGCGTACACCGTCGGTGGCGACGCGCCGTTGAAGGCCTTCCTCTCGCAGGATCGCCTGGACGAAGCGCAACGCACGCTCGCCTACCACCGTTACCTCCAGCGCGACCGCGCCGCGCGCATCCGCGAGCTCACCGCGCAGCTGACCGAACTCGACACCCTCGAACAACAGATCACCCAGCGCCGCACCGCGCTCGACGATTCGCGCCGCACGCAGCGCCAGCAACTCGCCGCGCTCGAAGCCGCGCGCCGCGATCGCGCCGACCTCGTCAGCCAGCTCGATCGCCGTTACCAGGACCGCGCGGTGCGCGAACGCGCGCTCGGCGAAGACGCGAAGTCGTTGCAACAGTTGCTCGCGAAGTTGCGCGCCGCCGCCGCGCAGGCCGCCGCCGAAAAAGCCGCCGCCGACCGCGCCGCCGCCGCGCGCGCCAGGAAGGCGAAGGCCACCGGCACCGCCGTGGTCGAGAAACCGAAGAAGCCCGTGCCCACCGGCCCGGCCCTGCAGGTCGGCGGATTGAGCTGGCCCGTCGCCGGCACGCTGGTCGCCAGCTACGGCGGCACGCTGCCCGATGGCCGCCGCAGCACCGGCGTGCTGATCGCCGCCGCGCCCGGCACCACCGTGCGGGCCGTCGCCGATGGACGCGTCGTGTTCTCCGACTGGATGAATGGTTACGGCCTGATCCTGATCGTCGACCACGGCAACGGCTACATGAGCCTGTACGCGCACAACGACGCGCTGCTGCGGGACGCCGGCGATGCGGTCAAGCGCGGCGACGCGCTCGCCAGCGTCGGCAAGTCCGGTGGCCAGGACCGGGCCGGCCTGTATTTCGAACTGCGCCGCGACGGCCAGCCGGTGGATCCGGGCACGTGGCTGCAGCGACGCTGACCGAGCCCACGCTGCGTTAACGCAGCCGCGCGGCACGCTTGCATAATCGCTGCACCTCCCGCGTCCGACGCACCAGGATCCCGCCCCCCATGCGCAAGCCCGCCGCACTCTCCTTGCTGTTGCTGACCGCCGGCGCCGCGTTCGCGCAGCAGGCCCCCGCGCCGCAATCGCCGCCGCAGCCCGAAGCCAAGCCCGCGCAGGCGCCGCAGGCCGGCACGGACGAAGATCGCGCGGTCGCCTCCAGCGACGATCCGGATGCCGCCGAAAGCACGACGTCGAAAGTCCCGCTCGAAGAGATCCGCCGTTACGTGTCGGTCTACAACGCGGTCAAGGAAGCCTACGTCGATCCCGTCGACGACAAGAAGCTGATGCAGTCGGCCGTGCGCGGCCTGCTGCTCGACCTCGATCCGCACAGCGCCTACCTCGAACGCCGCGACGCGCGCGAATTCGACGAACAGACGCAGGGCGCCTACATCGGCGTCGGCGTCGAACTCATGTCGATGCCCGACCGCACCTTGAAAGTGGTCTCGCCGATCGACGACACGCCCGCCGCGCGTGCCGGCATCAAGGCCGGCGACCTGGTGATCGCGATCGACGGCAAGCCGATCAGCGACGCCGGCGAAGACGGCGACGACGCGGGCTCCGGCCCGTTGCGCGGCGCGGCCGGCTCGAAGGTCGTGCTCACCATCGTGCGCGAAGGCAAGGACAAGCCGTTCGACGTCACCCTCGTGCGCGAGCGCATCCGCGTCGCCAGCGTGCGTTCGCGCATGCTCGAACCGGGTTACGGCTACGTGCGCGTCGCCACGTTCCAGGCCGACACCGCCGCGGACTTCTCGCGCGCGCTCGACAAGCTCCAGGCCAACGGCAAGTTGCGCGGCCTGGTGCTCGACCTGCGCAGCAACCCGGGCGGCCTGCTCACCGCTGCCGTGCAGATCGCCGACGAACTGCTCGACAAGGGGAAGATCGTCAGCACGCGCGGCCGCGTCGCGATCAGCGATGCGGAATTCAGCGCAACGCCGGGCGATCGCCTGTCGGGTGCGCCGGTGGTGGTGCTGGTCGACGCGGGTTCGGCGAGCGCCTCGGAAGTCCTCGCCGGCGCGTTGCACGACAACAAGCGTGCGCGCGTCGTCGGCAGCCGCACGTTCGGCAAGGGCTCGGTGCAGACGTTGTTGCCGCTCGACAACGGCGATTCGGTGAAGCTCACCACCGCCCGTTATTTCACGCCGAGCGGCAAGTCGATCCAGGCGCGCGGCATCGAGCCGGACGTCGTGCTGCACGCGCCGAAGGACGCCGCCAACGGCGGCAAGCCCGACTACAGCGAAGCCACGCTGCCGGGCCACCTGCACGGCGACGAAGAAGGCATGGCGGGCGAAAACGCCGGCGAAGTCCTGGACGGCGAAGCGCCGATCACGGCCGCACTGGCCGAACTCAAGAAGCCCGTCGCAGTCGCGAAGCCCGCAGCACCCAAGGGCTGATGTGCTTTGCTCCCTCCCCGGCAACGCTGGGGAGGGCCGGGGAGGGGCGCCCTATCGAGGCTTCGCCGGCATCGGAAACGGCGTCACCACCGCCTCCCCCGTCGCCGCATCCCGGATCGCCGACTGCCCCTTCTTCTCCACTTCCTCGATGCGCACGATGCTCTGCATCGGCAGGTGCAGCACGCGCGTGCCGCCGAACTCGTCGCGCAGGCGTTCCTCGGTCGGATCCACGACGACGCCCGTGTGCACGTCGAACACCAGCTCGGCCACTTCGGTGAATCCCCACAGCGCACTGGACGCCACGCGCTGCGCATACAGCTCGTAGATGCGCCCCGCGTTGAGGAAGGTGACTTTGTAGAGCGTCTTCGCCATGGGCGCGGAGTATAGGCGCGGGCCCTGCACGCGCCGCGTCAGCGGGTCAGAACCCGCGCTGCCGCCGCATGCGCCGCGCGATCGCCGCGCGCACCAGCACCGCGAACACGATCCCGAACGCGAACCCCGCCAGGTGCGCCCACCACGCCACCGCGCCCAGCGTCGGCCCGATGTACGCGAACGCGAGCTGCAGCAGGGCCCAGATCCCGATCAGCAACGATGCCGGCGCGCGCACGAATTCCAGGAACAGCCCCAGCGGCACCACCACGCCCAGCTTCGCGCGGGGGAACAGGGCCAGGTACGCCCCGATCACCGCCGACACCGCGCCGCTCGACCCGATGATGATCCGGTCCGGCGCACCGATGCTCAGGGCCGCCGCGAGGTTGGCCACCGCGCCCCCGAAGAGGAACAGCCCGAGGAACCGCCACGGCCCCATCGCCCGTTCGGCCGGCAGCCCGAAGATCAGCAGGAACACCAGGTTGCCCATCAGGTGGGCCCAGTCGGCGTGCAGGAACAGGGCCGTGACCAGGCGCAGCGCCCGCCCGTCCTGCAACGCGGCCAGCCACGCATCCGGGGCGAGCAGGCCGCCGGACAGCGCGCCCCAGCTCACGATCAGAGCCCGCTGGTCCGGGCCCGAGCCCATGTTCGCCACCACGAAGGCGGCGAACAGCAGCGCCGCGAGCAGCGGCGTGGCCCAGCGCAGGCCCGGCTTCGAACGGGTGGGGAGGGACACGAACATGCGGACCATCCTAACGGGGCCGGCCGTTCCAGCGGCCGTTAACCCCTTGGGATGACTACGTTAGCAACGGGTTAAATGCTCGCGTATATTCCGTACGGCGCAGTAGGTCGGGAGGGGTTCCGGCACGCGCTGGCGCAGGCCTCGCAAGCCGCCCGCACGCATCCAATTTCGTCACCGGAGACAACACGCAATGCATCACGTCAGCAGCATCACCCGTTATTCCGCCCTCGCGCTCGGCATCGCCGGCGTGCTCGCGGTCGGCCAGGCACATGCGTCGGGCTTCCAGCTCAAGGAAAACAGCGTCAAGGCGATGGGCCGCGCGTTCGCGGGCAGCGCCACGGCGACCGGCGACGCGTCCGTCGTGGTCAACAACCCGGCCGCGATGTCGACCTTCAAGAAGACCACGCTGCAGGCCGACGTCACCCTGATCGACCTGTCCGCCAACTTCAACGGCTCCGGCTTCGCCGCTGCCGGCACCCCGCTGCAGCAGCCGCTGCGCGGCAGCCAGGGTGGCGATGCCGGCGACCAGACCGCCGTCCCGGCGCTGTCCGCCATCTTCCCGATGGGCGACTCCGGCGTGACCATCGGTGCGATGGTCTCGGCGCCGTTCGGCCTGAAGACCGAGTACGAACCCGGCTGGATCGGCCGTTACACCGCGCTGGAATCGGAAGTGAAGACCGTCGACATGACGCTCTCCGCCGCGTTCGATTTCGGCAACAAGGTCTCGTTCGGCCTCGGCCTGGTCTACGAGCGCGCCGAAGCCACGCTGTCGAAGTCGATCGACTTCGGTTCGCGCATCTGCCAGATCAACGTCGCCCTCTGCGTCACGCCGAACCCGGTCGCCGCACCGTTCGGCCCGCAGAAGAACGACGGTGAAGTGAAGGTCGAAGGCGACGACACCGGCATCGGCTGGATCGTCGGCATGCACATCCATCCGTCCGACAAGGTCGCGCTGGGCTTCGTGCACCGCTCCGAGATCGCGCACGACATCGCCGGCACCGCCGACTTCACCGTGCCCGCCAACGTCTCGCCGCTGCTCGCCATCGGTGCCCCGGGCCAGTTCGTCGACACCACCGGCGGCGCCGCGCTCACCACGCCGGCCGTCACCACCATCAGCGTCACCTACGGCATCACCGAAAACTTCACCCTGATGGGCGAAGTCTCGCAGACCGACTGGAGCTCGCTGCAGGAAGTGGCGATCAACTTCGGCAACCCGCGCCAGCAGCCGAACCCGGCCACGGAAGACTTCTCGTGGAAGGACACCACCTTCAGCGCGATCGGCGCCGAGTGGAAGTTCAACGACCAGTTCACGCTGCGCGGCGGTTATGCGCAGGACCAGTCGCCGACCAACAACACCACGCGTACCCCGCGCCTGCCTGACGCGGACCGCACCTGGTGGTCGGTCGGCCTGACCTGGTCGCCGAGCGAAACGTGGGAAGTCAGCGGTGGCTACACGCGCATCAACACGGACGATCCGTCCATCAACCTGCAGCCGTCGCTGGCCACCAGCGGCAGCACGCTCCAGGGCAAGTACGACGCCAACGTGAACCTGTGGGGCATTTCGGCGCAGTACCGCTTCTGATTGTTGACGCGGTGATCTGACCGAAAAAGCCCCGCGAAAGCGGGGCTTTTTTTCGCTTCGATTCCGAAGTTTTCTTCGAAAACTTCTGGCTGGCGGTTGCAGGCCATCCCCGCACTTTTCCGCCTTCGGCGGAAACCGCCCCCAACTTGGGGGCTAGTGCCAGCGCAACTTCGATCTATTACTCGCCCAACGTCAAAAGCGAGGCATTGCCGCCGGCTGCCGTCGTATTGACGGTGACCGTCTTCTCCGTCGCAAAGCGCGGCACGTAATGCGGGCCGCCGGCCTTCGGTCCCGTGCCGCTGAGCCCCTGGCCACCGAACGGCTGCACGCCGACCACCGCGCCGATCTGGTTGCGGTTGACGTAGGCGTTGCCCACCTTCACCCGCGACACGATGTGTTCGATGGTCTCGTCGATGCGCGAATGGATGCCGAGCGTCAGGCCGTAACCCGTCGCGTTGATCGCATCGATCACCTTGTCCAGTTCGTTGCCCTTCCAGCGCACCACGTGCAGCGCGGGGCCGAAGACTTCCTTGTGCAGGCGGTCGATCGAGTCGATTTCCCACGCGCGCGGCGCGAAGAAGCTGCCGTGCGCGGTGGATTCGCCCATCGTCGCCTGCGCGATCGGCTTGGCTTCGCCCTGCATGCGCTTGGCGTGCGCTTCCAGCATCGCGAGTGCGTCGTGGTCGATCACCGGGCCGACGTCGGTCGACAGCAGGCCCGGATCGCCGACCTGCAGTTCCGCCATCGCACCGGCGAGCATCGCGATCGTCTTGTCGGCGATGTCGTCCTGCACGAACAGCACGCGCGCCGCCGAACACCGCTGGCCCGCCGAGGTGAACGCCGACGACAACGCATCCTTGATCAATTGTTCCGGCAGCGCCGACGAATCGCCGATCAGCGCGTTCTGTCCGCCGGTCTCGGCGATGAGCACGCCGATCGCCGCATCGCGCGCCGCCATCGCGCGGTTGATCGCGCGCGCGGTGTCGGTGGAGCCGGTGAACGCCACGCCCGCCACGCGCGGATCCGACGTCAGCGCCGCGCCGACGGTCGCGCCGTCGCCCGGCACGAACTGCAGCACCGCTTCCGGCACGCCGGCTTCGTGCAGCAGCTTCACGGCCGCGTAGCCGATGAGGTTGGTCTGTTCCGCAGGCTTGGCGATCACGCTGTTGCCCGCGGCCAGCGCCGCGGCGATCTGCCCGCCGAAGATCGCGAGCGGGAAATTCCACGGCGAGATGCACACGAACACGCCGCGGCCCTGCATGCGCAGTTCGTTGGATTCGCCGGTCGGGCCCGGCAGTTTTTCCGGATGCGCGAACAACTTGCGCGCCTGGCCCGCGTAGTAGCGCAGGAAATCGACGCATTCGCGCACTTCGGCGACGCCGTCGGGGATCGTCTTGCCCGCTTCCTTCGTGCACAGCGCGATGTACTGCGGCATGCGCTGTTCGAGCAGCGTGGCGGCGTGTTCGAGGATGGTCGCGCGCGAGGCGGCCGGCATCGCATCCCACGCGGGCTGCGCGGCGACGGCATTGCGCAGCGCCTGCTCGACGGTGGCCGCATCGGCCGCGCGCCAGGTGCCGACCTGTTCGCGACGATCGGCCGGATTGGTGACCGCGATGTCCGCACCGTTGGCGGTCACGCCCGGCACGAGCGGCGTGGCGCGCCAGTCGCCGACCTTCGCGGCGTTGACCTGTTCGGCGAGGGCGCGCAGCTGCGCGTCGTTGGCGAGGTTGATGCCCATGGAGTTGTCTCGTTCGTCGGCGACGCTGGTCGCCTGGCTGCGGTAAACATCGCGCGGCAGCGGGATGCGCGGATGCGGGATTTCGGCGAACCCGTCGACGGTGTCCACCGGATCGCGCACCAGGTCCTCGATCGCCACCGATTCGTCCGTGATGCGGTTGACGAAGCTGGAGTTGGCGCCGTTCTCGAGCAGGCGGCGCACCAGGTACGGCAGCAGGTCTTCGTGCGACCCCACCGGCGCGTACACGCGGCAGGCCACGTCGAGGCGGTCGGCCGGCACGACTTCGGCGTACAGGTCGTCGCCCATGCCGTGCAGCTTCTGGAATTCGAACTGCTTCTTCTCCGCACCACCGCGCGCGAGGCGATGGATCGCCGCGATCGTGTGCGCGTTGTGCGTGGCGAACATCGGATAGATCGCATCCGATGCGTCCAGCATGCGCCGCGCGTTGGCGAGGTAGCTCACGTCGGTGTTCGGCTTGCGCGTGAACACCGGGTAGCCCGCCTGGCCATCCACCTGCGCGCGCTTCACTTCGCTGTCCCAGTACGCGCCCTTGACCAGGCGCACGGGAATGCGGCGGCCGGTGCGGCGTGCCAGGTCGGCGAGGAAGTCGATCACGTACGGCGCGCGCTTCTGGTACGCCTGCACGGCGAGGCCGTAGCCTTCCCAGCCATCCAGCGAGGCGTCGGAATACGCACCGGCGATGACGTCGAGCGACAGCTCCAGGCGATCGGCTTCCTCCGCATCGATCGTGAAGCCGATGCCGTGCGACTTGGCGAGGCGGGCGAGCTCCAGCACGCGCGGCACGAGTTCGGCCATCACGCGCGCGCGCTTGGCGTGCTCGTAGCGCGGATGCAGCGCGGACAGCTTCACCGAGATCGACGGCGCCGCGAACACATCCGTGCCCTTGAACGACCCGCTGCGGCCGATCGCTTCGATCGCATCGCGGTACGCCTGCAGGTAGCGCAGCGCATCCTTGGTGGTCAGCGCGCCTTCGCCCAGCATGTCGAATGAATAGCGGTACGCCGCGTTGGCGCCCTTGCGCGAACGCGCCAGCGCCTCGCCGATCGTGCGGCCCATGACGAACTGGTGCCCCATGATCCGCATCGCCTGGCGCACGGCCAGGCGCACGACCGGCTCGCCCACGCGCCCGACCAGCCGCTTGAAGGCGTTGTGCACGTCGCGCTTGGTGTCGTCGGCCAGGTCCACCAGGTGCCCGGTGAGCATCAGGCCCCACGTGGACGCATTCACCAGCACCGAATCGGACTGGCCCATGTGCTTCTTCCAGTCCGCCTCGCCCAGCTTGTCGCGGATGAGCTTGTCGGCCGTGTCCTGGTCCGGGATGCGCAGCAGCGCCTCGGCCACGCACATCAGCAGCACGCCTTCCTCGCTGCCGAGGTCGTACTGGCGCATGAAGGCTTCGATGGCGCCCTGGTCCTTCGCACGGGCGCGCACGCGCCGGACCAGGTCCGCCGCGGTGGCCTGGATCGCGGCGCGATCGGCGTCGGGCTGGCGGGCCTGGGCGAGCAGCTCGCGCACATGGTCGGTTTCGTCGCGCACCCACGCGGCGGTGATCGCCGCGCGGAGCGGGCCGGGCGCAGGCGGCAGTTCCGGCGACAGCATGGGCGCTGCGCCTGACGCGTGGGGCGTTTGGAGGGTCATCGGGCCGTGTCGAACCGTGTCGAGCTGCGTAGTGTAGCCGTCGCGGTGTGGTGACCAAACCCCGCGCGGCTTGCCGCAACACGGCACCGGGGGCTACCATTTCGCGGTTTTCCGCACCCGGTTTGCGTCACGCCGGGGACGGTCCGGCATGATCGAAATGGTGTCATCGGGTCCCGGGTCGGGCGCGCAACTCCGGTTGCGTCCCCCGCGGGCGCTGACGGCCCGCCAGTTCGTCGCCCTGTTCGCCACGCTGGCCGCCGCGATGTGGCTGGTGGCCCTGCTCGGTTGGTGGGGAGGCAACGTCTTCGCGCCAGCGTTCGCACTGCTCGACAGTGCGATGGTGGCGGCGGCGCTGCGGTGGCTGTGGCGGCTCGGCGAGCGTCGCGAAGTCATTTCGATCGGGCCGGAAGCGGTCGAGGTCTGGCGGTCGGCCCAACTGGCGCCGTCGTTCCGCGCGCACCCTGCCTGGGTGCGGCTGGACGTCGACGGCGACGGGGAGCGGATCGTGCTGTCGAGCAGCGGCAGGCACTGCGAAATCGGTGCTTTCCTCGGCCCGGCCGAAAGACGGCAACTGGCGCAGCGCATTCGCGCGCTGCTGGAGGCAAGCCGGTCGCCGCCCATCCACTGACAAGCAACAATTGCATTCACCCGCGGGGCTCGAACTGATGAAAGCAGGCTTCAACACGATCGCTCGGCGCACGCTTGCCGCGGGCCTCTTCGGCGCGATGTCGCTGGCCGCCTCGGTCAGTGCGTTCGCCGCGCCGGCCACCGCCGAACCGGCCGCCCCGCATCCCTGGCAGCTCAACATGGGCAAGGGCGTCACCCACTCCTCGCAGATGGCGTGGGAAGCGCACATGGTCGCGCTGTGGGTCTGCGTGGTCATCGGCATCATCGTGTTCGGCGCGATGGCCTACGCGATGTTCAAGTTCCGCCATTCCAAGGGCGCGGTGCCCGCGGTCAACTTCACGCACAGCACCAAGCTCGAGATCGTCTGGACGCTGGTCCCGGTCATCCTGCTCGTCGGCATGGCGTGGCCGGCCACCGCCAAGCTCATCGCGATGTACGACACCCGCAACGCCGCGATGACCGTCAAGATCACCGGCTACCAGTGGATGTGGAAGTACGAGTACCTGGGCGAGGGCGTGGAATTCACCAGCCGCCTGGCGAAGAACAGCGACCAGATCCGCCAGTCGCACGTCATCCCGAAGTACGACAACCCCGACCAGCGCCACTACCTGCTGGAAGTGGACAACATGCTGGTCGTGCCGGTCGACACCAAGATCCGCTTCGTGATCACCGCCGACGACGTCATCCACGCCTGGTGGGTGCCGGCGCTGGGCTGGAAGCAGGACGCCATCCCGGGCATCGTCAACGAAGCCTGGACCGACATCTCCACGCCGGGCATCTACCGCGGCCAGTGCGCGGAGCTGTGCGGCAAGGACCACGGCTTCATGCCGATCGTGGTGAAGGCCGTCTCGAAGGAAGAATTCAAGCAGTGGCTGGCCGCGCAGAAGGCGAAGAACGCCCCCGCCAAGCCGGCCGCCGCCGCCGCGACCGCGGCCGAAGCCATCAACGCCACGCCCGCGGGCATCGGCCCGGCCCAGCCGGCCGCGCCGGACGCCAGCAACACGCCCACGCCCGAACCCGCCGAGCCGATCACGCACTGACCTGCGTTGCGCTTACTCCATCCGAACAAGCATTACCTGAGGTAGGCCATGGCCACGCAAGACGCCGCCGGTTATCACGACGACCACGGGCACAAGCAGTCCTTCCTTGAGCGTTGGTTCTTCTCGACCAACCACAAGGACATCGGCACGCTGTACCTGGTGTTCTCCTTCATCATGTTCATCATCGGCGCCGCGATGTCGGTGATCATCCGGTGGGAGCTGATGACCCCGGGCCTGCAGCACATGAAGCCCGAGTTCTTCAACCAGATGACCACGGTGCATGCGCTGGTCATGATCTTCGGCGGCGTGATGCCGGCCTTCGTGGGCCTGGCCAACTGGATGGTGCCGCTGCAGATCGGCGCGCCCGACATGGCGCTGCCGCGCATGAACAACTGGTCCTTCTGGATCATGCCGTTCGCCTTCACGATGCTGCTGGTCACGCTGTTCCTCGACGGCGGCGCACCCGCCGGCGGCTGGACGCTGTACCCGCCGCTGTCGATCCAGGGCGGCAGCAACGTCGCCTTCGCGATCTTCGCCATCCACATGATGGGCATCAGCTCGATCATGGGCGCGATCAACATCATCGCCACCATCCTCAACATGCGCGCCCCGGGCGTCGACCTGCTGAAGATGCCGATCTTCTGCTGGACCTGGCTGATCACGGCGTTCCTGCTGATCGCGGTCATGCCGGTGCTGGCGGGCGCGGTGACCATGCTGCTCACCGACAAGTTCTTCGCCACCAGCTTCTTCTCCGCCGCCGGCGGCGGCGACCCGGTGATGTTCCAGCACATCTTCTGGTTCTTCGGGCACCCGGAGGTCTACATCATGATCCTCCCGGCGTTCGGCATCGCCTCGGAGATCATCCCCACCTTCTCGCGCAAGCCGCTGTTCGGCTACCAGGCGATGGTGTACGCCACCGCGTCGATCGCGTTCCTGTCGTTCATCGTGTGGGCGCACCACATGTTCACCGTCGGCATGCCGCTCGGTGGCGAGCTGTACTTCATGTTCGCGACGATGCTGATCGCGGTGCCTACCGGCGTGAAGGTGTTCAACTGGGTCACGACGATGTGGAAGGGGTCGATCTCCTTCGAAGCGCCCATGCTGTGGGCCGTCGCGTTCGTCATCCTGTTCACCATCGGCGGCTTCTCGGGCCTGATGCTCGCGATCGTGCCGGCGGACTTCCAGTACCACGACACGTATTTCGTCGTGGCGCACTTCCACTACGTGCTGGTGACCGGCGCGGTGTTCGCGATCATCGCCGCCGTGTACTACTGGTGGCCGAAGTGGACGGGCCGCATGTACAACCAGACCGCCGCCAAGTTCCACTTCTGGTGGTCGGTGATCTTCGTCAACGTGCTGTTCTTCCCGCAGCACTTCCTGGGCCTGGCCGGCATGCCGCGCCGCATCCCGGACTACAACGTCGTGTTCGCGGACTGGAACTTCGTCAGCTCCATCGGCGCGTTCGGCATGTTCGCCACGCCGTTCATCATGTTCGCCGTGCTGTACGCCTCGCTGCGCAACGGCGCCAAGGCCGAAGCCCGTTCGTGGGAAACCGCGCGCGGCCTGGAGTGGACGGTGCCGTCGCCGGCCCCGCACCACACCTTCGCCACGCCGCCGGTCATCAAGGATGGCGACCTCGCGCACGGCGACTTCGCGCACATGGATTTCGACTGATCGGCATTGCCGGTCACTGACGCCATGAACGAGCAAGACACGCCGATGACTGCCGACCAGCTTGCCGCGCGCCGCAAGGGCGTGCGGCGCACGGCGTGGGCGATCGGCCTGGTCGCGCTGGCGATCTACGTCGCGTTCGTGTTGTCCGGGGTCCTGGCGAAGTGAACGATCCGCAGGCCACCACCCCGGCACAGCGCCGCTTCGGCATCGGCAAGATGGTGCTCGTCGCGCTGGCCGCGTTCGCCTTCACCTTCGCGCTGGTGCCGCTGTATCGCATCGCGTGCGAGAAGGTGTTCGGCGTGCGCCTGGAGCGCCAGGCCGTCACCGCGCCGACGGGCAGGAAGGCCAACACCGAGCGCACGGTCACCGTGCTGTTCGATGGCGGCGTCAATTCCAAGTTGCCGTGGGCGTTCAAGCCGGAGCAGGCCACGATGCAGGTGCATCCGGGCCAGCAGTACGAAGCCAGCTACTTCGCGCGCAACGAAAGCACGCGCGCGATCGTGGGCAACGCGGTGCCGTCGGTCGCACCGGCGCGCGCCTCGGGGTACTTCAGCAAGACCGAATGCTTCTGCTTCACCGCGCAGACCCTGGCCGCCGGCGAAGGCCGCGCGATGCCGGTGCGCTTCATCGTCGACCCGGCGTTGCCGGACGACGTCACCACGATCACGCTGTCCTATACCTTCTTCAAGAACGATGCCCTGACGTCGCAGATCGACGCGCCGACGGGTGTGTCGTCCCAGCCGCACGCGGCACCCTGAGCCCAACGAACCACCGGAAACGACCATGGCAGACGCCCACGCCCACGAGACGCACGACACGAACGCCTATTACGTGCCGCATGGCAGCCGCTGGCCGGTGGTCGCGTCGGTCGCGCTGTTCACCACGATGCTGGGCTTCGCCAACTGGCTCAACGACGTCAGCTGGGGCAAGACCGTGTTCTTCCTCGGCATCGCGTTCCTCGCCGCGATCCTGTTCAAGTGGTTCACGGACGTCATCCGCGAATCGCTGCGCGGCTTCTACAACAAGCAGGTCGACACCTCCTTCCGCATGGGGATGGTGTGGTTCATCTTCTCCGAGGTGATGTTCTTCGCCGCGTTCTTCGGTGCGCTGTTCTACGCGCGCCAGTTCGCGTTGCCGTGGCTGCAGGGCGAAGGCCACAAGCTCGCCACGCACGCGGTGCTGTGGTCGGACTTCACCGGTGGCTGGCCGAGCAACGGCCCGGGCGCGATCGGCGGTACGTACCAGACGATCCCGCCGTGGGGCCTGCCGCTGCTCAACACGCTGATCCTGCTGACCTCGGGCGTCACGGTCACCATCGCGCACCACGCGCTGAAGGCCGGCCACCGCAAGCAGCTGTTGTTGTTCCTCGGCATGACGGTGTTGCTGGGCGCGCTGTTCCTCACCTTCCAGGCCGAGGAATACATGCACGCCTACAAGGAGCTCAACCTGACGCTGGGTTCGGGCATCTACGGCTCCACGTTCTTCATGCTCACCGGTTTCCACGGCGCGCACGTCACGCTGGGCACGATCATGCTGGCGATCATCTGGATGCGCTGCTTCGCCGGCCATTTCGATCGCGACAACCACTTCGCGTTCGAAGCGGTGGCCTGGTACTGGCACTTCGTCGACGTGGTGTGGCTGGGCCTGTTCCTGTTCGTGTACGTCCTGTAAGGGCGTTACGCGACCCAGAGTGACTGCGTGACCCGACACGGGCCGGCGTTGCCGGCCCGCGTCGTCTCCGGCGACATACTCGATGGAATCAGGGCGCGCGGCCGATGCCGTGCGGCACGATCCAGCCCATCTTGATGCTGAGCGCCACGATCAGGATGAGCACCACCGACAGCGCGATGCGCTTGGTGAGCGCATTGACCGTCCGGTTGGTGGTCCCCTTGTCGACCAGCATGTAGTACAGCCCGGCGCCGAGGTTCCAGAGGATGAGTATCAGGAAGCCGACGATCAACAGGGTCTTCAGCGAATCGCTCATGGCGGCGTCTCCCGGCGCGTTGTTGCCGGCATTATCGCGCCGCGCGCGGGGCATCGCGTGACCCGTCGCGGGACGCTCGTGTTCGGCTGGACGCTGGCGCTGCTGGCGATGGCGGGCTTCGCGCGCCTGGGCTTCTGGCAGTACGGGCGGATGCACGAGAAGCAGGCGATGCTGGAGCGCGCGGCGCAGGCGCTGCACGACCGCAAGCCGCACCCGCTCGATGCCGCCGACGCACAGCCCGACCAGGGCCTCGACGTGCGCTGGGTCGAAGGCGACGGCCACGTCCTCGCGCCCACGCTGCTGCTCGACAACCAGCTGCGCGAAGGCCAAGCCGGCGTGCGCCTGTACTGCGTGCTGCAGCCCGCCACCGGCGCGGCGCGCCTCGTCGATTTCGGCTGGCTGCCCGTGGCGGGCGATCGCAAGCTGCCCGATGCCAGCTGCGCGCAGGGGCCGCTGCACGTGCGCGGCCTGTCGGCGCCGCCGCCGTCGAGCGGCTTCCCGATCGGCGCGGCGATGCAGCAGGTCGGCCCGTCGCGCTGGCTGATGATGCGCGTGGATTTCGGCGCGATCGATACCGCGCTGCATGCGCGCCTCGCCTCGCACGTGGTGCGCCTGGATCCCGCGCTGCCCATCGGCTACGTGCGCGACCTCGACATCCTCCCCAACACGCTCCCGCCCGAACGGCACCTGGGTTACGCCGTGCAGTGGTGGGCCATGGCCATCACGGTGTTCGTCACCGCGTTGCTCCTGACGTTCCGCAAGAAAAAGAAGGTCCGTGCATGAATCGTCCCGTCGACCCCGCGCAGGCCACGCGCAACCGCAACCGGATGACGCTGGTCGCGATCGCGTTGCTGTTCTTCGGTGCGCTCGCCGTGGCGGGTTTCCTGCGTTTCTCCGGCTGGCGCCCCGCGGGCCTGAAGGCGCGCGGCGAACTGCTGCAGCCGCCCGCGGACCTGCGCCGCGTGGCGCCGGTGCTCGCCGATGGCACGCAGTACGCATGGAACCCGGCCACGCGCACGTGGCGCATCGCCGCGATGGCGCGCGATTGCGACACCACCAACGCCGCCGCCTGCGCCGACGTGCTCTCGCAGCTCGACACCGTGTGGCAGCTGATGGGCCGCGACGCCGATCGCGTCGACGTGCTGTGGGTCGGCGCCGTCCCCGCGAATGGCACGCGCCCGGGCACGCTGCGCGCCGTGCGCGCCAGCGACGCGTTGCGCGACGGCCTGCCGCGTTCGTCCGATGCACGCGGTCCGGTCGTCGTCTACATCCTCGATCCGAACGGGTTCGTGGTTCTGCGCTACGCTCCGGGCTTCGACCCCGGCGACCTGCGCACCGACCTGTCCCGCCTGCTCAAGGTGAACTGAGATGACGATGCGCCCGACGCCGGTGGTGCCGTACCGCCACTTCCACCGCCTCGCGTGGCTCGCCGTCGCGCTGGCCTTCGGCGTGATCGTGTTCGGTGCGTTCGTGCGCTTGTCGAACGCGGGCCTGAGCTGCCCCGATTGGCCCACGTGCTACGGCCGCGCCGCATGGCCGACGCACGCCAACGACGCCGCCGACCACGCCGCCACCGCGATCCGCGCGGTCGAACCGCACAAGGCCTGGCGCGAACAGCTGCATCGCATGCTGGCCGGTTCGCTCGGCGTGCTCGTGTTGTCGCTCGCGTTGCTCGCCGCGCGCAAGCGTCGCCATGGCCTCGTGCAGGTGATCGGCGCCGCGGTGCTGGTGGGCATCGGCATTCCGCTCTACATGCACGGCCAGCACGCGGCGGCCTCGGTGTTCGCGATCCTCGGGGAAGGACTGCTGCTTTTCGCCGCCTTGCGCTGGTCGAACCTGGACCTTGCGCGCGCCGCTGCACTCACGCTCGCCGTCATCGTGTTCCAGGCGTTGCTGGGCATGTGGACGGTCACGTGGCTGCTCAAACCCATCGTGGTGATGGGGCATTTGCTCGGCGGCCTGCTCACGTTCTCGCTGCTCACGTGGATGGCGTGGAAAGCCACCGACATCCCGATCCGCCTCGCCGATGCGAAGCGCGTGCGCCTGCTGCTCGGCATCGGGCTGGCGCTGCTCACGCTGCAGATTGCGCTCGGCGGCTGGACCAGCGCCAACTATGCCGCGCTCGCGTGCGCCAACGATTTCCCGAAGTGCGTGGGCCAGTGGTGGCCGCCGACGAATTTCCGCGAAGGCTTCGTGCTCTGGCGCGGCATCGGCGTGGACTACGAAGGCGGCGTGCTCGACGGCGCCTCGCGCATCGCGATCCAGATGGCGCACCGCATCGTGGCGGGCGTCGTGTTCGTGTACCTGCTCGGCCTCGGTTACCGACTGATCCGCACGCCGGGCATGCTCGCGTGGGGCGTGACGCTGGCGGTGCTGGTGTGCGCGCAGGTCGCACTGGGCATCGCGAACGTGAAGCTCGGCCTGCCGCTGCAGATCGCGGTGGCGCACAACGCCGGCGCGGCGCTGCTGCTGTTCGTGCTGGTCTCGCTGATCGCGCGCGTGCGCCGGCCGGAGGCCTGACGCCCCATGCGCTCCACGGCCGCCCAGTACTGGACGCTCACCAAGCCGCGCGTGGTGGCGCTGATCGTGTTCACCGCGCTGGTGGGCATGTTCCTCGCCGTGCCCGGCCTGCCGCCGCTGAAGGAAACGGTGCTCGGCCTGCTGGGCATCTGGCTCGCGGCCGCGTCCGCCGCGGCGATCAACCACGTGCTCGACCAGCGCATCGACGCAGTGATGGCACGCACGCACGATCGTCCGTTGCCCACCGGTGGCCTGCGCACCACGCAGGCCGTTGTCTTCGCGATCACGCTGGGCGTCGCCTCGATGGCGATCCTGGTGTTCCTCGTCAATCCGCTGTGCGCGGTGCTCACCTTCGCGTCGCTGATCGGTTACGCGATCGTCTACACCGGCTGGCTCAAGCGCGCGACGCCGCAGAACATCGTGATCGGCGGCATCGCCGGCGCCGCACCGCCGGCGCTCGGCTGGAGCGCGATCACCGGCACGCTGGATCCGCATGCGCTGCTGCTGGTGCTGATCATCTTCGTCTGGACGCCGCCGCACTTCTGGGCGCTGGCGATCTTCCGCCGCGAGGATTACGCGCGCGCCATGATCCCGATGCTGCCCGTCACCCACGGCGTCACCTACACGCGCTGGCAGATCCTGCTCTACACGGTGCTGCTGGTGCTGGCGACGATCCTGCCGTGGGCCACCGGCATGAGCGGCCTGTTCTACCTGGGCGGGGCGCTGGTGCTGGGCGTGGTGTTCCTCTGGTACGCCTGGCGCCTGCTGGATCCGCCGGACGAGTTCTTCGCCATGCGCACGTTCCAGTACTCGATCGTGTACCTGATGGCGCTGTTCGCCTTCCTGCTGCTCGACCACTGGCTGATGCCGTGGCTGCAGGCGGCGCCCGCGATGCAGCTGCAGGCCACCTGAGGCCCCGCAAACCGCGGCCTGTTCCGCAGTTCGGCGCTGTAACAGGGCGCGCTTGTTACAGGCCTGCGGGGCTGTGATGCGTTTCGCAGAGCGATGACGCCGATCGGCGTTTCATCGGTCTCCCAGAGGGGGGACGCACCATGAACCGAGTCGACCAGTCCGATCGCAGCGAGCGCGGGGCGCGCGTGCTGCTGTTCTTCGCCCTGTGCGGGGCCGTGATGTGGGCGTTGGCCAGCGCGCCGGCGTAACCGGGGTTACTGCGCGGGCGCCAGCTCGCGCTTCAGCGCGCCGATCTGCACGGGGAGTTCGCGCAGCTCCAGCTTCTCCGCATCGCTGAGCGCCGACAGCCCGCGCTCGTTGATCTCGCGGTTCAACTCCGCGATGCGCTGCTCCAGGTACTGCAGCTCCAGCATGCGCAGGATGCCGCGGAATTCCGGCTCGGCCTCGCCGTGCTCGTACAGGTTGGATTCCATCGCGAGCTTCTGCAGCGCGGCGGACTCATCGCGTTCGGAAAAGTGTTCGAGCAGCCCGCCCGTGGTGATGGCGGGGCGCTCCTTCGCCGCGGCGATCATGTCGACCAGCAGATCCACGCCCGGCAACTGCAAGGCCGCGAACCGATAGGGCGGCGACAACGACAACGCCAGCGCCGGTTGCTGCAGCAGCAACGCGATCGCACCGCGCACCAGGCTCTTCTTCGCCGGCGGCGTGATCGGCGCCGAGCGCGCGCGCTGCACCGGCACGTGCGTGTCCGGCGTGCTGGCCCGCGCCCCCACGCCGGTGAGTTCCACCAGGCGCTGCTTCATCAGGTCGCCGAACGCACCATCGGGAATCTGCGCCAGCAACGGCTTGCAGCGTTCGGCCAGCCGCGCCTTGCCGTCCAGGTTGGACAGGTTCACGTCGGTAGCCATGTGCGAATAGAAGAACTCCGACAACGGCATCGCCTGCTTCAGGCGCACGTCGAAGCCGTCGGCGCCTTCCTTGCGCACGATCGTGTCGGGATCCTCGCCATCGGGCAGGAACAGGAAGAACGCCTGACGGCCGTCCTTCATGCGCGGCAGCACGGATTCGAGCGCCTTCCACGCCGCGCTGCGGCCCGCGCGATCGCCGTCGAAACAGAAATACACATCCGCCGCGTTGCGGAACAGCAACTCCGCGTGGTCGGACGTGGTCGCGGTGCCCAGCGTGGCCACCGCCTGCGACACGCCGTACTGCGCGAGCGCCACGACATCCATGTAGCCCTCGACCACGATCAGCCGTTCGAGCTTGCTGTTGACCTGCCGCGCCTGCCACAGCCCATACAACTCGCGGCCCTTGTGGAAGAGGGCGGTCTCGGGCGAGTTGAGGTACTTCGGCGAATCCTCGGCATCCAGCACGCGCCCGCCGAAGGCGATGGTGCGCCCGCGCCGGTCGGCGATCGGGAACATCAACCGGTCGCGGAACTTGTCGTAGATGTTGCCCTTGTCGTTCTTCGAGAACAGGCCCGCGCGCTCGAGCAATTGCATGCGGCGCTGGTCGGTGCCGAGCGCATCGCGCAGTGCGTTGAAGCCATCGGGCGCGTAACCGATCGCGTAGCGTTCGGCGATCTCGGGCGCGATGCCGCGGCGTTCGACGTAGGCCTGCGCCTTGTCGCTGCCGGAAAGGTGCTTGCGGAAAAACTTGGCCGCGGCATCGAGCGCCGCGAACAACTCGTGCGTGTCGCCGTCTTCGTTGCGCTGGCGCGTGTCGCGCGGCACTTCCATGCCGACGCGCTTGGCGAGTTCGTCCACCGCGTCGAGGAACTCGAGGCGGTCGTAGTTCATCAGGAACGAAATCGCGGTGCCGTGCGCCTGGCAGCCGAAGCAGTGATAGAACTGCTTGGTGGGCGAGACGGTGAAGCTGGCCGAGCGTTCGTCGTGGAAGGGGCAGCGCGCCGCGAATTCCTTGCCCTGGCGTTTCAACGGCACGCGCGAGGCGATCACCTCGACGATGTCGGTGCGCGCGAGCAGGTCGTCGATGAAAGCGTCGGGGATGCGGGCCATCAGAAGCTCAGGATGCCACGCCGACGGCGCGGCGGAAGGCGCGCGCGATCAACCGCCGGCGAGGCGGCGCTTCACGATCTTCGAGACGTCGCCCATGTCGGCCTTGCCGGCCAGGCGCGGCTTGAGCACGCCCATCAGCTTGCCCATGTCGGCCGCGCCCGCGGCGCCGCTGTCGCGGATCGCGCCGTCGACGATGTCCTCGATCTCGGCCTCGGACAGCTTGGCCGGGAGGTAGTGCTCGATCACCGCGATCTCCGCGCGCTCGATGCCGGCCAGGTCTTCGCGGTTGGCGGCGTCGTACTGCGACACCGAGTCGCGGCGCTGCTTGACCATCTTCTCGAGCACGGCCAGCACCTGGGCGTCGTCCAGCTCGATGCGCTCGTCGACTTCCTTCTGCTTGATGGCCGCGTTGATGAGGCGGATGACGCCGAGGCGTTCCTTCTCGCCGGCCTTCATCGCGGTCTTCATGTCGTCGGTGAGCTGGGTCTTGAGGCTCATGCGGGATCCTTGGCGATCGATTGGCACAAATGCGAAAAGCCGGCGCGCTTGCGCGCGGCCGGCTTCGCGGGATCAATGGAGTCCGGCACGGGGGCCGGACGCCGGTCGATCAATACAGGCGCTGGCGCTTGGTCACGTCGCGCGAGGTGCGACGGGACTGGCGCTTCACCGCGGCGGCGGCCTTGCGCTTGCGTTCCTGCGTGGGCTTCTCGTAGAACTCGCGCTTGCGGGTCTCGGCGAGGACGCCGGCCTTCTCGCAAGTGCGCTTGAAGCGGCGCAGGGCAAACTCGAAAGGCTCGTTTTCGCGGACTTTGACGCTCGGCATACGGTTTCTCTGTTCGGGGATCGGCCGGGTCACGCCCGGCGAGCCGCGTATGATAGCCGCACGGTTTTCCGGGGCGCAACCTCAAATGCCCCGCCGACTGCAGATCCGAACCCCCATGCGCGTCCTAGGCATCGAAACCTCCTGCGACGAAACCGGCGTGGCCGTGTACGACACGGACCGCCCCGGCCCCGATGGACTGCGCGCCCACGCGGTCTACAGCCAGATCGCCCTGCACGCCGAGTACGGCGGCGTGGTGCCTGAACTCGCCAGCCGCGACCACGTGCGCAAGCTCCTGCCGCTCGTCCGACAGACCCTGGCCGAGGCCGGCATCGCCATGCGGGACATCGATGGCGTGGCCTATACGGCCGGTCCGGGCCTGGTCGGCGCGCTCCTCGTGGGGGCCGGCGTGGCCCGTTCGCTGGCCTGGGCGCTGGATGTCCCGGCCATCGCGGTCCATCACATGGAGGGGCACCTGCTGGCGCCCCTGCTCGAGGATCCGGACCTCAAGCCCCCGTTCGTGGCCCTGCTGGTGTCCGGCGGCCACACCCAGCTGATCGAAGTCGACGCCATCGGGCGCTATCGCCTGCTGGGCGAAACCCTCGACGACGCCGCGGGCGAGGCCTTCGACAAGACCGCCAAGCTGATG
Source organism: Lysobacter helvus (assembly GCF_018406645.1). Lineage (NCBI taxonomy): Bacteria > Pseudomonadati > Pseudomonadota > Gammaproteobacteria > Lysobacterales > Lysobacteraceae > Lysobacter > Lysobacter helvus. The sequence goes on from NZ_AP024546.1 coordinate 1,502,212, forward strand.
GGCCTGCCGTACCCGGGCGGGCCGCAGCTGGCCGCGCTGGCGGAGCAGGGCCGGCCCGGCGCCTACAAGTTTTCCCGGCCGATGACCGATCGCCCCGGCCTGGATTTCAGCTTCAGCGGCCTGAAGACCCAAGTGCTGCTGGCCTGGCGCGACAGCGACCAGTCCGAAACCACCCGTGCCGACATCGCGCGCGGCTTCGAGGACGCCGTGGTCGACACGCTGGCCATCAAGTGCGAACGCGCGCTGGATGCGGCCGGCTGCGACACCCTGGTGGTCGCCGGCGGCGTGGGCGCCAACAAGCGCCTGCGCGCCAAGCTCGATGCCATCGCCACGAAGCGCGGCGGCCGCGTGCGCTTCCCGCGCCCGGCGCTGTGCACCGACAACGGCGCGATGATCGCCTTCGCCGGCGCGCTGCGCCTGCAAGCCGGCCAGCATTCGGACACCGCCGTGTCGGTGCAGCCGCGCTGGGATATGGCATCGTTGCCCGCCGTGCCGGACACCGCGAACGCATGAGCGACAAGGTTTTCATCGAAGGCCTGCAGATCGACACCCTGATCGGCATCTACGACTGGGAGCGGCGCATCCGCCAGCCGCTGCGCTTCGACATCGAGATGGCCTTCGACAACCGCGTGCCCGCCGCGAGCGACGCGATCGAAGACACGCTGGACTACAAGGCGGTGAGCAAGCGCCTGATCGCGTTCGTGTCCGCGTCGGATTTCGGACTGGTCGAGAAGCTGGCCGAACAGTGCGCGAAGCTGATCCTCGACGAATTCAACGTGTCCCACGTGCGTTTGAAACTCAGCAAGCCCGGCGCCGTGCGCGGCGCGACCGCCGTGGGTGTGATCATCGAACGCTCGCGCGCGTGAGCACGACGCGCGCCTACCTCAGCCTCGGCAGCAACGTCGAGCCCGAGCGCCATATACGCGCGGCCATCGACGCATTGCGCGCGCGCTTCGGCGACGTCGTGGTCTCGCCGGTGTATCGCGTGCCCGCGGTCGGCTTCGACGGGCCGGATTTCCTCAACGCCGCCGCGATCATCGACAGCGACCTGGATCCCTTCGCGCTCGTGCGCTGGCTGCAGGACCTGGAACGCGACAACGGGCGCATCCGCGGGCACGTGAAATTCAGCGACCGCACGCTGGACGTCGACCTCGTGTATTTCGGCGACCTCGTGCTCGAAACGCCCGAGCTGCAACTGCCGCGCCCCGAATTGCGGCATGCCTTCGTGCTGCGTCCGCTGGCGGACATCGCGCCGGCGTTCGTCGATCCCGTGCGGCAGGTAACGTTATCCGACCTGTGGTCCGCGCACGCCGAGCACGGCGCGCACCTGGACATCGTCGCGCTCTAGCCTTCGAGCAACCGGCCGCCGTCGAGGCGCAGCACCTGGCCGGTCGTGTACGTCGCATCCTGCAGCAACCAGCGCACGGCTTCGGCCACTTCTTCCGGCGTGCCGGTGCGCCCGAGCGGCGTGCGTTCGAGCATCGCCTGCTTCATCGCATCGTCCTTGCCGGATTCCGGCCACAGGATCGCGCCCGGTGCGATCGCGTTGACGCGGACTTCGGGCGACAACTCCAGCGCCAACGCGCGCGTCATGTACGCCAGCGCCGCCTTGCTCATGCCGTACAGCGCGTGCGCGCGCAGCGGGCGTTCGGCGTGGATGTCGGTGAGGCTGACGATCGCGCCGCGCGTGGCGCGCAGGTGCGGTGCGGCGGCCTGCGAGAGGAAGAACGGTGCGCGCACGTTCGCGGCGAACAAGGTGTCCCACTGCGCCGGCGTCGCTTCGCCGATCGGCGTCGGGAAGAACGCCGAGGCGTTGTTGACCAGCGCATCGAGGCGCCCGAAGCGCCCGATCGTGTGCGCGAGCAATTCCGGCAAGCGATCGAACTCCGAAAGGTCCGCCTGCAACACGTGCGTGCTGTTCGCGCGCTGCGCTTCGAGCGAGGCCGCCATCGCGTTGCATTCGATGCGCGAGCGTCCGCAATGCATCGCGACGTCGTAACCCGCGGCGTGCAGGCGACGTGCGATCGCGGCGCCCAGGCGTCGGGCGCTGCCGGTGATGAAGGCGACGGGGCGGGCGTTCGTCATGGGCGCTTTCCGAGAGTCCGGCTATCCTGCGCCGCATTGTTGCCGCATTCCCTGTCCATGTCCGCACCGCAGTCCCTTCCCCCGATCGACCCCGACGCCCTGGCCCACAGCGAACGCCTCCGCGTCCGCCTGCAGGAGCAGATCCTCGCGTCCGGGGGCGCACTTCCGTTCTCGCGGTTCATGGAGCTCTGCCTTTACGCACCGGGCCTGGGCTACTACAGCGCGGGCGCGACCAAGTTCGGCGCGGCGGGGGACTTCACGACCGCGCCGGAGCTCGGCCCCTTGTTCGCCGCCTGCGTCGCCGACAGCCTGGCGCCGGTGCTGCGGCAGCTGGGGCCGGCGGCCGACATCGTCGAGCTCGGCGGCGGCAGCGGCGTGTTCGCCGAAGTCGCGCTCAAGAAACTCCTCGCGCACGACGCGCTCCCCGCGCGTTACGCGATCCTCGAACCCAGCGCCGACCTGCGCGCCCGCCAGCAGGAGCGCCTGCGCGAACGCCTCAACCCGTTGCTGTACGACCTGGTCGACTGGCTCGACGCGCCGCCGCAGCAACCGTGGGACGGCGTGCTGTTCGCGAACGAAGTGATCGATGCCTTGCCGACGCCGCGCTTCACGCTGCGCGATGGCGAAGTGTTCGAAGAGCACGTCGCGCTCGACGGCGATGGTCGCTTCGTGCGCGCGGACCGTCCCGCCGACGCGCTGCTCGCCGCCGCGGTGCGGCATGTCGAACGCCAGCGCGAGGAACCCTTCCCGGACGGCTATCGCTCCGAGTTGCTGCCGCAATTGCCGTACTGGATCCAGGCGGTGATCGGCGGCCTGCGCAGCGGTGCGATGTTGTTCGTGGACTACGGCTATCCGCGCCACGAGTACTACTCGGCGCAGCGCAACGACGGCACCTTGCGCGCGTTCCATCGCCATCGCATGACCAACGACGTGTACGCGTTGCCCGGCCTGCAGGACATCACCGCGTCGGTGGATTTCACCGCGCTCGCGGAAGCAGGCACGGGTGCGGGCTTCGATCTCGCGGGCTATTGCTCGCAGGCGAGCTTCCTCATCGGCAATGGCCTCGAAGGCAACCTTGCCGCCGCCGAAGCGCGCGCGCACGACGAAGCCGCACGCTACAAGCTGCGCCAGGAAGCCAAGCGCCTCACGCTCCCGGGCGAAATGGGCGAACGCTTCCAGGCGATGGGCTTCCAGCGCGACGTGGGCTTCGACGTCGCCTTCCTCACCGGCGACCTGAGCTGGCGCCTGTGATCCGCTGGCCGGGGACGGGCGCGCTCAAACCGTTCGCACGACCGCAACGCTGGCTCGGCGCGTGGTGGGTGATGATCACGGCGGTCATCGTCGGTTCGTTGCTGCCCGCGTTGTTGTTGCCGGACCTGCCGCCGGGCAGCGACAAGCTCGAACACTTGCTCGGTTACGCCACGCTGGCGGCGACCGCGGTGCAGCTGTTCGCGACGCGTGTGTCGATATTGCGCGCTGGCCTGTTCCTCGTCGCACTGGGCGTGGCGATCGAAATCGCGCAGGGCACGTTGACCACGACGCGTTCGATGGATGTCCACGACGCGATCGCCAACACGCTGGGCGTGTGCCTGGGCCTGTCGACGCTGCTGACGCCGATGCGCGACTGGCTGCTAGGCGTCGACCGACGCGCCTGACGCGCGCGCCGCACCGATCGCGCGGATCCGCGCCTGCGCCAGCGCTTCACCGAGCGCCGGGCCTTCGAGGCCTTCGCGCATCACGTCCGCAGACTTCACCTGCAGGGTGGCGTCGAGCAAACGCAGCAGCTCGGCGCCCTGCGGATAGGCCTCGTCCTGCAATCCCGCGCGGCCGCGCTTGTCCGCTTCGCACACGAGTGCCAGCTGCGCGATGCGCGCCGGCTGGCGGAAGGCATCGCAGCGCGCCAGCAGTTCGTGCACCGTGCGATCGCGCAATTCGAACAGGCGATGCACGTTGAGGTGTTCGCGGCAGGCCAGCTTCGCGAGGTCGCGATGTTGCGCCGGCACCTTCATCCGCTCGCACAGCACGCGCAACGGGGCGAGGCCTGCGTGTTCGTGTCCGATGTGTTTCGGCAGCACGTCTTCGGGCGTGAGCGCCTTGCCGAGGTCATGCGCGAGCGCTGCAAAGCCCACCACTGCATCGCCGGGCGCGAGTTGCGCGGCCATGTCGCAGACGAGTTCGATGTGCACGCCCGTGTCGACTTCCGGGTGGTACTCCGCGCGCTGCGGTACGCCGTAGAGCGCATCCACTTCCGGCAACACCACCGCGAGCGCACCGCACGCACGCAACGTCCGCAGGAACGCGGCCGGCGCCGCCGAGGCCAACGCCCGCGACAACTCCTGCCACACGCGTTCCGGCACCAGGTCGGAGAGTTCGCCGCCCGCCACCATCTCGCGCATCAGCGCCATCGTTTCCGGCGCGACTTCGAACCCGAGTGGCGCAAACCGCGCCATGAACCGCGCCGCGCGCAACACGCGCAACGGATCCTCCACGAACGCCGGTCCGACGTGCCGCAGCACGCGTGCTTCCAGATCGCGCGCGCCACCCCACGGATCGACGAGCGTGCCGTCCGCCGCCTGCGCAATCGCGTTGATGGTGAAGTCGCGCCGCTGCAGGTCTTCGTCGAGCGTCACCGACGGATCGGCATCGACGACGAACCCACGATACCCGCGCCCGGATTTGCGCTCGGTGCGCGCGAGCGCGTATTCCTCGCCGGTCTTCGGATGCAGGAACACCGGGAAGTCGCGGCCCACCGGCTTGAACCCGCGCGAGAGCATTGCTTCCTGTGTTTCGCCCACGACCACGTAGTCGCGATCCCCGGCCGGCAGGCCGAGGAGGGCATCGCGCACGGCGCCGCCGACGAGGAAGGTTTGCATGCGCGGGATCATGCCGGTTTTCCGGCACGCCGCGGAAGCAGGCTCAGGACTTGGTGACGGTCGGTGCCGGGGTCGCCACCGGGCACGTGAATTTCTTCCGCGCCCCGCCGGCCTGCCCGCGCATCCGGTTGCTCACCGGTGCCGCATCGCCATTGAGGCGCCAGTCGTACAACACGCTGAAGGCCAGCACGCGCGCCACGTACTCGCGCGTTTCCTTGTAGCTGATGGTCTCGATCCAGAATTCCGGATCCATCCCTGGCCGCTGCGCCTGCCAGCGCGCCAGCGGCGCCGGCCCCGCGTTGTAGCCGGCCAGCACCATGTACGGCGGGCCGTAACGGTCGTAGAGCTGTCGCAGGTACGCGGTACCGATCGCGATGTTGGCGTCGGGGTCGTACAGCGTGGCCACGCCATTCCACGGCACGCCGATGCGGCGCGCGACCGCCAGGCCCGTCGCCGGCACCACCTGCATCAGGCCCATCGCGTTCGCGCCCGAGCGTGCGTTCGTATCGAACACGCTCTCCGCGCGGATCTCCGCGGCCACCCATGCAGGATCGAGCCCGTTCTTCGCGGCCTCGCGGCGGATCGTCGCGTCGTGGTGCAGCGGGAAGCGCAAGGTGTACAGCCGCGTTTCCTCCGGCTGCTTGCCGAGCGAAAACACCGCGCGGTCGAACCACCCGTATTGCTGGGCCACCTTCACCGCATAGCGCCGCTGCTCGTCGCTGAAACGCGACAGCGCGTCGTCCCACTCGCGCTGCGCCCAGCCGTCGCGATCGAGCTGGTGCAGCGCCAGCGCGCGCACGAGCGCCGGATCGCGCGCGATCGTCGCTTCCACCGGCGAATTGGCGGACAACTCGATCGGGCACAACGCGTAGGGCAGGTTGAGCTTGTCCGCGGCGAGGAAGCCGTGGAATTCCGGCTTCATCGCGGCCTGCCGGTACAGCGCAGGTGCGGCGGCCTTGTCGCCGGCGATCTCGTTCAAGCGCGCGGCGAAGTACAACCAGCGCGAATCGCTGCGCTGCTTCTCGCCCATCTTGTTGATCGCCGCCAGCGCCGCCGGCCAGTCGCTGCGCGACATCGCTTCGCGCACGCGCCATTCGTGCAGGCGCTCGTCGTACGCGGACGCCGGCACGGCGTTGAGCCGCTTCGCCGAATCCGGTTCGTACGAGGCCACCGTCCACAGCGCGGCCTGGTACAGCACGCGTGCGCGATCGGCTTCGGTGAACTGCAACGCATCGCCGTACTTCGGCAACTGCGTGTCGACCGTCATCGGCACCGACTTCGCCAGGCGCGCGAGGCCCTGCGACGCCATCATCCGGCTGCGCGCGGTCTTCGGCCACGTGAGCGCGCGGTCGTGCACCGCATCGAAGAACGCGGCGTAATCGTTGGCCAGCGCCAGGTCGTCCGCGGGCAATCCGCGGGCGGCGTTGCGCATCGTCGCCGGATCCCATTCCGCCGCGGCCTTGTCGATGCGTTCCCAGCGCAGCGCCGGGGGCAGGCCGCCCTTCGCCGCGAGGATCGCCATCGGTGCATCGCAGCTGGACGGCAACGGCTTGCCGTTGATGCGCCAGATCGCCTGCGCGTCGCTGACCCATTGTGCATCGGTGGTGCCGAGCGCCTGGCGTTCGTTGAGTTCGGCGCAGCGCAGGTCGACGCTCTTGTTGTCCGCATTCCACGCGGCGCGGAATGCAGGCCAGTCTTCGCGGCGCGCGGTGGACGCGAGCCACAGGTCGCGGAACGCGGCACCCACCGCCTGGCCGCGGTACTTCGCGAGGAACGCCTGCGCACGTGCATTCGGCACGAGGTCCATGCTGCGCTTGAGCTCGGCGAATTCGATCCAGCCGGCGAGGGGATGCGTGGCGAGCGAATCACGCTGCGCGCCGGTCAGCTGCCCGCGTTCGGCGGCATCGAGCGCGGCGCGTACGTCTTCGCGGCGCGGATCGCTGCGCAATTGCACGGGCGCGGGCGACACCGAGGCGGCGGGGGCCGGCGTGGGCGCGCGTTGCTGGGCGGGCACCTGCGCGGAACCACAGCAGGCGACGACGAAGAACGCTGGAATCAGGGGGCGCAGCGACATGCCACGGACGATAGCAGAGCCACGCTTGCTGTCGTGTTTACGGTCAGCGCAACGCCCGTTCGGGCACGTCGATTTCCGCCGCGAGCGCGAGATGGTCCGAGAAAGCGGCCGCGAACGCGGCCATGTTCGCCACCTGCAGGTCGCCGGTGGTGAGGATGTGGTCGATCGCGCGCTGCGGTCGCCAGCTGGGGAACGTGGGCACGCACGACGCCGGCGGCTGCAGTTGCGTGCGCTTGTACAACTGCTGCATCTCAGGCCGGTCCGGATCGCAGTTGAAGTCGCCCATCAGGATCGCGTGCGGATGGTCGTGCAGGAGTTCGGCGATGAAGGACAGCTGCGATTCGCGTGAACTCGCACCGAGCGACAAGTGCGCGATCGCCACCGCCAGTCCGTCGCGCCCTTCGCCGAAATGCGCCAGCAACACGCCCCGCCCGCGCACGCGGCCGGGCAGGGGGTGGTCGTGCACGTCGGTGGGTTCCAGCTTCGACAACAAGCCGTTGGCGCTGGACGCCAGCCCGCCGACGCGACGGTTGGGCTGGTGGCTCCAGTACGCGAAGCCCCCGCGTTGCGCGAGGTAGTGCGTCTGGTTGGTGAACCCCGACCGCAAGCTGCCGGGGTCGCTTTCCTGCAATCCGACGATGTCGTGCTGCCCGGCCAGGTGCGCGATCTGGTCCAGCATCCCGCGCTTGTTGCCGGCGGGCAGCACGTGCGACCAGCTGCGCGTGGCGTAATCGCTGAAGCGCCGGGTGCTCGACCCGGCCTGGATGTTCGCGCTGAGCAGCTTGAGCCGGCGTTTCGCCATCGCGTCGGTGATCAGCCCTGCGCTGCGGTGGTGGCGGGGGCGGCGGGCGCGGCGCCTGCGGCGCGTTCCTGCGCGATCAAGGCGCTGGCGATGCGCAGCATGTCCTCGAAGCTGGTGCCGGTGACCTTGTACTTGCCGTTGACGATCAGCGTGGGCGTGCTGTTGGCGTTCGTGCGCTGCATGAACTGCTTGCCGCGGTTGACCTGCGCCGCGACGGTGAAGCTGTTCATCGTGCTGAGGAATTCCTTCGGGTTGGCGCCGTACTTGCCGTAGAAGTTGGCGATGGCCTGTTCGTCCACCGGGTCGCCTTCGCCGGGCATCGTCTGCTCGACGTGGATCGCGCGGATCAGCGCGTCGTGCGAACGGTTCACCAGGCCCATCGAGTCGGCGACGTAGAACGCCTTCGCGTAGGGATTCCATTCCGGGCCGAACGGCGCGGGCACGTAGCTGAAGCGCACGTCCGCCGGCAGCTTGGCCTTCCACGCTTCGACCAGCGGATTGAACGCGGCGCACGCCGGGCAGACGTAGCCGAACACTTCGACGACTTCGATCTTGCCGTTGAGCGGCATCCACGGCTGCGGATCCTTGATCTCGACGTAGTCGCGACCGACCTGCAGGCCGTTCGGGTTGGCGGCGAGCGCCTTGTCGGCGGCGGCGTCGGCCGACGCGCTGGGCGCGGCGGCGGTGGTGCTGGCGGGCGCGGGGGTGGTGCCGGCCGGTTCGTCGGCGCTGGCCGGCGTTTCGGCGGTGGACGCCGGCGCAGGGGTGTTGGTGGCGGGCGGCGTCGGGGCGCTGCACGCGGCCAGCGCAACGAGCAGCAACGGAAGGAGGGCGCGGAGCTTCATGGTCGGTCCTCTGGGATTCGTGTGGAGGTCGTGCAAAAGGGTCAGGGCTTCGCCGACAGCAGCATGTCGACGATCCGGCGTGCATTGGCCAGCTGCGCTTCGGCGGAATTGCCCGCGACGCGATACTGCCCGTTGACGATCAGGGTGGGCGTGCCTTCGATCTTGCTGCGCAGCGAGAAATCGTGCGCGGCCTGCATGCGCACGGCGACCGCGGGGCTGGCCATCGCGGCGAGGAACTTGGTCGGGTTCACGCCGAGCGTCTGGTAGTAGCTCGCGATCTCGCCGTCGGTGGGGTTCATCGCCAGCAGGCTGTCGTTGTGGATCGCGCGGAACGTCATCGCGTGCGTGCGCGGCAACAGGTTCATCGATTCGGCCGCGAAGAACGCGCGGCCCAGCGAATCGTCCACCTCGTACGCGGCGGGCACGTAGTTGAAGCGCACGTTCTTCGGCAGCGTGGCCCTCCACGTTTCCACGGCCGGCGCGAAGTGCGCGCAGTGGATGCAGGTGTAGGCGAAGATCTCGACGACTTCGACCTGGCCCGGCTTCAACGGACGGAACGGCGCGCCGTCTTCAATGCGCTGGTAATCCACGCCTTCCACGGGCGCGTCGGCCGCGAGCGCGACGGCGGGCAACAGCAACGCGAGCAGCAACACCATCAGCGACCGAACCATGCCCATCCTTCCGTTGCGCGGCCCGTGACGGGACGCGGACAAAAAAAAGCCGGCCTCAGTGTGGGGCCGGCGCACCGATCAAGGTTGTGAACGCTTGCTCCGACACGCAGCACGCGGCGAAGTTCCGCGTGCCGTCAGTCCGCCGCGACGGCTTCGTCGCCGCGCGCGTGCAGGCCCTGCAGGTAGCTGGCGAGCGACTGGATCTCTTCGTCCGTCAGCGGCTTGGCCACCGAGGCCATCACATTGAACAGGTGCGGATCGGCCTGCGTGGTCGTGCCCGCGCGGTATTCCTCGAGGCGACGCTGCGCATACGCGCTCTGCTGGCCGGCGATGGCGGGATACGCCGGGCCCGGGTTGCCGGCGCCGGCGGGGCCGTGGCACGCCATGCATGCCGGGATGCCGCGCGCCGCGTCGCCCTGGTGGAACAGGCGTTCGCCGACCTGGTAGAACTTCATGCCCTTGTTCGGGCCGTCCGCGATCACGGTGTCGTCGGCCACGCCCGCACCGGCCTTCTGCGTCGCGAAGTACGCACCGAGGTCGCGCATGTCCTGCGCGCTCAGCGCATCGGCGTAGGGCTTCATCACCGCGGCCATGCCCGAGTTGCGCTCGCCGCTCTTGATGAGCGTGATCTGGTGGGCCACGTAGCGCTCCGGCATGCCGGCCAGGCGCGGGTACTGCGGATCGGACGGGTTGCCGTCCAGGCCGTGGCAGGCCGCACAGGTGCCGGCCTTGGCGGCGCCGCGCTTCACGTCGCCCCAGGTGGCCTTGGCCTCGACCAGCGGCGCGGTCTTCGCGGCCGCATCGGCGGGCACCGGCTGCACGGTGGTCTGGGCGAAAGCCACGGCGGCGACCGCAAAAGCGGCGATGCCGGCGTAGCCGAGGACGCGTGCGTGGCGCATGCAAAGCTCCGGGAGTGCTGGGAATGCGGCGCCGGGAAAGGCCCGCAGAGGCGCGGGATTATCGTCGGCCGCGCCTGATCGGGTCAAACCGGACAACGGATGGGATTCGGATCATCAGGGGCCCCGGCGGGGCCGGCGTGCGATCCTTGCGCCATGTCGAACCCCTTTGCCCGCGCCAAGTACGCCCTCTCGGCGCACAACTTCCGCCAGCTGCCGCCCGATGCCGGCGCCGAGGTGGCCTTCGCCGGCCGCTCCAACGCCGGCAAGTCCAGCTGCCTCAACGCGCTCGTGCAGCAGAACGCCCTGGCCCGCGTCTCCAAGACGCCGGGCCGCACGCAGCAGCTCGTCTTCTTCGACGTCGCACCGCAGAAGCACCTCGTCGACCTGCCCGGCTACGGCTACGCCAAGGTGCCGCAGGACCTGCAGGCGCACTGGCAGCAGTTCCTCGATGGCTACTTCTCCACGCGCGATGCGCTGCAGGGGCTGGTGGTCATCATGGACATCCGCCACCCGCTGAAGGACTACGACCGCCAGATGCTCGGCTACGCCGCCAGCCGCGGCCTGCCCGCGCACGCGGTGCTGACCAAGGCCGACAAGCTCTCGCGCGGTGCCGCGGCCAACACGCTGCAAGCGGTGCGGATGGAGTTGCAACGCCTGTGGGCCGACACGGTGTCGGTGCAGACCTTTTCCGCCGAATCCAAGCAGGGCGTCGACGAACTGCGCAAGGTGGTTTCGTTCTGGCTGCAGATCTAGCGGCCTGCATGCCGACGGCTTCCCGTTTGCCTTGGGGCAGGGGGAAGCAACGGACCTGAACATCATCGCGTCGCTGGAACACAACCCCAGCCGCGGAACGCCAGTGTCCTGATTGCGTGACGATTCGGCCGCCTTGCCGGGACTATAGTCCCCGGCCAGCGACAGTCCGGGCCGTGTCCCACTCGCCGCCCCCCATCGCAACGAGTCGTCGGATGTCGAGCCTCAGCAACGTCGCAGAACTTCCCATCACCGACCGGCGCGAACTGGTCGAGTACCTCGCGTCGGGCAGCAAGCCGCGCGAAGACTGGCGCATCGGCACCGAGCACGAGAAGTTCGGTTTCCGCAACGACGACTTCCGCGCGCCCACCTTCGACGGCGACCGCGGCATCGAAGCGATGCTCAACGGCCTGGTGCGCTTCGGCTGGGTGCCGGTGCAGGAACACGGACGCACGATCGCGCTCACCCGCGACGGTGCGTCGGTCACGCTGGAACCGGCGGGCCAGTTCGAACTCTCCGGTGCCCCGCTCGAATCCGTGCACGACACGTGCCGCGAAACCAACGGCCACCTGGCGGAAGTCAAGACGGTCGGCAACGAACTCGGCCTCGGCTTCCTCGGCATGGGCTTCCAGCCGAAGTGGCGCCGCGACGAAATGCCGTGGATGCCCAAGGGCCGCTACAAGATCATGCGCGAGTACATGCCCAAGCGCGGCGACCTCGGCCTGGACATGATGACGCGCACCTGCACCGTGCAGGTCAACCTCGACTTCGCCAGCGAAGCCGACATGGTGAAGAAGTTCCGCGTGTCGCTGGCGTTGCAGCCGGTGGCCACTGCGTTGTTCGCCGATTCGCCGTTCACCGAAGGCAAGCTCAACGGCTTCATGTCGTACCGCTCGCATATCTGGACCGACACGGATCCCGATCGCACCGGCATGCTCGACTTCGTGTTCGAGGACGGCTTCGGCTTCGAGCGCTACACCGATTACCTGCTCGACGTGCCGATGTACTTCGCCTACCGCAACGGCGAATACCTGGATGCGTCGGGCAAGTCGTTCCGCAAGTTCATGGAAGGCAAGCTCGACGTCGTGCCCGGCGGCCTGCCCACGCTGCGCGACTGGTCGGACCACATGACCACCGCGTTCCCCGAAGTGCGCCTGAAGAAATACCTGGAAATGCGCGGCGCCGATTCCGGTCCGTGGAATCGCATCTGCGCGCTGCCCGCGTTCTGGGTCGGCCTGTTGTACGACGATGCGTCGCTCGATGCGGCCTGGGACCTGGTGAAGGATTTCTCGCGCGAAGAACGCCACGCCTTGCGCGACGGCGTGCCGAAGCACGCGTTCAAGCTGCCGGCGCGCGTCGGCGGCACGCAGGCCACGCTGCGCGAGTTGTCGATCGAAGCGCTGAAGATTTCCGCCGCCGGCCTGCAGCGCCGCGCGCGTCGCAATCGCAGCGGCCACGACGAAAGCGTGTTCCTCGATCCGCTGATCGAATCCGCCGAAGCGAACCAGACGCCGGCCGAACGCAAGATCGCGCTGTTCGAAGGCCCGTGGGCCGGCGACATCAACCGCGTCTTCGCCGAGTTCGCGTACTGAATGCCGTGCTCCTCCCCGCTCGCGGGGAGGCCGGGAGGGGACGGCCCGATCGCTGCGTAGCTGTCAGAACACCGCCGCAGTGAGCTGCGTATCCGCCCACTGCCACGCCGCCTTCTGCTGCTTCCACGTGTCCGCGGCCGCCGCCTTGTCGCCCATCGCGTCCTGCGCCTGCGCGAGCCCGTACAAGCCCCATCCGTTCTTCGGGAACATCTTCAGGTCTTCGTTGAACGCCGCCGCCGCTTCCTTCGGCCGCTTCGCCTTCAACAGGGCATTGCCGAGATAGTTGCTCACCGGCAACGGCCAGTCCGCGGGTTCGTTGTAGGTGAGCTTGTCCTCGATCGCCGCCGCCGCGCGCAACGAGGCAATCGCCTGGTCGTGCTTCCCTTGCGATGACAGGATCTCGCCGCGCAGCACGCCGCTCGACACCGTGAGCAACTGCCCCGCGTAATTGGTGTTGCCGATCAGCAACGCGCCCATCTCCGGCGACTTCGCGATCGTGTCCAGCGCCGCCAGTTCCTTCTGCGCCTCGACCGCGTTGCCCTTGCGCAACTGCGCCATCCCGCGCGCGAAGTGCCACATCCCCGTCGGATACGGCTGCGTCGCCGGCGGCTGCGTGCGTGCCAGGATCTCGTCCCAACGCCCGAATCGCACCTCGGTATACATCGGCACGATCACGAAGTTCTGCATGAAGTTCAGCGCGTCCAGCTTCGCCAGGTCCGCGCGCTGCGACGTCTGCTGCGAGGCCTGCTCGGCCAGCGTGTGCGCGCCCATCAGGCCCGCGCTCAGCGTCGCGAAATGCCAGTTGTGCGGCACGTAGCCGAGCGGATACATCCCGTTGCTGCCCTTGCACACCGCCAGGAACTCCTTGTCGGCGGTGGACGCGCGGAAGTTCACGAGGGTTGCGTCGTTGTAGCGCCCGGTGCGGATGTAGATGTGCGCGGGCATGTGCACGAGGTGGCCCGAGCCCGGCGCGAGGTTGCCCAGCGTGTCGGCCAGTTTCTCCGCGCGCGCCGGATCATCGGAGGCCTCCACCGCGTGGATGTAGTAATGGATCGCGCCGATGTGCTGCGGATTGCGCTTGAGCACCGTTTCGATCGCGCCCACGATCTTCGGCGTGTCCGCGTTCGGCTTGCCCGCGGGCGACCAGTAATTCCACGGCGTGAGGTCCATCAACGCTTCGGCGTACATCGCCTGCGCGTCGTCGTCTTCCGGGAATTGCGCAACGACTTTGGCCATCGCGTCGGCGTACGCCTTGTCGAGCGCCGCGCGATCGGCCGGCGCCGGATCGGCGTAACGCGCGACCAGCGCATCGATCAGCGCGCGATCCACCGGCTTCGCATTGCCCGCGAGCGACTGCGCCTTCTTCGCCAGGGCCGTCGCCTTCGCTGCATTGGCCGGATCCATCGGCAGGTTGATGTTCGGGCCCAGCACCAGCGCCTGGCCCCACACGCAGATCGCGCACGCCGGATCCAGGCGCGCCGCTTCGGCGAACGCATTGCCCGCGGTCTCGTGGTTGAACCCGTAGGTCAGCCGCAGGCCCTGGTCGAAGTACCGCTGTGCGCCGGGGACGCTGCTGCCGATGTCGCGGTGGAGCGCGCCGAAGGTTTCGAACAGCGGCGGCGCGGGAATCTCTGCCGTGGCGCGCGGGGCGGGCGCTTCGCAGGCGGCAAGCAGGACGGTGGCGGCGGCGAGCAGGGCAGGCGACAGGCGCATCGTTGAACTCCGGCGGGGATCACGGGAACCCACAGGAGAACGGGTCTCGACGCCATCCCCGGCCGCAGTCGTTTAGCCTTCCCCATCCCCGTCCCGGAACCTGCCCTCGATGAAATCCCGCGCCGCCGTCGCCTTCGCCCCCGGCAAGCCCTTGCAGGTCGTCGAAATCGACGTCGCACCGCCGCGCGCGGGCGAAGTGCTCGTGCGCATCACGCATACCGGCGTGTGCCACACCGATGCGTTCACGCTGAGCGGCGACGATCCCGAAGGCCTGTTCCCCGCGGTGCTCGGCCATGAAGGCGGCGGCATCGTCGTGGAAGTGGGCGAAGGCGTGACCAGCGTGGCGCCCGGCGACCACGTCATCCCGCTGTACACGGCGGAATGCCGGAAGTGCAAATTCTGTTTGTCCGGCAAGACCAACCTCTGCCAGGCCGTGCGCGCCACGCAAGGCAAGGGCGTGATGCCCGACGGCACGTCGCGTTTCAGCTACGAAGGCAAGCCGATCCACCACTACATGGGCACGAGCACCTTCAGCGAATACACCGTGGTCGCCGAAGTGTCGCTGGCGAAGATCGATCCCGCCGCGCCGCTGGAGCAGGTGTGCCTGCTCGGCTGCGGCGTCACCACGGGCCTCGGCGCCGTGCACAACACCGCGAAGGTGCAGCGCGGCGACAACGTCGCGGTGTTCGGCCTCGGCGGCATCGGCCTGGCGGTGATCCAGGGCGCGCGCCAGGCGGGCGCGGCGCGGATCATCGGCATCGACACCAATCCGTCGAAGTTCGCGCTCGCGCAATCGATGGGCGCCACCGATTGCATCAACCCGAAGGACTTCGATCGCCCGATCCAGGACGTGATCGTGGAGATGACCGACGGCGGCGTGGAGTTCAGCTTCGAATGCATCGGCAACGTCGATGTCATGCGCAGCGCGCTGGAGTGCTGCCACAAGGGCTGGGGCGAAAGCATCATCATCGGCGTGGCGGGCGCGGGGCAGGAAATCCGCACGCGGCCATTCCAGCTGGTCACCGGGCGCGTGTGGCGCGGCTCGGCGTTCGGCGGCGTCAAGGGCCGCACGCAATTGCCCGGCATGGTGCAACAGGCGATGCGCGGCGAGATCCAGCTCGATCCCTTCATCACGCACGTGTTGCCGCTGGAGCGCATCAACGAAGCGTTCGATTTGATGCACGAAGGCAAGTCCATCCGCACAGTGATCGAATTCTGATGCGGCGCCTGGAATCGCACGCGTGCTTCGGCGGCACGCAGGAAGTGTGGGCGCACGATGCGACGTCGACGGCGTGCGAGATGCGCTTCGGCGTGTACTTGCCGCCGCAGGTGCAGGCCGGTCCGTGCCCCGTGCTGTATTTCCTCTCGGGCCTGACGTGCACCGAGCAGAACTTCATCCAGAAGTCCGGCGTGCAGCGTTACGCAGCGGAGCACGGCCTCGTGATCGTCTCGCCGGACACCAGCCCGCGCGGCGACGGCGTGCCCGATGCCGAAGGCGATGACATCGGCCTGAGCGCAAGCTTCTACGTTGATGCCACGCAGGCGCCGTGGTCCGCGCAATACCGCATGCACGCGTACGTGGTGCAGGAACTGCCCGCGCTGGTCGAACAGCACTTCCCCGTCACCGATGCGCGCAGCATCGCGGGCCATTCGATGGGCGGCCACGGCGCGTTGATCTGCGCGCTGCGTCATCCCGGCCGCTATCGCAGCGTCTCCGCGCTCGCGCCGATCTGTTCGGCGTCGCGCGGCTGGGGGCGCAAGGCGTTCCCCGCGTATCTCGGCGACGACCCGGACGCGTGGCGCGAATGGGATGCCTGCGATCTGTTGCGCGGATCGCACGACCGGCTCTCGCTGCTCGTCGACCAGGGCGACGCCGATCCATTCCTCGCCGAACGCCTGCAACCGGACCTGTTGCAGAAAGCCTGCACCGCCGGCGGCCACACGCTCGACCTGCACCTGCGCCCCGGTTACGACCACGGGTTCTACTTCGTCGCCTCCTTCATCGGCGACCACGTCGCGTATCACGCGAGTGCGTTGAAGGCGTAAGCGCACCGTCGCTTCGCATCACGATCCTCACCAACCTCACGTGAGGTTGGCCCGGAACGTGCATTGGTCCGCACAGCGGCAGGAAGCTCATCCGGAGCATGCGGGGCCTTGTCCGCGAAAAGGTCCCCCCGCCGATGCGACATCCGTTCCGCTTCATCGCGCCGCTGCTCCTGCTGGCCGGCGCGCACACCGCGCACGCCGCCAACACCACGACCACCGGCGAACAGTCCACCGTCGTCCTGCTGGTGAACTACAGCGACAGCCCCACGCAGCCCTATACGAAGACCACCGCGCATTCGCTGGTCTTCGGCCAGGCGAGCGACTTCTACTGGGAAGCCTCGTACCACCGCATGTTCCTGTCCGGCGACACGTTCGGCTGGTTCACCGTGCCCGTGTCGAAGGCCTCGTGCGACACCGCGCTGGTCGCGCAGGAAGCCGACAAGGCCGCGGCCGCCGCGGGCATCGACCTGTCGAAGTACGCGCATCGCGTGTACCTCGCGCCGAAGAACGCGTGCACCGGCACGGGCTACAACGCCGGCATGGCGTTGCCCACGCGCACGTGGATCTTCGCCGACGCGATGACCGCACGCCTGGTCGCGCACGAGATGGGCCACAACTTCGGCCTGTCGCATTCGCAGGCGCTGGAATGCGGCAACGTGGCGTACGGCGACACCTGCACGATCAAGAGCTACGGCGACGCCGCCGACACGATGGGCAGCGGTAGCACGCCGCACTTCAACGCATTGCAGAAGTTGCAGCTCGGCTGGCTGGGCGCGACGGGCGCGCCGCCGGTGACCACCGTCGCCGCGTCGGGCCGCTATCGCATCGAACGCCTCGAAGACGGCACGGGCACGAAGGCCTTGAAGGTCGCGCGCGGCCTCGATGCGCTCACCGGCGAGATGACGTACTACACGCTGGAATACCGCCAGCCCGTCGGCTTCGACGCGGTGCTCGGCACCACCGGCAACCTCACGAAGGGCGTGCTGCTGCACCTGGGCGGCGTGAACCAGTACAGCGTGCTGCTCGACGCCACGCCCGGCAGCGCGGCCGCGCAGTTCGACGACATCAACGACAGCGCGCTCGCCGTGGGCCGCACGTATCGCGACGACGCGAAGGGCATCGCCTTCACCGTCGTTGCCGCCGACACGACTGGTGCGACGATCGACGTCACCGTGCCCGCCGCGGCGCCGCCGCCGACGCAACCGCCGCCGACCGACACCACGGGCGGCACCACCGGTGGCAGCACCAAGCCGCCGAAGGGTCGCAAGTAACACGCAACGAAAAGGGCGACGGTGTTGCCACCGTCGCCCAGGTGCGCTGCATGCGGGGAGCGTGCAGCGGAGGGTTGACCGCTCAGTGCGCGTGCGGCGGGCACAGTTCGCAGGTGGCCGTCACCGGGCCTGCGTTGGCCGTCGCGTTGTCGATCTTGCCGTGGCCCGTTGCACTGACCGTGTCGGAGTACGTCGCCGTACTCGGATCGATCGGATCGCCGACGGCGCCATCCGGGGCACTCGGCGTGTAGCAACGACTGACGACGTAGCTGTCGGTGGCACTGTTCAACGGCCCCAGCGTGATGCCGCCGGCCGGGACGAGGTTGCCCAGGTCGCTGTCGCTGAAGGTATCGACGACCATCGACTGGTTGCTGCTCGTGTTCGACAGCTGGATGTCCACGCACACCTGCGGGATGTAATTCGGCGGCTTCAGGAAGACACCGAGCTCCAGCGGGTTTTCACTGTCGGGCACGCCGTAGTACGGGTTCGGTCCCATCGGGTGTCCGACCGCCTGGCCATCGTCGCCCTGGCACCACTTCTTGAGGGCAAGGCCCGAGTCGAGCGCGAGTTCGCACACGCCGGCTTCCACCGTGGTCTCGAGATCCGTGTCGGTGATGTCCTGCGGAGCGCCCACTGCGGCGCGCGCCTTCACGTCGACGGAGTTGCGGAACGGGTTCTCACCGCTGACGCATTCCAGTTCGACCGAGATCTCGCCGCCGAGCACATCGGCCACCTCGACCGAGTCGCCCGCGGAATCGAACTTGAACCCGACGGCAGACCCGTTCAACGTGGCGCCTCCCGGCACCGCGGGGTTGACCGCCAGCGACTTGATCTCGCACGTGTTGCCGGACACCGCCAGCGGATCGGCGATTTCAACATCGCGCAGCGAGCCGCCGAAGCCATCATTGGTGATGGTGACGGTGTGCGTGGTGGTGAACTTCGCGGTCGCGGGATCGACCGTCTGCGAATCGGCAACGCAGATCTTCTCCACGTTGATCGAGCACAGGTCGAACGCACCCAGCGCGAAATCCTTCAGCGAGGCCGTCTCGGAGTGCGACGAGCGCGTCTCGGCCATGAAGTCCGAGAAGCACACGTTGCCCACCAATGACGTCACGTCGAATCCGCCTTCCATGAAGACGCGCGGCGGGAAGGTGTTCGGGCCCACGCTGTCGGAGCCCTTCGGCGTATACGCCCACGGCGAGGAGCGCTGCACGATGTTGGTCGTGATGCACGCCGAATCCGCCGGGATGTTCTGCGCACCGTTGGACGCGGTGCAGATCGTATCGGCCGGGTTGTTGGACGTGCCGATCGCGAGGCGTTGCAGCTTGCCGCCGCCGGCGTTGCCACCGGTGCCGACCCACTTGAACACTTCGATCTCGTTGCTGCCCGCGCCGCGGTAGTCGATCTGGATCAGCACGTCGCCCACCGCATGCGTGCCGGTGAACTTGCCGTTGCCGCCCAGGCCGACGTCGTTGCGGAAAAACCAGAATCCCATCGCCGCATCGCCATCGTCGGCGAAACGGTCCGCGCCGAAATACACCACGAGGTGTTCGTGCGGCACGTTGGGATGGCCCGGGATGTCGTTCGCCGGGAAGCCGGCCACGTGGTACGCCTTCGCGTACGCGTTGGTGATGTCGTCCTTCGGCGGGCTCAATCCCTTTGTGCCCCAGTTCCACGTGTTGACCTGGTCGATGTCCTTGTTGCTCGAGGTGAACGCCGTGACGTCGGGGTCCTGCGAATCGACCACGAACGTGTCGCCCGCGGCCACGGTGGGCAGCAGGCGCGGCGTGGCATAGGGCGGACTGCCCAGTGCAAACACGCTGTCCCAGTCGTCGAGCAATGCGCTGGTGTCCGTGGGATCGCCGTCCAGCGCGAACGGCGTGTTGGCATCGTCATGGATGGCTTGTGCCGGTTGCGGCGCGAAGAGCGCCGCCGCGGCAATCACGGCGCCGATCGAACAGGCCAGCGTCGCGGTCATCCAGGCCGGACGAATCCAGCCGGAGTGCTTGTGGGTCGCCATGTCCGTAGTCCTTGAGCAAGGTGTGGGGATGCGGCAACGGTCCCCGACCCCCCGGCCGTTGCAGCCGCGGCAGCATCTGCTTGCACTGGACAGTGCGGAATCGCGCAACCGGGTGATGCCGGAGGTGTCCGGACGATCGGTGCGGAGGCGTTGCTTTCAGCGAGGCTCGCGTGCGTCGCGTTCGTGGAAGTCGACGTAGGCGAACCGTTCGTCGCGCAGCACCGCTTCCCCGCGTTCGATCGTGAGGGGCCGCGCGAACATCGGGCCGGCATGCACGAGCGTGTGGAATTCGCCGCGCTCGCCGCAGGGATCGCAGCTGGCCGGCAGATCGCGCAACAGCGCCGCGTCGAAGGCGCGTCCGCTGAAGGATGCATCCAGTTGTTGCGTGTCCACGCAACACAGCACGGCCTGCAATCCGCCATCGAGCATCTGCTGCGCCAACGTGGCGGTGTCTCCCCCGAACAGGGGAAACACGGGTTTCCAGCCCAATTTCGCGCACAGCGCCTCACGCCACGCCTTCACGTCTTCGAGGAACAGATCGCCGAATGCGATGTCGGTGATGCCGGGCCAGCGCAGGCGCGCGTCGTCCAGCGCCGCCGCGAATGCGGCCTCGTACGTCGCGTTGTCGCATTGCGGCGGGATCGTGGCCTCGATCACCGGCAGGCCCGCGGCGTCGGCCTGCGCGTGCAGCAACGCGCGCCGGATGCCGTGCATCGCGACGCGCTCGTAGCCGGAGGTGACCGTGGTGACGAGGCCGACGACCTCGCGCGCGGGATCGTTGCGCAAGGTGGCGAGGGTCCATGCAGCATCCTTGCCACCGCTCCAGGACAGCAGGGTCGGCGTTTTCATGCATGCATTGTGCCGTCGCCGGCAAAAAAGGGGCGGCGGTCGTGGACCGTCGCCCAGGTGCGTTGCATGAAGGGGGGACACGCAACGGGAGAGTCCGCCGTTCCGGCGGTGGACCGAGCATCCGCGCAACCACGCCACGGCGGAATCGCGCGTCCGGGGGACGGGGCGTTTGTCCGCTTTCCGGGGCCCAGCGCGTTGGCCCGGGACGTCGGCGATCAGGGACGCCGCCCATCTTCCGAATGGAGCCCATTCTCGATGGCTGCGATGCCCGTGCTCGTGATCGGTCTGGACGCCGCCTGGCGCCAGCGCATGCAACGCTTGCTCGCGATGCGGAACGAACTGGATTGGCTGGGCGCCTACGCGCCCGCCGAACCGCGCGCGACACGTCGCGAGCAGGCCGCGTTGCTGTTGCTCGATGGCGACGATCCGCAGGTGGATCGGGCGCGCCGCAAGCCGCAACTGCCCGCGCCGCGGCGCCTGTACTTCTATCGCAGCCCCAACATCGCGGCCTTGCACCACTGCATCGAGACGCAGGCGCACGCGTGCCTGGACAAGCACGATTCGCCCGACACGGTGCTGCGTGCGATCCAGGCCGCGGAGTCGGGTTTGTTCGTGGTCGCGCCCGCGTTGTTGCTGGAAGCGCTGCACGACGGCACCGACGTGCCGGCGCCGGCCGCGCTGCCGGAGCCGCCGCTGCACGGATCAGCGGGATCGTTGCCCGGCGACTGGTCCACGCTGACGGTGCGCCAGCGCGAGATCGTGGGCTGGGCCGCGCGCGGCATGAGCAACAAGCAGATCGCGCGGCAACTCGGCATCAGCCCGGAAACGGTGAAGACGCACCTGCACCACGTGTTCGAACGCGAAGGGGTGCATGGGCGGATGGCGTTGCTCGCCGCGCACCTGGGCGACGAGAAGCATTGAGCGCGGGCTCAGCCCGCCGTCACGTCCCGCAACTCCCACCCATTGCCTGCCAGCAACCGCAACCGGTGCTTCAGGATGTTGCCCGACAACGTCGTCGTGGCCACCAGGTCGATGCCCATATTGCGCTGGCCGGCCGTCACGGTGGCCTGCGGGTCGGTCTCGGCCATCGCGTCGTCGAGGTCCTCCGGGTCTTCCTGCGTCGCGCGCCAGCGTTCGAACAGGCTGCGCGTGCGCAAGGCGTCCTGCAGCTGCGCGGCGAATTCGTCCGGCCCGTGCGCGGTGAATCCGAGTTCGCCGCCCCGGGCGGCCTGCGGATCGGGAAGGCTCAGGTAGTAACGCGTCGCCATGGGCGAGGACTCCAGGTGAATGCGGTGCACATCCTCGCCCGGCGCGTGCAAGCGCCGTGTCAACGCGGCGTCAGCCGGCGAAGGAATGCGGCTCGGAGGCGAAGCCCACCACCAGCGCGCCCTTGCCCACGTTGACCATGCCCGTGAGGCTCATGACGCTTTCGAACAGTTCGACGTTGTAGCTCTGGCAGGTCACGCGCAGGTCGTCGTAGCCGGGCAGGGCGCGCATTTCGTCCAGGTCGCCGCCGTAGCTCAGGCAAACGGTGGGCGTCATCAGGCCCTTGCGCACGCGATCGGCGGTGTGGGCGAACAGGCGCTGCGCCCCGTTCTCGAAGCCCTTGACCTTGCCGATCGGCGCCGTCTCGCCGCGATAGCCGCGCAGCACGGGCTTGATGTCGAGCGCCGTGCCGAGCACCGCGCTGACGATCGACACGCTGCGGTCGCCCTTGGTGCGGGCGCGCGCGCGGAGGTAATGCAGGTCGCGCGGGATCATGTAGCCGTAGGTGTGCAGCGCGAGGTTTTCCAGGCGCGCGCGGATCTTCGGCGCGCCTTCGCCCGCTTCGATCAGGCGCACCGCTTCCACCGCGGTGATGCCCTGCGCGGCGAACAACGTCTGCGTATCGATCACGCGCAGCGCGAACGGCGTGTCGTGGCCGGCCGCGGCGCGGATGGGGCGGTATTCGTTGAGGATCGCGTAGCTGGCCTGCAGCGCGTTGTCGTAGATCGGGCTGCGCGTGCGCGTGATCGTCATGCAGAACACGTAGTCGTAGTCGATCACCAGCTTGCGCAGGAACAACTCGGTGATCTGCTCGACGGTGAAGGGCATGGTCTCCGCTTCGGCGCCGCGCTCGGTGACGTGCGAATGCAGGAAGTCGAGCGTGACCTTGTCGTCGCGCTGGTCCTCGCGAACCTCGTCGCCGATGCGCACCGAGATGGGCAGGATCGTGAACCCGTTGCGGCGCAGGTAGTCGCCGGGCAGGTCGCAGGCCGAATCCACCACCAGTCCGATACGCATGCTCACCCCGTGTCCGTGATCGTCGTCGCGGAGATCCGCGCGGAACGCGACCCTACCGCAACTTCAGGGCCGGCGTGAAATGCCGACCGGCAGGGCGGAGACGCGCTGCATTTCCGGGTCGTCGAGCACGCCGGCATCTTGCAGTGCAGCAAGCGCGAACGGGTGCGCGTCGTTGCCCCAGAACAACTGCCCGCCCACCTGCAAGGTCGGCACGCCGAACACGCCGGCGGCCACCGCGGCCTCGGTGTTTGCGCGCAGGGCTTCCTTGACCGGCGCACTGCCCAGCGCGTCGGCGTCCACGCCCAGGCGTGCGAGCAAGGGCGCGATCGCCTCGGGGGAATCCACCGCGCGGCCGTCGCGCCAGATCCAGTCGAAGATCGCGTCGACCGCTTCGAACGTGCTGCCCGCTGCGATGCACGCGCGCAACGCACCGAGCGGGTTGAACGGATGCCGCGGCGGGAACACCAGCGGCACCCCTTCCTGGCGCGCCTGCCACAGCACGTGCCGGTAGGTGAACTCGCGCTTGCCCGGGATCTCCGCCGGGCCCTTCTGCCCGTGCGCGTCCAGGATCACGCCGAACAGCACGGGCACCGGTTCGATCGCGTGCGTCGCGCGCAGCGCCTTGACCTTCTGCCAGTGCAGGTACGAGAACGGCGACAGGAAATCGAAGTACCAGCGCAGCGGCGTGCGCGCGTCCATCAGGCGAACAGCCCCAGGATCACGCCGTAGAGCGCGAACTGCAGCAGGTGGTAGCCCGAATCGATCAGCCACAGCTTCAGGCTGCGCCCGGCGAAGGAATAGTTGATGCCGAAACTCATCGCCACCCAGAAGAAGCCGATCATCAGGCCCGCGTGCACGGCGTTGACGGGTTCCGGATCGGGGCCGACGTAGAACGCGAACCCGGTCGCGGCGACCAGCGAGGCAAGGAAGGCGATGCCGAACACGCTCGCCGGATGGCGCTTGCGCGGCGCCGTCGGATCCACGCCGGCTTCGCGGCACCAGGCGTTCTTGAACAACGGGCCGTACCACAGGCCACCGAGCACGAACGCGGACACGGCCGCGGCGAAGATCGCAAGCCAGTTCAATGCAGCCATGTTCCCTCCCCGGGAAAGCGAACGGCCCGCGATGTGCGGGCCGTCCGATGCTACTCCGCGATGGCGGGCGCGGTCACTGCGCGCCGACGGGATACGAACGCGGCAGGCCGTTGTCCGGATGCAGGTAGCGATCGCGCAGGTCGGTCTGGCGCGAACGCATGGGGATCATCGCGCCGCCCAGCCACACCTGTTCGGCCACCGTGCTGACCTCCAGCGGATCGCCGCTCCACAACACGAGGTCCGCCCGCTTGCCGACCGCGATGGTGCCGAAGTCGTTGGCGACGCCGAAGGTCTCCGCCGGCACGCGCGTCAGCGCCGCCAGCCCGTCTTCCCACGGCAAGCCGTTGGCGACCGCGATGCCGGCCATCTGCCGCACCTTGCGCGCGTGGTGCGAGCCCGCGCTCTGGATCGCGACGTCCACGCCGGCCGCACGCAGGCGCGCGGCGTTCTCGAGCGTCGAACCGATCTGGTCGAAGTCGGCCGGGAGGTCCGCGAGGCTGTCGAGGAACACCGGCACCTTCGCCGCCGCCAGTTCGTCCGCCACCTTCCACGCTTCCGCACCACCCGACACCGCGATGCGCACGTTGTTGCGCTTCGCCCACTTCAGCAGCTGGTGGATGTCGGACGCGCGATGCACGCCGACCACCATCAAGCCGCGGCGATCGAGGAACTTCGCCAGCGCGGTGCGACCCATCGGCGTGAGCAGCGCGAACTTCGAATCCGACGCCATGCGCCCGCGCGCCTCGGACACCAGCTGGTCGAGGATCATCCACTGCGCCGCGCGCGACTTGCCGGTCAGGCCCGCCGCACCGGAACCGAGCGAGACGAACAACACGCGCGGGCCGACGGGATCGATGCTGCCGTCCAGTCGCACCACGCCGCCCTGGCCGCCGATGATCGAACCGCCGCTGCCCGAGTTGGCGGCCAGCGTGGTCCAGCCGATGCCTTCGACGCGCGCGACCGGGATCAGCACCGACGCGGGGTTGTAGGCCAGCGTCACATCGAACTCCGGGCGCACCGCCATGTCGTGCGCGCCTTCGCCCAGCGATTGCTGGCTGTCGACGGTCGACTCTTCGCCCGAGACTTCTTCCAGCCCGATGTCGGTGATGCCGCCGAACAACGCCGGCGTGAGTTCGCGGCCATTCGCTTCGACGACGGTGGCGTTGCCCGCGGCGAGGTTTGACCCGACCGCACTGATGCGCCCGTTGCGCACGAGCACATCGGTGCCCTTCAACGTGCCCTTCGCGGTTGCGGTGTGCACGGTGGCGTTGCGGATCAGCAGGTCCTGCGCGAGGGCGTGGCCCGACAACGCCAGCGCGCAGGCGACGACGAGTCCCTTGAGGATCGAACGGCTCATCGCACACCTCCGCGCACCTGGTCCTGCCCGAGCATGAAGTCCGACTTCGGCTGGCGCATCGGATCGTTGCGGTCGTACACGCGCGCACCGTCCACGTACACCTGCTCGGCCTTCGCGTACACGCTGAAGGGATTGCCGTTCCACACCACCACGTCGCCCATCTTGCCGGCCTCCAGCGTGCCGGTCTGGTCGAGGATGCCCATCGCCTTCGCGGGATTCTGCGAGAGCCACTGCATCGCATGCTCCGGCGTGATCACGATGCCGACCTGCGCGGCGTGCGCCATCACCTTCGCCGCTTCCTGGTTGAGGCGCTGGATGCCTTCCTCCGAATCCGAATGCACGATCGCGCAGCCGCCCGGCGCGCGGTCCACCAGCGCGATGTTTTCCTGGATGCCGTCGAAGGCTTCCATCTTGAAGCCCCACCAGTCGGCCCACATCGCGCCGCACGTGCCGGCCGCGCCGAGCTTGTCGGCGATCTTGTAGGCCTCCACCGCGTGGTGGAACGCGCTGATGTGGAAGCCGAATTCCTTCGCCAGATCCAGCATCGTGGCCATCTCGTCCGCGCGGTAGCAGTGGATGTGCACGCGGATGTCGCCGTTGATCGCGCCGGCGAGGGTGTCGTTCTTGAGATCGCGCTTCTCGTCGTCGTCCTTCTTGCCGTCCTTGCCGTCCTTCGGCTTGTGCTTCTTCATGTATTCGGCGGCTTCGATGAACGCGGCGCGGTAACCGGCGACGTTCGCCATGCGCGTCGCGGGCCCGCCTTTCTGGCCGTACACGCGCTTGGGGTTTTCGCCGCAGGCCATCTTCAGGCCCCACGGCGCGCCCGGGAATTTCATGCCCTGGTAGGTGGTGGACGGCACGTTCTTCAGCGTGACGCCGCGGCCACCGATGAGGTTGGCCGAGCCCGGCAGGATCTGCAGGCTGGTGATGCCGCCCGCGCGCGCGGTGTCGAAGCCCGGGTCCTGCGGCCAGATCGAATGCTCGGCCCACACGTTGGGCGTGACCGGGCCGGTGGCTTCGTTGCCGTCGCTGGTCGCGTTGACGCCGGGGCTGGCATACACGCCCAGGTGCGAGTGGATGTCGATGATGCCGGGCGTGACCCACTTGCCCTTGCCATCCACGTGCGTCGCGCCGGCGGGCGCCTGCAGGCCGGTGCCCACCGCGACGATGCGCCCGTCCTGCATCAGCACGTCGGCATTCTCGATGCGCGTGCCGGTGCCGGTGAGCACGGTGGCGCCGGTGATCAGCACGGGCGGCGAGGCCACGCGCTGGTAGGTGCTGGGATAGGGATCGTCGAGCCAGCTCGGCTTGGTCGACGCGGACGCGGACGGACCCGCCTCCTTCACGTTGCCCGGCGCGGCGCAGCCGGCGAGCAGTACGGCGGCCGCAATGACTGCGGTCAGTGGCTTGGTCATGGTGGCTCCCCGGTGGACCGTCGAACGCTAGCCCCGGTGACCCGGGTTGTCCAACCTGCCATTGGTCATCCGGTGCGGTCGCATGCGGTGGCAGAATGCGGCGCATGAAGGAAAAGACCCAGATCGTCGACAACTGGCTGCCGCGCTACACGGGCGTGCCGCTGGACGGCTTCGGCGACCACGTGCTGCTCACCAACTTCGGTGGCTACCTCGGCCATTTCGCGCGCCTGACGGGTGCGCAGATCGTCGGCCTGGACCGCCCGATGCCCAGCGCCACGGCCGACGGCATCACGATGATCAACTTCGGCATGGGCAGCCCCAACGCCGCGACGATGATGGACCTGCTGTCGGCGATCATGCCGAAGTCGGTGCTCTTCCTCGGCAAGTGCGGCGGGCTCAAGCGCAAGAACCAGCTCGGCGATCTCGTGTTGCCGATCGCGGCGATCCGCGGCGAGGGTACGTCCAACGATTACCTGCTGCCCGAAGTCCCGGCGTTGCCCGCGTTCGCCCTGCAGCGCGCGGTGTCCACGATGATCCGCGACCTCGGCCACGACTACTGGACCGGCACGGTCTACACCACCAACCGCCGCGTCTGGGAGCACGACGAAGCCTTCAAGGAACGCCTGCGCGCGATGCGCTGCATGGCGATCGACATGGAAACCGCCACGGTGTTCGCCGCCGGCTTCGCCAACCGCATTCCCGTGGGCGCGTTGCTGCTGGTGAGCGACCAGCCGATGATCCCGGAAGGCGTGAAGACCGAAGCGTCGGATGCGAAGGTGAGCGGCGAGTTCGTCGAACGCCACATCCAGATCGGCATCGAAGCGTTGCGCCTCATCCGCCGCCACGGCAAGTCCGTGCGCCACCTCCGCTTCGACGAGTAGACACGCCCATGCTTGGTGCACACGACATCGTCGACTTCTGGCGCGATGCCGGCCCGAAGAAATGGTTCGGCGGCGGCGCCGCGTTCGACCGCGAGTGCGAAGCGAAGATGTACGACGCGCATTTCGCCGCCGCGTTGCGCGCGCTGGATTCGTGGATGGACAACGCCGAAGGCGCGCTCGCGCTGCAGATCCTGCTCGACCAGGTGCCGCGCAACATCTTCCGCGGCACCGCGCATTGCTATGCCACCGATCCGCTGGCGCGCGACTTCGCGCGCCAGGCGATCCACGCCGGCTACGACATGCAGACGGACGCCGACATGCGCCTGTTCTTCTACCTGCCGTTCGAACACAGCGAAGACCTGGACGACCAGGAGTACTCGCTGCAGCTGCACGGCGCGCTGCCCGCCCCCAATGGCGACATGTGGGCGAAGAAGCATTACGAAGTGATCCGCCGCTTCGGGCGCTTCCCGCACCGGAACCATGCGCTGGGGCGGTCGAGCACGGCGGCGGAGCTGAAGTACCTGGACGACGGCGGCGGTTTCTGACCTTTCCTGGAAAACACCATGCTCACCACGCTCCTGTTCCTCGCCGCCACGGCCACCACCGTCCCCGTTCCCGCCGCACCGCAAGCCGACTACGCCACCGCCAAGGCGATGGCCGACCAGGACGAAGCCTCCCTCCCGAAGCTCGGCCTGGACACGCTGCGCACCGCGCAATCGGGCGTGCTCGAACGCGCCACGCAGGCCTGCAAGACCGACGAACCGATCAAGGGTTTCACCGTCGTCGTCGAACTCGACGCCAAGGGCAAGCCCGTCAACCATTGGCGCGACGCGGACACCAAGCTCGCGCAATGCATGGAAGACAAGCTGTCGCGCCAGGTGTTCTACGTCCCGCCGCGCGCGCCCTTCCACGTGTCCTTCGAAGTCACGTTCACGAAGTGAAGCTGCGCATCCGGCCCGCCCTGGTGCTGGGCCTCGGGCTCATCGCGGTGGCGAAAGGGTTGTCGGTCGCGTTCGATGCGCCGTGGGTGTACTGGGTGGGCGCGTTCAAGGGTGTCGTGATCTGCCTCGTCGATCTCGTGCGTGCATCGGATCGACAACTCAGGAAGTAGCGTGCCGCCGCAGGCGAGTGCGGCGGCACGATGCCATCAGGTTCCGGCGACGGCGGCAGGCACCGCGACAGCCTTCTTGCCCTTCCTGCCCTTCGCGTATTCCTCGGGCGTCTGGCCGCCTTCGGGCACCGCCGGGAAGCTGGGTGCGATGCATCCCGGCGCATCCGCCACGAGCGTCAGCATCAGCGGATTCGGACGCAGGTCCTTGGTGGCGCCGGTGGCGGCATCGACGCCGGCGCCGATCAGGCCGCCGATGAGCACGTTGCCGGCCAGGGCCGTGCCACCGGCGCCCGACATCTGGCTCTGCACGGTGGTGTTCACCGCGGAGAAGCCTGCCTTGCACACTTCCACCGACACCGGATGCTTGCGCTTGAGCTTCAGCGTGCACGGCGTCGTGCAGCGTTCGCCATTGGACATCGACACCGTCGCGCCCAGCGGCACGCTGTCGACGGTGAAGGCTTGCGTGGATCCGCGCGTGACCGTCGCGCAACCGGTCAGGCCAAACGCCGCGCACAGGACAACTGCCAGCATCAGCCGGCTGAAAATCTTCATTCAACTCCCCCCTTGGGATCACGCCGGCTGAGGTTTCAGGCGGCGACCGGAATATAGATTGCGTGGGGGATCGGACGAACGCCGCGTGACCGGGAAAATTTCTCGGTGGCGTTTTTTTCACCAGCGCTGCAAGCGCGACGCGCCGGGATCAAGCCGGCCGACCGAAGCGCTTCGCCGACACGAGGGCGGCCTTGCTGCGTTCGGTTTCGCGATTCTTCGGCGGGCTGATGGTGGTGAGCGAATCGATGAGCGTGCGCGCGGCGTCGCTCACTTGTTGCACCGCCAGTTCGAACGCGGCCTCGTTGGCCTTCGACGGCGTGTTGAAGCCGCTCAACTTGCGGACGAACTGCAACGCCGACGCACGGATCTCATCGTGCGTGGCGGGCGGGTCGAAGTTGTAGAGGGTCTTGATGTTCCGGCACATGGGGCCTCCGAAGCGATCAGTACCGCGCGATGGCGCTGTCCACGTTGGCCCACGCGTCGATGCCGCCGGTGACGTTGTAGACCTGCCGGAAACCGAGCTGGCGGAAATGTTCCGCGGCCTGCGTGCTGCGGCCGCCGTGGTGGCACAGGAACGCGAGCGCGGTGTCCTTCGGCAACGCTTCGATCGCTTCCAGGCCGTTGTCGAACGTCAGCACCTGCTGCGGCACGGAGGCAATCGCGCGTTCTTCGGCGGGACGCACGTCCACCAGCTTCAACGTGCCGGCCTTCAGGCGTTCGATCGCTTCCGCCGGCGTCATGCCCTTCACCGGTTGCGGTGCATTCGGATTCTCGATGACCAGGCCGCGGCCGCGCGTGTCGTCGGCCCAGTCGATGCGCAGGCCTTCGGCGCGACGCGCGCCGGCGAGGTCGAACTGCACGCGGATGCCTTCCGCTTCCGCCGTCACGGCATTCGCATCCGGCTGCGCGAGGTGCAGGCGCGTGCGGAACTGCGGATCGATGTCGACGCGCACGACGACGTCGCCGCCCGCATCGGTCACGGCCTTGCGCAGCATCTGCACGGCGGCCGGGGTGATTTCGATGGCCGGCGGCGTGCGGTCCGGCGGCGGCAGGCCGAGCGCGCCGTGCAGTTCGCCGGAGTTCGCCATCTGCTCGATGATGTCGCTGCCGCCAACCAGTTCGCCGCCGATGTACAGCTGGGGGATCGTCGGCCAGTCGCCGTAGGCCTTGATGCCTTCGCGGATTTCCGGATCGGCCAGCACGTCGACGTGCGCGTAGTGCACGCCGAGCGAATTCAGCGCGCCCGCGGCCTTCGCGGAGAAGCCGCATTGCGGCGCGCCCGGGTGGCCCTTCATGAACAGGACGACGCGGTTGTCCGACAACAGGGTGTCGATGCGGGTGCGGAGGGTGGGGTCGAGGGACATGGCAGGTGGCCGGGGGAGGCGGGGAGGGCGCAATTCTAGTCCTGTCGTCGGGGCGGGACAGGGGACCAGGGACCGGGGACCAGGGAAGAGCCTGAAGCGTTTGCTTTCCCCTGGTCTCTGGTCCCCGGTCCCCGGTCCCGCAAAAATGCAACGAATGAAGGATCATCGCCGCATGCATCCCGAAGCGATCCACCGCGTCCCGCGCCACCCCAACGCCTGGATCGGGTTCTTCCTGCTCTCGCAGGCGCTGGTGGTCGCGCTCTGGGTGCGGTTCGGCTGGCAGGTCGGCCTGCCCGCGATTTTCCTGTCGCACGCGCCCTTCTGGTGGGCCACCCTTGTGCCGGACTCCGCGCTGTTCAGCCCCGTGCTGCGGCGCCTGCCGGTCGAGGCGCAGGTCGCCTGGCTCACGATCGACGACGGCCCGTCCGACGACACGCGGGCGATCCTCGACCTGCTCGACGCGCACGACGCGAAGGCCACCTTCTTCCTGGTCGGCGACCGCGCCCGCGCGCGGCCCGAGCTGGTGCACGAGATCGCGCGCCGCGGCCACGGCTTCGGCAACCACAGCGCCACGCATCCGCAGGCCTGGTTCTGGGCGCTGCCGCCGCACCGCATGCGCGACGAAATCGAACGCACGCAAGCCACGCTGCACGAACTCACCGGCATCGCGCCCACGTGGTTCCGCGCGGTGGTGGGGATGGCGAACCCGTTCGTCGCGCCGGTATTGAAGCGCCACCACCTCACGCGCGTGGCGTGGAGTGCGCGCGCGTTCGACGCGTTCGCGTCGGATCCGTCGGTGGTGGCGGCGCGCATCGAACGCCAGCTCTCGCCCGGCGCGATCATCCTGCTGCACGAAGGCGCGAAGCACGGCCGCAACGTGGAATCGCTCCGCGCCGTGCTCGAACGCCTGCAGGCGCGCGGCTATCGCACGGTGTTGCCCGGCTAGCGCGCGGCGACGATGCGCCAGTTGTTGAAGGGCGTGTTGCCGTAGAGCGGCGTGAACGTCGAACGCAGGCCCGCGGCTTCGAAACGCGCGCGCAACGCGTCCGCATCCGGATAGCGCTTCGGCCCGGTGTTCATCCACCCCATCACGCGCGAGAACGCATCGATGCGCCGCGTGGTGCGCGCGCGCGTGCTGCCGTCGTCCAGGCCCGTGCGGATCACGAGGATGCCGTCGTCGGCGATGCGCGCGATCGCGGCATCGAGGATCGCGTCCTGCGCCTCGGGCGGCACGAACTGCAACACGTCGAGCACCGTGACGCTGCCCGAATGCGCGGGCATGGCGTCCGCCAGGTCGATGACTTCGAACGCCACGTCGCGCAACCCCGCACGCGCCGCCGCCTGCCGCGCCTGCGCGATCTTCGGCGCGTCGTTGTCCACGCCGCGATACGCGACCTCGACGCCCGCCGCGCGCAACGCATGCGCCAGCAACCCGATGCCGCACCCGAGGTCCAGCACCGCCGCGCGCGACCCACGCAGCGCCTCCACGACGCCGGGATACAGCGGATCGCTGCGCAACTTCGCGCGGCTGTAGTAGTAGTGGTAGCGATTGCCGTACCAGCGCGGCGGCAGGAACGCCCGCGCGATGCGCAGTGCGTCGGCCGGCGGCAGGGTGGCGTCGGTCACTTCGCCATCAACGTGCGGGCGACCGGCAACGCGAGCTGCGTCCACGTGGTGTACATCGCGCCCGACGGATGCAGCCCGTCCTCCGCGACCTGGTCCGCCTCGCCGCCGCGCGTGCGGCTGGCCTGCGTGATGTCGACGAACGCCACGCCGCGCGCTTCGCACACCTCGCGCTTGGCCTGGTTGAACGCATCGATCTCCGCCGCGATGTTGCCGCGGTTGCCGGCTTCGTGGATGGCGAACGGCGTGACGCCCCAGTCCGGGATGCTCAACACCAGCACGCGATCGGCGCGGCCGCGCGCGAAGGCGATCGCGCGATCCAGCAATTCGCCGAACTCGCTGCGGAAGCCGACCACCGTGCGCCCGCGATACTGGTTGTTCACGCCGATCAGCAGCGAGACGAGGTCCCACTGGCCGAGCGGTTCGGCGGCGTCGATCGCGGACGCGAGTTCGTCCGTCGTCCAGCCGGTCGTCGCGATGATGCGCGGGTCCTTCAGCGCGATGCCTTCCGCGCGCAAGGTCGTCGCCAGTTGCACCGGCCAGCGTTCCGCGGCGGGCACGCCTTCGCCGATGGTGTAGCTGTCGCCGAGCGCGAGGTAACGCAAGCCCGGCGGAAGCGTCTTCGCGGGCGTCTTCTTGCTCATGCGACCGCGGTCTCGCGCGCGGAGGCCGCGTCGGCCCGCCGCGACAGGACGCGCTCGATGCGCGCGAACACTTCGCGCAACACCGGCGCCTCCGGCAGCAACGTCACGCGGAAATGATTGCGGAACGGCACGTTGAAGCTCGAGCCCGGCACGATCAGCACGTCTTCGTGTTCGAGCATCTCGAGGGCGAAAGCGTGATCGTCGAACCCGACCGCCGCATCGCCGACCACTGCCGGGAAGCCGTACAACGCGCCCTTCGGTTCGACGAGTTGCAGGTTCTCGCTCGCTTCGCATGCTTCGATCAGCGCACGCCGCGTTTCGTACAAGCGGCCGCCCGGCGCCGTGAGCGGCCGGATCGTGTCTTCGCCGTGCAGCGCCTGGTGGATCGCGAATTGCCCCGGCACGTTCGCGCACAGGCGCAACGCACCCAGCAAATCCATCGCGTGGTGGAAATCGCCGCTGGCCAGCGGATCGCCGCTCAGCACTGCCCAGCCCACGCGCCAGCCACACGCGCGATGCACCTTCGACAGGCCGCCGAACGACAGGCAGGGCAGGTCGCCGGCGATGGGCGCGAGCGGTTCGAAGCGCGCGTCGTCGTAGAGGATTTCATCGTAGATCTCGTCCGACATCAGCAGCAGGTGATGCTTGGCGGCGATGGCGACGATGCGTTCGAGCAATTCGCGCGGGTACGTCGCGCCCGTCGGGTTGTTCGGATTGATCAGCACGATCGCGCGCGTGCGCGGGGACACGAGCGAGGCGATCTCGTCCGGATCGGGCAGGAACCCGTTTTCCGGCAGGCAGCGGTAATACACCGGCCGCCCGTCGTTGAGGATGGTGGCCGCCGACCACAGCGGGTAGTCGGGCGAGGGCAGCAGCACTTCGTCGCCCGGGTTGAGCAGCGCGCGCAGGCTGAGGTCGATGAGTTCGCTCACGCCGTTGCCCACGAACACCCGTTCGGGCGACGCATTGGGCGTGCCGCGTTTCCGATGGAACTCGGCGATGGCCTCGCGCGCGGCGGGCAGGCCCTGCTGGTGCGTGTAGGGATCGGTGCTGGCGATGTGGTCGGCGATGGCGCGCTGCAGGTGTTCCGGCGCGCGGAAGCCGAAGGCGCCCGGGTTACCGATGTTCAACTTGATCAGCGACCGGCCCTGGCCTTCCAGTTCGCGGGCCCGGCGGGCGAGTTCGCCGCGGATCTCGTAGCGGACTTCGGACAGGCGTTCACGGGTCTTGAGGCTGGGGATCGACATCGGAAATCTTGCAAGCGACGGGGGCACGCAAGCCTACAAGAGAAAGGAGAGGGCTAGAATCGGTCGCAATGACGATCGCCCCTACCCAGTGACCCCCCTGCGCGCCATCGGCTGGCCTTTCGCCGGCGAGGTCGATGCACCCGCATGGCGGGAAACGATTTCATCCCATCCCGGCACCCGGCCCGGCCGCGTGATCGAACAGCACCGCTCCGGCTACATCGTGGCCGAGGGCCCGGGCGAAGGCTTCGCCGCCGAGTCCCCGCCCGAGTGGCAGCGCGCCTCCAGCTATCGCAAGGGCGGCATCGCGCCCGAAGACCGCGCGGCCGTGGGCGACTGGGTGCTGCTGGACGGGAAGAAGATCGTCGCACTGCTGCCGCGCTACTCGGCCATCAAGCGCGGTGCGGCGGGCGAGCACTACAAGCAGCAATTGATCGCGGCCAACATCGACACGGTGTTCGTGGTGTGCGGCCTGGACGCGGACTTCAATCCGCGCCGCATCGAACGCTACCTCGTGCTCGTCAGCGGCAGCGGCGTGGCGCCGGTGGTCGTGCTGACCAAGGCGGACAAGGCGCTCGAAGCCGATGCGAACGCGGTGGAAGCCGCGCGCTCCGCGCTCATCGACCTCGGCCAGGACGTCCCCGTGGTCGCGGTGAACGCGAAGGACCGCGACAGCGTCGCCGGCTTGCATGCGTGGTTGCAGGAAGGGCAGAGCGCCGTGCTCGTCGGTTCGTCCGGCGCCGGGAAGTCCACGCTCACCAACACGTTGCTCGGCATCGAGAAGATGAAGACCAACGAAGTGCG
Organism: Lysobacter helvus; assembly: GCF_018406645.1. NCBI lineage: Bacteria > Pseudomonadati > Pseudomonadota > Gammaproteobacteria > Lysobacterales > Lysobacteraceae > Lysobacter > Lysobacter helvus. The sequence continues at coordinate 1,537,074 of NZ_AP024546.1, forward strand.
CGAAAGCGATTCGCGCGGCCGCCACACCACGACGCACCGGGCGCTGATCCCGCTGCCGACCGGCGCATGCCTCATCGATACGCCCGGCATGCGCGAACTCAAGCCCACGGGCGAAGAGGACGTGGCGGAGAATTTCAGCGACATCGAAGCGATCGCGGAGCAGTGCCGCTTCCGCGACTGCAAGCATGCGAAGGAACCCGGCTGCGCCGTGCGCGCCGCCATCGAAGCGGGCACGCTGGACGCGCATCGCTTCGCCAACTACATGAAGCTGCGCGATGAAGTCGCCGGCGCCGCCAACCAGCTCGCCACGCGGATGGCGCAGAAAGCCAACGATCGCGTGCAGGGCAAGGCGCTCTACAAGCGGATCGACGAGAAATACGGGAAGCACTGAAGGCCATGGTCGAACTCGCGGACGACATCCTCCATCACGCGGCCCTCGATGCCCGCATGGTGCGCGTGGCGCGCAGCATCAAGCTGCTCAACATGATCAGCTGGGCGGCGAGCGAGCAGCAGAACTTCCTCGCCGGCTACGCCAAGGGCGACTACACGCTGCCCAACCACCAGTACCCGAAGTACGACTTCACCGAAGCGCGCCGCGAGCTGGCCGCGGTGGAGAAGGAAGCCGACGCCGACCATCCGCTCGGCCACTACGTGTGCGATTCGGCACGCAGCTGGGCGATCGCGTGCGAGTTGCTGGAGTCGCTCGGCACGCCCGACGTGATGAAGCATTCGATCCGCCTGTTCGGCCGGCCGGACGAGCCGCTGCCGGGCGGTGGCCCGACCACGCGCGAAGCCGCGCACCACTTCATCGAGATCGCCAACGAACTCGACAAGGAACTGCTGGCGCCATCGGAACAGGTGCAGATTTCCGCCACCGCGCTGCAGTTGCAGTTGCAGGCGTCGCTGGATGATTTCTTCGACAAGCGCGAGATCGAAGTGGTGCTGGATCCGGAGCTGATCGCGAAGGCCGCCGCCGGCGCGCATCGCATCCGCCTGCGCACGGGCGCGGCCTTCAGCGACTACGACAGGCACCAGCTGATCGAACACGAAGCGATGGTGCATTCGCTCACGGCGCTCAACGGCAAGGAGCAGCCGCAGCTGCAGAGCCTGTCGCTGTCGTCGCCGCGCACCACCGCCACGCAGGAAGGCCTGGCCACCTTCGCCGAACAGATCACCGGCAGCATCGACATCGAGCGCATGAAGCGCATCAGCCTGCGCATCGAAGCGGTGGCGAAGGCGATGGAAGGCGCGGACTTCGTCGAGGTGTTCCGCTACTTCCTGGACGCGGGGCAGCCGCCGAACGAAAGCTTCGTCTCGGCGCAGCGCGTGTTTCGCGGCGTGCCGACCAACGGCGGCTGCGCGTTCACGAAGGACACCGTGTACGTGCGCGGCCTGATCGGCGTGCACACGTTCTTCCGCTGGGCGTTGCGCCAGCGCAAGTTGCGGCTGTGCCGGATGTTGTTCGCCGGGAAGATGACGCTGGCGGACGTGCAGCGCTTCGAACCGATGTTCGATTGCGGCGCACTGGTGCCGCCGAAGTACCTGCCGCACTGGGTGTCGCGCGCGAATGGCCTGGCGGGGATGCTGGCGTTCTCGTTGTTCGCCAACCGCATCCGCCTGGATCAGGTCATTGCGTCGGAAGGCTTGTTCGAGCTGCAGTGAGCGTGCCGTCGGGCTGGATCACGTAGTCCGGCGCCGTCTCGACCAGCACCACGCGCGTCCCGATGCCCGGGATTTCGTGCGTCAATCGCTCGAAGATCCACGGCTTCGCGCCATCGCCCACGCGCAGGCGCAACGGATCCACCGCCGTGTGCCCGTCCACCGCGCGCACCAGCGCCGGCGAAAACACCGCCTGCACCTTCGCGACGTACACCATGCGGTACATCACGAACCCGCCGTGCAACACCGACAGCACGCCGAACGCCAGCAGCGCACAGCGCCGCCAGCCTGACGTCATCGGCCACGCCGTCGCGAGGCACAGCGCCGTCACGATCGCGTACGCATACGCGTAGTGATTCCACGCCTGGCCCAGCAGCAACACCGGCGCCAGCGACGCAACGCCCGCCGCCAGCCACACCCACGCCAGCACGGGCCGCGCACGCCACAGCGCGGCGAACACCGCGATGCACACCACGATCGCGACCAGCACCGGCCACCGCAGCACGCCATCGAGGAACACCGTGCTCGCTTCCATGCGGCCGATGATCGGCGTGAACAGTTGGTATTCGATCCAGCGCATCGGCACGTTCGCCAGGCTGGGCACGTACGCAACGCCGTCGCGCGGCGCATGCAGCAACGCCGGCAAGCGCCACAGGACGAAGGCCGTCGCGGCGAGGCCCGATCCGATGACCACCGCGCCCCAGCGCACGCGCCGCGCGCGATCGAACACGACGCCGACGCACGCAAGCAACGGAATCGACACCGCCGCTTCCTTCCCGAGCAACGCAATCGCCGTCACGACGAACGCCAGCACGCCGATCTGCCACGCCACCGTCATCCGCAACGCGCACCACGCCACCACGAGCGCCGCGGACACCCAGATCAGGTCCGCGATCGTCCCCACCCATCCATGCACGTACACCGCGTACGGACTGAGCACGAACAGCAACGCGCCGATCGCCGCGCCCCACGCTGTCATCCCGAACCGCCGCCCGACCGCGCACACCAGCCCCGCATTCAACGCGCCCCACGCCACCAGCACCGCGTGGAAGGCCTGCGGCTGCGCGAACAAGGCCCGCGACAAGGCCATCCACAGGTTGAAAGTGAGGGGACGGAACTGGAACTGATCGGCCGCCGGCCACCACGGCACGTGCCGCAGCGATTCGGCGCGCGCGGCCCATTGCAGTTCGTCGTGGCTGAAGTACCCGGGCGCCAGGGCCAGCGGGAGCGACACCAGCAGCGCCAGCAGCACGAGGGCCCACGGGCCGGGGGCGGGCAGGGCGCGAGGGGGTGAAGGCGAGGGCATGCCGTCGATTCTAGTAGGTAGAATCGACGGCCCCGCCCGCGATACCGCCCACGATGACCGACGACCTCAAGCAATCCGCGCTCGATTACCACCGCGTCGAACCGCGCGGCAAGATCAAGGTCGTCCCCACCAAGCCGATGGTGACCCAGCGCGACCTGTCGCTGGCCTATTCGCCGGGCGTGGCCTACGCGTGCGAAGCGATCGTCGCCGACCCGAACGCCGCCAGCGAAATGACCGCGCGCGGCAACCTCGTCGCCGTGATCACCAACGGCACCGCCGTGCTCGGCCTGGGCGACATCGGCCCGCTGGCGGGCAAGCCGGTGATGGAAGGCAAGGGCGTGCTGTTCCAGAAGTTCGCGGGCATCGACGTGTTCGACATCGAGATCGACGAGCGCGACCCCGACAAGCTGGTCGAGATCATCGCCTCGCTCGAACCCACCTTCGGCGGCATCAACCTGGAAGACATCAAGGCGCCGGAGTGCTTCATCGTCGAGCGCAAGCTGCGCGAGCGGATGAACATCCCGGTCTTCCACGACGACCAGCACGGCACCGCGATCATCGTCGGCGCCGCCGTGTACAACGCGCTGGAAATCGTCGGCAAGAAGATCGAAGACGTGAAGCTGGCGACGTCCGGCGCGGGCGCGGCGGGCATCGCGTGCCTCGACATGCTGGTGGCGCTGGGGATGAAGCCGGAAAACATCCTGGCGTTCGACCGCGAAGGCGTGCTGTACACCGGCCGCGGCCACATGGACCCGGACAAGCTGCGCTACGCGCGCGACACCGACAAGCGCACGCTGGCCGACATCTGCAACGGCGCCGACATCTTCCTGGGCCTGTCCGCCGGCGGCGTGCTCAAGCCCGAGATGGTGGCGACGATGGCCGATCGCCCGATCATCCTCGCCCTCGCCAACCCCAATCCCGAGATCCTGCCGGAAGACGCCAGGCGCGTGCGGCCGGATTGCATCATCGCGACGGGCCGCTCGGACTATCCGAACCAGGTCAACAACGCGTTGTGCTTCCCCTACATCTTCCGCGGTGCGCTCGACGTGGGCGCGACGGAAATCAACGAAGCGATGAAGCTGGCCTGCGTGCGCGCGATTGCTGCGCTCGCGCGCCGTGAAGCCTCGGATCTTGCGGCGGCGTACGGCGGCGAGATTCCGTCGTTCGGCCCGGAATACCTGATCCCGCGTCCGTTCGATCCGCGCTTGCTGGTGATGCTGGCGCCCGCGGTCGCGAAGGCCGCGATGGAATCGGGCATGGCGACGCGCCCGATCGCGGACTTCGCCGCGTACGAAGAAAAGCTCGGCCAGTTCATCTATCGCACCGGCCTGGTGATGAAGCCGGTGTACGACCGCGCGCGCGCCGACGTGAAGCGCGTGGTGTACGCCGAAGGCGAAGAAGAGACCGTGCTGCGCGCCGTGCAGACGGTGATCGACGAAGGCCTGGCCTCGCCGATCCTGATCGGCCGCCCGGACGTCATCGACACGCGCATCAAGCGCCTCGGGCTGCGCATGCGCCCGGGCGTGGATTTCGAACTGACCAATATCAACGACGATCCGCGCTTCAACGAGTACTGGCAGCAGTACCACGCGCTGACCGAACGTCGCGGCGTCACGCCGGCGGCGGCGAAGAACCTGCTGCGTTCGCGCCCCACGCTGATCGCCGCGCTGATGGTGGAACGCGGCGAAGCCGACGCGATGATCAGCGGCCTTGTCGGCCGCTTCCACAAGAAGCTCGGGTACATCCGCAGCGTGTTCGGCCTGGATCCCGGCGTGACCAGCACGTCGGCGATGACGGGCGTGATCAACGAGCAGGGCGTGTGGTTCTTCCTCGATACACACGTGCAGCTGGACCCCACCGCCGAGCAGATCGCCGAGAGCACGCTGCAGGCCACGTATCGCCTGAAGCTGTTCGGCATCGAGCCGAAGGTAGCCCTGCTGTCGCATTCCAACTTCGGCAGCCACGACGACGCCAGCGCGCGCAAGATGCGCCAGGTGCGCGAGATCCTGAAGGCCCGCGTGCCGCGCCTGGAAGTGGACGGCGAAATGATGGCCGACACCGCGTGGGACGAAGACCTGCGCCTGCGCATCATGCCCAACACCACGTTGAAGGGCCGCGCCAACCTCTACGTGATGCCGAACCTCGACGCCGCCAGCATCACCTACAACATGGTGCGGATGATGACGGACGGCGTGGCGATCGGCCCGATCCTGATGGGCGTGGACCAGCCCGCGCACGTGCTCACGCCGGCCAGCACGCCGCGCCGCGTGGTGAACATGACCGCGATCGTGGCGGTGGAAGCGCAGATCCGCGCAGGCCTGAAGCAGTCGGGCGTGCGCGAGATGGAGCAGCAGCTGAGCGAGTGATGGGAGCAACGCCCACCGCCACCGTCCTGGTCATCGCCTACAAGATGGAGTCGATGATCGGCGACGCCGTGCGATCGGCGCTGGCGCAGACGGTGCCGTGCGAGATTATCGTCAGCGACGACTGTTCGCCGGACAACACGTTCGTCGAAGCGCAGAAGGCCGTCGAAGGCTATACCGGCCCGCATCGCGTCACGGTGCGGCAGACGCCGCGCAACCTCGGCCTGTGCCCGCATCTCACCGAGCTTGCGTCGCTCGCCACCGGCGACATCCTCGTCTGCATCGGCGGCGACGACGTGGCGTACGCACGCCGCACCGAGCGGTTGCTGCAGGAATTCGCGCAACACCCGGACGCGCAGATCGTCGGCTCGCAGGTCGACGACATCGATGCGACCAACAACGTCATCGATCCCAACGCACGCGGCACGCCGTACGAAATCGACCAGCGCTGGCTGTTGCGTCGCGGGAAGCTCGCGGCGGTGCTGGGGGCGTCGATGGCGATCCGGCGCACGCTGCTCACCGACTTCCCGCCGCTCGAAGGCCGCGTCGAAGACAACATGCTGACGTTGCGCGCCGTGCTCGCGGGCCGCTGCTTCTGCGTGCAGGCACCGCTGCTGGGCTATCGCCGGCACGACAGCAACCTGGGCGACTGGGTGTTCGATCGCAGCGGGAAGGATTACGCCGCGTACGAACGCCGCAACCGGCGCGTGCTGGCGATGTATCGCGAGATCGCCGCGGACCAGCGCAAGTGCCTGGCCGCACGCCCGGATCTTCCGGAAGACAAGCGCCGCATGGGCGCGCACCTCGCCGACATGTACGCGATCGAAGCCGACATGCGCGAAGCCGTGCTCGACAAGCCGCGCCGCGAATGGCTCGAACCGTTGTGGCGCGGACTGAAGCATCCGGGCCTGCGTCGCAAGAGCCTGGAGCGTGCGTTCAAGCTGGTGTTGCCGCGCAGCGTGTTCGGCAGGACGGGCTAGTTACGCGCGGAAGAGCCTGCCCGGCACGGGCTCCTGGTGCATCGCCCGCCGCAACTTGCGTCGCGCGCGCTTGTAGAACTGCAGCGCGTTGAACCACGCCATGCCCTTGAACGGCGGCAGCGAACGACGCTCGTGCCACGCGACGCGGAACAACCCCTTGTACTCGCCATCGATCGACGCAAGCAGCGCACGTTCCCACGCACGCGCCTGTGCACTGCCGCGCCAGTCGGTCGCACCCAGGGCATGGAACAGGTACAAGCGCTCTTCCGTCCACTTCCGGTCCGGCGAGCCCGGCCAGTAGTCGACCTTGTTGACCACCTTGGACTCGGCGGCCTTCTGCTTGCGCTCGGCCTTGCGTTCCTTGCGCGTCTGCAGCTTCTTCTTGCCCAACGGCGAAAACGCGCTCACGTGCCGGCGGAACTGCACGAGCGGTTCGTCGACGTACACCACGCCCTTGCCCGCCGCCGCGCGGATCGCCATCCACCAGTCGTGGTACAGCAACTCGGGGAAGGGCAGCGCTTCGTCGAATACTTCGCGCCGCACCAGCAGCGCATGCCCCGACACGGTGTTCTGGAACAGGTATTTGAACGGGTCGCGGCCCGAATGCATCGTCTTCAGGTCGTCGGAGATGCTGCGCCCCATCGGCACGCCCGCGCCATCGATGTAAGCGGAGTTGCAATACGCCATGTCCGCATCGCCGATCGCGGCCGCCAGCGTGGCGAGCTTGCGCGGATGCCACACGTCGTCCTGGTCGCACGGCGCGATGAGCGCGTGCGAACACAGGCCCATGCATTTGGCGAAGCTGTCGAGGTGCCCGAGGTTGCGCTCGTTCGCGACCACGCGAATGCGTGCATCGCGCGCTGCGTACTCGCGCAGCAACGCGAGCGAGCCGTCGGTCGAACAATCGTCGACGGCCACCACTTCGAGATCGACGTCTTCCTGCGCCAGCAATGAGTCGAGCTGTTCGCGCAGGAAATGTTCGCCGTTGTAGACGCACAAGGCGACGGAGACGCGCGGCAACACCACCACGGGCGTCGCGATGGACGCACGCGGCGGGGGGACCGACACCCCAGGCGCAAACGAGGCGCTTCCAAGCTGCATGCGAAACCTGCCGTCAATGGCGAAAGTTCGCTAAATGCTAGCGGACGTTTCTCACTGTCGGTGCCCACTGGTGCAGCGGACGTGACCGCCGTTCAGGAAATGCCGGAAATTTAATTTCGGCACCAAAGAGGTTGGCACGCGCCTTGCTGGAAAATTCCACGCCTGATCGGGACAGCGCGGCTATCGCGTCCAGCGCGGGATTCCTAGCGTGCACGGGCGGCACTGGGCCGCCCCGAAAGGATTCGCATGACCCGACTGACCATCCTCGCCGCGATCGCGGCACTGGCCTTTTCCCTCACGAACGCTGCGCCGGTGCGGGCGGCCGAAGACCCGGTGCCGGGGACGTATGCGTTGCCGACCGGCAACCAGGTGTTCGAGCTGCGCCGTTGGGCCAGGCACAAGGAACCCCTCGACCATCGCACCGGGCCGGGGCCGCACTACTACGACTTCGTCAACGAAGGCCCACTCGGCAAGGTGGCGCACGGCCCGTTCCCGAATTCGCGCCCGCTCTACAGCTGCGGTCGTGTCTACAAGTACTACTCCTCGAACACTGCAGAGGACCGCTTCACCTCCACCGACCCGGGTTGCGAAGGCTTCGCCGCCGACAACCCGCACTTCATCGGCTACATCAGCACCGTGCATGTCGCGGGGACTGCCCCGTTGTTCCGGTGCTTCGATGACGGCGGCAGGATGCAGAACCACTTCGATACCCTCGATACCAATTGCGAGGGCAAACGCACCATCGGCATCTTGGGTTTCGTGATCCTCTGAGGGCCGCAAGGCCACACCCGAATGCTCCAACGATTGCGCGAGTGGAACCGCGCGCGCATCGATGCCCGCCGCGGCCAACGCTCGGCGGGCACCGATGCCGAATACGCGCAATGGGTGCGCAAGCACGACACCATCACCGAGGCCGCGCGCGTGGGATTGCTGCAGCGCGCACGGCGCATCACGCACGGGCCGCGCATTTCGATCCTGATGCCGGTGTTCGACCCGAACCCCGCGTGGCTCGCGGAAGCCATCGACTCGGTGCGCGCGCAGCTCTACGTCAACTGGGAACTGTGCATCGCGGACGATGCGTCTACCGATCCGCGCGTGCGCGACATCCTCGCGCAAGCGGCGACGCAGGACGCGCGCATCCGCGTGCACTGGCGCGCGCGCAACGGCCACATCTGCGCGTCGTCGAATGCCGCGCTCGCCCTCGCGACCGGACCGTACATCGCGCTGCTGGACCACGACGACGTCCTGCCCGAACACGCCCTGCTCTGCGTCGCCGAAGCCATCCTGCGCACGCCCGACGCCGACGTGCTGTATTCCGACGAAGACAAGATCGACGCGCGCGGCCGCCGCCATGGCCCGTATTTCAAGCGCAACTGGAACGCGGAACTGCTGCGCGGCCAGAACTACATCTCGCACCTGGGCGTGTACCGCACGCAGCTCGTGCGTGAAGTCGGCGGCTTCCGCGCAGGCTTCGAAGGCTCGCAGGATTACGACCTCGCGTTGCGCTGCACCGAACGCAGCACGCCAGCGCGCATCGTCCACATCCCGCACGTGCTCTATCACTGGCGCGTGCATGCGCAAAGCACCGCAAGCGATGTCGCCGCCAAACCGTACGCGCCGGATGCCGGCGTGCGCGCGCTGCAGGACCACCTCAACCGCACGCACGCGCGCGGTGATGCGTTCCTGCGCGATGGCAGTTACCACGTGCTGTACCACCTGCCGATGCCCTGGCCGTCGATCGCGATGGTGCTGCTGGATGTCGGCGGGCGCTGGACCTTGCGCCGCGCATTGCGCCGCATCGCCGGCGCCGCCGACCTCCACGTGATCTCCACCCGCGCCCGCGCGCACGGCTGGCCCCACATCGGCTGGCACCGCGCCCATGGCGGCGTGCGTCCGCGCGCATGCAATGCGTTGATCGCATCGCTGCGCGCCGACGTGATCGTGCTCCTCGATTCCGATTGCCTCCCCGAAAGCTGGAACGCGCTGCACCCGCTCATCGCGCACGCGGTGCAACCCGGCGTGGCCGCTGCGGGCCCGCGCGTGGTGTCGGGGAAGTACGTCGTGGGCACCGCGATGGTCGGCAGCGACGGCGGCCTGGTGCCGTGGGGGGAGGGCGGACGCGCGCGCTCCGGCGGTTACTTCGGGCGTGCCGCGCTCTCGCAGGATGTCGAAGCCCTGGGCCGCGGGTGCGTCGTCTTCCAGCGGCGCGTGTTCGAAAGCGTCGGCGGCTTCACGTCGGGTGGCGATGATTTCGACACCGCCATCGTCGATACGACGTTACGCATGGCCACCGGCACGCGCCGCAACCGCTGGGTGCCCAGCGTCACCTGCACGCATCCCGGCCAGAAACCCAAGTCCGACGCCCCCGATGCCCCCGACGCCGGCAACCCCAACCTGCGCTGGCACCACCACCGCGTGGCCTACGCCGATCCGCCCCGCGTCAGCTGGTCAGTGCCGTACACCGCCGATGGCGGCTGAGCCTTTCTCGCGCCGCGCGCCCAACACCTTGCGCACGCAGCGCAGGTAACAGCGGATCGCCGCCAGCCAGCGCGGCCCGCTCCAGGGCGGCACCGACGCGCGCGTGCGCCACGTCACCCGCCACAACGCCAACATCCGGCCGGACATCGCTTCGCGCAACGCGAGGTGCCAGGCGAGCGCGCGTTCCTGCACCGGCTCGTCGCGCTGCGCCAGCGCATCGAACACATACAACCGCTGCTCCACCCACTTGCGATTGCGCGAACGGAACCGCTTCACCTTGCGATGCGCCCCGTCGCCCTTGTGCGCCTTGCCCATCGGCGACGCCGCGTCCGCATGCCGGCGGAACTGCACCAGCGCTTCATCGACATACGCCACGCCGCGCCCGCTCGCCGCGATCAACGCCAGCCACCAGTCGTGGTACAGCTGCGCCGGGAACGGCCGCGCACGTTCGAACACCTCGCGGCGCACCAGCATCGCGTGCCCGCTGGCCGTGTTCTGGAAGGCGAAGCGCAGCGGATCGTGCCCCGAATGCATCACGCGCAGATCGTCCGACACGCGCCGACCCAGCGGCCGTCCGTCTTCATCGATGTACGCCGAATCGCAGTACGCCATGTCCGCGATCGCGATCGCGCGCGCGAGCCGCGCCAGCTTGCCCGGCGCCCACACATCGTCCTGGTCGCACGGCGCGATGAGCTCGTACTCGCACAGCCCCATGCATTTTTCGAAACTGCGCAGGTGCCCGAGGTTCTCCGCGTTCACCACCACGCGCACCCGCGGATCGCGCGCCGCGTAGTCCTGGAGGAGGGCGACCGTGCCGTCGCTCGACGCGTCATCCAGCGCCACCACCTCCAGCACCACCCCGGTCTGCGCCAGCACCGAGTCGAGCAGCTGGGCCAGGTGGCGCTCGCCGTCGTACGTGCACAAGGCCACGGAAATCCGGGGCAGTGACGCGTCGGCGGTGGCGTCGAAGGGTTCCATCGGCCGCATCCTAGCTCGGCCGTTAGTTTCGAAGGAAAGCGTCGCGGCCCACCCCGGACCCGCTTGCTAGAATCCCGGCTCTATTTACGACCCCCAAGCACCGAGGCGCGACACGCCCCGGGCGGAGCCCCCACGCGATGAACTGGCTGAACGACCTGCTGCAGAACGACCCCGACCCCACCGAGACCCGCGAATGGGTCGAGTCGCTCAAGGCGGTCATCGACCACGAAGGCGCCGAGCGCGCCCACCAGTTGCTGGACCACATGGTGGAGATGACGCGCCGCGCCGGCGCGCACCTGCCCTTCGCGCCCACCACCGAATACATCAACACCATCCCGCCGCAGCTCGAGGCCAAGAGCCCGGGCGATGCCGCGATGGAATGGCGCATCCGTTCGATCATCCGCTGGAACGCGCTCGCGATGGTCGTGCGCGCCAACCGCAAGCCCGGCGACCTGGGCGGCCACATCGCCTCCTTCGCGTCGGCCGCCACGTTGTACGACGTGGGCTTCAACCATTTCTGGCGCGCGCCGAGCGAAGACCATCCGGGTGACTTGCTCTACATCCAGGGCCACAGCTCGCCGGGCATCTACGCGCGTTCGTTCCTGGAAGGCCGCATCACCGAATCGCAGCTCGACAACTTCCGCATGGAAGTGGACGGCCGCGGCATCAGCAGCTATCCGCATCCGTGGCTGATGCCCGATTACTGGCAGACGCCCACCGTGTCGATGGGCCTCGGCCCGCTGGCCGCCATCTACCAGGCGCGTTACTGGAAGTACCTGGAAGGCCGCGGCCTGATGCCCAAGAGCGACCGCAAGGTGTGGTGCTTCCTGGGCGATGGCGAAACGGACGAACCCGAATCGCTGGGCGCGATCTCCGTCGCCGGCCGTGAAGGCCTCGACAACCTGGTGTTCGTCATCAACTGCAACCTGCAGCGCCTGGACGGCCCGGTGCGCGGCAACGGCAAGATCATCCAGGAACTGGAAGGCAGCTTCCGCGGCGCCGGCTGGAACGTCATCAAGCTGATCTGGGGCAGCTACTGGGATCCGCTCCTGGCGCGCGACACGCATGGCGTGCTGAAGAAGCTGATGATGGAAACCGTCGACGGCGAGTACCAGAACTGCAAGGCCTTCGGCGGCGCGTACACGCGCGAACATTTCTTCGGCAAGTACCCGGAGACGGCGGCGATGGTGGCCAACCTCTCCGACGACGACATCTGGCGCCTCAACCGCGGCGGCCACGACCCGCACAAGGTGTACGCCGCCTACGACGCTGCGATGAAGACCACGGGCATGCCCACCGTCATCCTCGCCAAGACCGTGAAGGGCTACGGCATGGGCGCGGCGGGTGAAGCGCTCAACCCCACGCACCAGACCAAGAAGCTCGACGACGAAGAAGTCCGCATCTTCCGCGACCGCTTCAACATCCCGGTCACCGACGCACAGCTGAAGGACAGCGCCGTCCCGTTCTTCCACCCCGGCGCGAACAGCCCGGAAGTGGAATACCTGCGCGAACGCCGCAAGGCGCTGCACGGTTACCTCCCGCAGCGCCGCCGCAAGAGCACCGAAACGCTCATTGCTCCGAAGCTGGAAGTGTTCGACCGCCTGCTGAAGAGCAGCGGCGAGCGCGAGATCAGCACCACGATGGCGTTCGTGCAGAGCCTGGCGATCATCCTGCGCGACAAGCAGGTGGGCCCGCGTTGCGTGCCGATCGTGGCAGACGAAGCGCGCACCTTCGGCATGGAAGGCATGTTCCGCCAGCTGGGCATCTACGCCCCGCACGGGCAGAAGTACAAGCCCGTCGACCGCGACCAGTTGATGTACTACCGCGAAGACTCCGCCGGCCAGGTGCTGGAAGAAGGCATCACGGAAGCCGGCGCGTTCTCCAGCTGGATGGCCGCCGCGACGAGCTACAGCACCAACGATCTGCCGATGCTGCCGTTCTACATCTACTACTCGATGTTCGGCTTCCAGCGCATCGGCGACAGCGCGTGGCAGGCCGCGGACATGCGCGCGCGCGGCTTCCTGCTGGGCGCCACCGCGGGGCGCACCACGCTCAACGGCGAAGGCCTGCAGCACGAAGATGGCCACTCGCATTTGCTCGCGGGCGCCGTGCCGAATTGCCGCAGCTACGACCCCACGTTCGGCTACGAAGTCGCCGTGATCCTGCAGTACGGCATGCAGCGCATGCTGGAAGAGCAGCGCGACGAGTACTTCTATCTCACCCTGATGAATGAAAACTACGCGCACCCGGAAATGCCCGAGGGAGCCGCTGAAGGGATCATCAAGGGGATGTATCTGCTGAAGGACGCCGGCAAGCCGAAGAAGGGCGAGTTGCGGGTGCAGTTGTTGGGCAGCGGCACGATCTTGCGCGAAGCGATTGCGGCGGCGGAGTTGCTGGATAAGGACTTCGGGGTGACGAGTGATATCTGGAGTTGCCCGAGCTTCAATGAATTGCGTCGGGATGGGTTCGATGCCGAGCGGTGGAATCGATTGAACCCCGAGAAAAATTCTCGGACACCGTATGTCACCTCGCTACTGCAGGGGCGCCAAGGTCCCGCGATTGCTGCGACGGATTACGTGCGAGCGTTTGCGGATCAGATCCGTGCGTTTGTGCCGGGGCATTACACGGTCCTGGGCACGGATGGATTCGGCCGGTCCGATACGCGTGCCAATTTGCGTAGGCACTTTGAGGTCGACCGGTATTACATCGCCCACGCTGCGATTGCTGCGCTTGCACAAGAAGGCAAGATGGCGGGGAAGGATGTGGCTCGGGCAATTAACCTCTATAAGTTGGACGTGAATAGAGGAAATCCCGTAAACGCGTGACGGGCTCGAGCAACGGATCAGGGGCAAGAGATGGCGAAAAGGACGTCGGGGAAGGTTTCAGTACATCAGCTCATTGCGGAGGCAAGAAGCGGACCGGATCGTCGCGTACTGGCAGTCCACAATTTCAAGCGCTTTCACTCGCCGGCAGAGCAAGTTAGAAATTTCCAGTCGATATTTGGATCGCGCCAAGTTTTGGAATCGATCCATGGGCCAGCATTTCCATCTGGTCCGGCTCAGATATTTTCAACAAAAGTCCGGGCTCCCGCGACCTCAACTGTTTCCGAGGTAATTTGGGCTATAAACCGTTGCGCATTCTACGGCGCGGACCTCAGTCGGTTCGTTGCCAATAGGCTGCAGTTCGAGCATCAAGTCGTAAGTTCCGACTTTGAATCGGCACAAGCATCGCTCTCAAGTATCCAGCAGGACTTCGGATACTCCCAGTGGTTACTTGAAAATCGGATATTGGTTGCGGACCTAGAGGGGACTGAACAACTCCGCTCGATGGAGGCGCAAATCTACGATGAGCTCGAGGCGCGCTCTCTCGCTCAAGTGATCTTTCATTTCGCCGCGGCCAGGGTCAAGGCAAAGGGCGAGTCCGTCAAGGTCAGAGATGAACTCTCAAGACTGTTAGATCCCGTCGGTGGCCACGACGTCGACAAATACCTAATCACCAAGATTCTGGACCTTCCGAGCCCGGAATATGACGCAATCGCGCCAACCTTAAATTTCGAGGCAAACTCGAGCGTCATTGATCACTATGAGACGTTGCTGAAATCTCTGGTGTGGCTGTGTGCGATCGACTCGTTCGTTGAGCTGGCAGGATTTGCGCTTCGTCAATCCCTGGATGTTCTCTATAAGCGGACACGCGATCAGCGCATTGTTCCCTTGCTTCGCGCTGTGGGAGTTGTTGTCGCCAGCAGCGTTAGCTCGGAAAGCCGAGCACGCGTTCTAGAGCTGTTTTTTAAGTCGGACTATTCGGCCGTTTCTGAAGCTGCAGTTCGTCATCTCAATTCCGATCCGTTGGACATGATTGCGCTGGCGGTGCTGGCGAAGTCGGATGTGAGGGCTGGGACTTCCACAGAACTCGGGTATCCGATACTCGACCGCGCAAAAGCGAGCCTGATAGAAGTCTTCAAGCTCAGCGAGAAGGCATATGCGAGTGCTGCGGACATTATCGCCATGTCCCTGCAGTTTTATTCCCACGACTGGGCCTTGCAGGTAAGGCAAATTGCCGTGGACTGTCTGCGCGAAGAGACGGCGACTGTAACGGTTCCAAGCTTGAGGCGCGTTTTCCTAATGGATGTTCGCCCTTCCCCTCTCGCACGAATCGGAGCCAGGGGAAAATCAAGCGACGCACTCAGAAACGAATTTAAGGAGCTGTATGGGTGGACTGGGAATGCGATGGACGCTCTCCTGTTGGGGGTCGCGTCGGAAGGCGGATTGAGTCCAAACCGCCGCCTCACGTATTTAGCAAGACATTCGTTGGCGGCAAATGACGCCACCTCTGCCGAATCGGCGTTGATGCAGGTCGCGATCAAGTCCAGAGAAATTCAGTCTCGGGTATCGTCGCTACAAGCGCTAGCGGCAGAGCAACTTGGCGATCTGGAGCGAGCCACCAAGGCGGCGGTTGATGCGTACTTGGCGAACGACTCTGTTCCCTCCGTCATACCGGTCGGAAAGCTCGTTGACAGGCTCGAAGAACCGTCTACGTGGCCGCAATCAATCGACCTTCCAATTCTGTTCGGAATACACAACACCTTGTATCCGGGCGCGAAGCTCTCGCACCTGCGATTTGCGTTTGAGAACTTCCAAGAAGACAACTCGATCAAAATTGCTTCGGACCTCTCCGAGTTGCAACCTCCGATCGGAAAGGATCGGGAGATTGCGTATCTGCGCCATGTATGGCTGCCGGAAGTAATGAGACAGACCACGATCTACAGAAGCTCTGCTCAGATCGAGGAAGCAAGAATCCAAGTCTGTCGATACTTGGCGTCAATTGATGCCGAGAATGCGGCGGACTACAACGGTGAAATCAAGGATCGGGTAAAGCGCCAGGAAATTGCAAAGGGGACAACCCTCGTCGAGCAATCCAAGGTGTACGTGGATATTGAGGCAATCAAGACTACGCTGAGGGCACGCTTGGGTGGCGCCTATGCGCGGTTTCGCTCACTCGAGCGACCGAGCCCTTCTCCGGCAGATCGATTTATCGCCGACCTCGGCGAGTCACTAGAAGAAATTAGTCTCAGTTCGAAGCGCTCGGTTGGAGATCTCCTCTCCTCGATTCACATCATGAGTGACGAATCTAACGCTGAAGTCGACGCTCAGTTTGATTCGCTTTACACCGATATCACCAATGAGTTCGTGAAGGGAGATCACGGACTGAACGCATACTTGAGTACGCGCGTTCGGCACGGAAGACTCAGCAATGCACTCCGAAAGCCCGTCGCAGATGAGCACTTAGTCTCAACAAAGAAAGAGTCCGGAGAGGGCTATTACCCCAATAGCTACTGGGAGGACAAACTTGACGGACTGAATGCGACTGAGCGCGAGGCTGTCCTGGGCGCGCTGGACCAATTCACACGTACATATGACAGCATCATCGGGCATATAAGAAACGACCTCGTCCAAGTGCGCGTTATGCACGGAACCGCGCGCGGGGAAAAGAGCGAGGCGTTGTTGGTCTATCGATCTTCAAATACCGAGCGAATGTTTCTAAGGCATCAGCTTAGACAGCTTGACAACATCGATGACTTCATTGACGTGTGCATCGACACTCTGTGGGCCAAGACAGATCAGAACCTCCTTCGCGTGCAGCAAACGCTTGAGAGTTCCGTCAAGGATCAATTCGCTGACGCATTCGATCGCCTTTCTCATTCGTTGGATGGAGTTCCTCAGGTTCAGGGGGTTCTGGAACTCAGGAACGCCATACTTCGGGCGAACACCGCCTCGCAATTGAAGTTGCACGAGGTATCCGGGTGGTTCAAGCGAAGCACGGTTTACTACCGAGAGGACTATTTTCCATCGTTCGCCGTTGAAGTGGCTTCGAACATCACGAAGAAGACTCTACCCGAGCATGCCGGCGTTCCCGACGTCGACGTTCAGTGTGAATCCTTTGGCCAGGTGATGCCGGGAAGAACGCTTGATGGAATGGTTGATGCCTTCTATGGGCTGCTAAGCAACGCACTCGCGCATTCTGGGCTAGTACCTGAAGAGCTCAATATTCGAGTTGAAATTCGCCTGCAAGGACCATCATTTGCCGCGCGAGTTTCGAACAATGTGGCAGCTGACCTGCCCGCGCCTAATGACATTGCAAGGCTCGCGAAAATCAAAGCTGTACTTGGTGAGGCGGACTCCCGAAGCAAAGCTCAGGCCGAAGGGGGAAGCGGTATGCACAAATTGTGGCGGACGATCAATTCGCCTTTCTATAGAAGGCCTGAGCTTGACTTCGGTTTCTCCGGGGCTGGATTTGAAGTTTTCTTTGCGTTCGAGCTAGAGGACTACGCTGATGAGAATCCTGTTAGTTGAGGACGACCCAGAGAAGGCGCGGCGCCTTGAGGATTTCCTTTTTAAGGAGCGCTTGGCGCAAGAGGTGATCGTTGCTAAGTCGTTCGATGCGGCACTCTCTCAACTGATGCAGATTTCCAGTAAGGAGTCGTCTTCGTTCGACGTAATGTTGTTGGACATGACAATGCCGACTTTTGACGCGGCCGAAGATGAACCGGAGGGCGGTGCACCTGAACATTTTGCGGGCCGAGATCTATTAGCGCAGATGAAGTTGAGGGCGATCACCGTGCCAACGATTGTGATCACCATGTTTGACATTCTTGGCGAAGGTGCTGGCCGCATGTCGGTCGGGGACTTGGCAAAACAACTTCAAAGGGACTTCTCCAAGACCTTTGTTGGACTCGTGCAATACAGCCAAGCAAAGGAAGGCTGGAGATCAACGCTTCGGTCGATGATTGGGAAGATCAAACGATGACGACTTTGCGAGTATTGGTGGTCGATGACGAGCACGAAAAAGTCGTTGCCATCTCGACGGAGCTCAATAAGTTGGGCCTTCCAATACACATTGAGAGCCGGACGGACGCCGCCTCTGCTCGCAGACTCCTGCAATCCGAACGGTTTGACCTGGTGTTGATCGATGTGAGCTTGCCAGATGCGCTGGATACTGGCCCGTCGCCGATGGCCGGCTTTGATTTCTATGACCTGATCAGCATCGATGATCAGATTTACATCCCACGCAGTATTTTGTTTATTACTGCGAAGGAAGATAAGTTGGAAGAATCTCGTGCAGAGGCAAATGCGCGAGGAGTTGAGCTCTGCGAGGTTCATCCAGCGTCAGAGATCTGGCGGCCCTTCCTCGCGGCCAGGGCGCGGCTCGTGTATAGGCACGTGAAGTCAGAGGGATCAACAGACGTTGACGTTGCGGTGATTACCGCAATGAGAACTCCCGAGCTCAGCGAGGTGCTTGCCCTTGACTATGGGTGGCAACGTAAAAGATTCCCGGGCGATCCATCTACGTATCACTTTGGGGTTGCGACCACTGACGGCAGGTCCATTAAAGTCGTCGCTGTAGCTGCAAGTCGAAAGGGGATGTCGGCTTCCGCGGCAGTAGCGGCAAAAGTCGCAACTAAGCTAAAACCGAAATATCTGGTGATGCTTGGTATTTGCGCAGGAATTCCTGGGAAGACCAATCTTGGTGATGTAATTGTCGCGAGCTCGACATGGGATTGGGGAAGTGGCAAGCACACGCAGGATGAGTCCGGATCTGTTGTCTTCAAGACAGGGGCACTTCAAAGCACTCTCGACCCAACGTTGCTCGAGATTGCGCGGGATGTTGGTGAGGAGCTGGAAGTTCGGCAGAAGATCCGAGCAGGCTGGACGGCAGCAATGCCCGCAGGTGAGTTCTCGGTGCACGCTGGCCCGATGGCAACGGGGGCGAGCGTTCTTGCGCACGAAGGGCTCGTGGAGGGAATCGTTGATCAGAACAGAGATGTTCTTGGAATTGAGATGGAAGCTTATGCCGTGATGGCGGCAGCGGAATCCTGTAAATGCGGCGCAATCGTTCTGAAATCAGTTTGCGACTACGCAGATGCAAGCAAGTCTGACGACTGGCAGAAATATGCGGCCTACACGAGCGCAATGTTTTTTTCGCACCTGATTGGCAAGTTGCCGCTGTAGTTGGGGCCGGGACCCGGCTTGGTTTGGTGACGACCACAAAAATCAGCACCAACACCCAACAAATCACCTGCAAGCTAAACCCCGCATCCACCCCACGGAGCACCTCCCATGCCCCTGGCCCACCCCATCACCCCCCACCTGTGGTTCGACACCCAGGCGCGCGAAGCGGCCGAGTTCTACTGCCGCGTCTTCCCGGACGCGTCAATCGATTCCGTCACCACCCTGCATGACACGCCGTCCGGCGATTGCGACATCGTCTCGTTCACGCTCGCCGGCCAGCCCTTCATGGCCATCAGCGCCGGTCCGCTCTTCCCGCTGAATCCGTCGATCTCGTTCTTCGTGCACTTCGATCCTTCGCGCGATGCCGATGCGCGCGCGCACCTCGATGCGTTGTGGGCGCAGCTGGTCGACGGCGGGCAGGCGTTGATGGCGCTGGACGCGTATCCCTTCAGCGCGCGCTACGGCTGGGTGCAGGATCGCTTCGGCGTGTCGTGGCAGTTGATGCTCGTGGATGCGGCCGCGGCGCCCAGGCCGATGATCGTGCCGTCGCTGTTGTTCACCGGCGCTGCGTACGGCCAGGCGGAGGCGGCGGGCGCGTTCTATCGTTCGGTGTTCGACGTTTCGCAGGCCGGCCTGTTGATCCCGTATCCCGCCGGCATGGACCCGGACCGCGCGGGCACGGTGATGTATTCCGACTTCCGCCTGGGCGAGCGCAACTGGTTCGCCGCGATGGACAGCGGGCACGCGCACGGGTTCGGGTTCAACGAAGCGATTTCGTTCGTCGTTCCCTGCCGCGACCAGGCGGAGATCGATCGATATTGGGCGCAGCTGTCGAGCGTGCCGGAGGCCGAGCAGTGCGGCTGGTGCAAGGATCGCTTCGGCGTGTCGTGGCAGATCGTGCCGGCGTCGATGAACGCGATCATGGCATCGGGGGATCGCGCGGTGATCGATCGTGTGACGCAGGCGTTCCTGCCGATGTGCAAGTTGGATGTTGCGAAGATCGAAGCGGCGGCGCGGGGCAACTGAGACATGACGCCCGCTGCTCGCCATCCAGCGCTGCGGTGGAGCCTCGCAGTCGGCGCTGCAACGCTATCCGCAGGGCTGCTTTGGACGCCCCTGATGGGTGCCGGCGATTTGACGGTGGCGATCATCGGCACCCTGTCGGTCGTCGCGATGGCGATCGCCTTCCGGGCCGCGTTCGGCTTTCATATGCTGTCGCTGCTCGGCGCGGTGGTGGGCTTCTGTGTCGTGCTCACCGGCCAGGGCTGGCTGCAGTCGGGCTATCTCGACCCGCTGTACGTGGGCATCGGGCTGCCCATCGCGTTCCTGTACGCAATGTGCGTCGCGATCGTCGTCTTCTATTTTTCGCGGCCATCGCCGGTGCGGTCATAGCTGTCCGAGATGCGATGCCTGAAACGCGACAAGGCCGATTCCCGCGCACCGCTCAACAGCGCCAATCCGACCAGCACCATGAGGCCACCCGGCACCCATAGCCAAAGTGGATTCTCGAGATAGAAGTAGCCGGCCGCGCCGAGTGCCGCGCCAATCGCGAGCATCAAGAATCCGGCCAGTCCCATGCGCATGTGCGAGCCCTCCCGGGTCAGGCGCCCGGTTCCGGAAAGAGGATGTGGCCGAAGCCGGATGACCTTGCGTCACGAAAGGCTTCCCCGACAACGTCGTCGCGCGCGTCGAACTGCGCGTAGTCCGTGATGGTCTTGAGGCGCTCGGTCTCCAGGCTGGCCCAGCCGAGTGCGGCGAGGGATTTGCCCGCGATGTCCTCGGCCGTGGCGTCATCGTCGGCTTGGACAAACAGCAGGGCCCCGACCTTGGTGCCGGGTGGAAAGCGTGCATGCGCCGGGCCAGAGACGAGATTCGCGCGAATGCAGATCATGGGCCTCAGCCTATCCGATCGCGCGCCTTCCACGCAGCGGCCGCCCGGGCGACCAGCGCCAGCCGATCACGCTGGTCCTCGGTGAGCGGCGCGCGCTTCGCCGTGCGCAAGAACGCATCGAACATGTAACCCGAGCGAAAGAAATACGGCCGCACTTCCAAGGAAACAGACGGTTGCTTCCATCGTGTCCGGATCGCCCGCCAGCAGGCGGTCGAACGCGCCGTCGAGTCCGCCTGGAAACGCGAGTGCGTCATAGCGGGCGTGGAAGTCAGCACACGCGGACCGCCACGCGCTTTCCTGCTCCGCGCTCTCGCCGCGATGCGCGAATGTGTCCTTGATGCGCGCGTTCAGCCGGACAATCTCCTGCGCGTTGGCCTCGATCAGCGCCTTGAAACGGTCGGCAGCGCAGGGCATCCGTTCACCACCAGTCGCGGGATGCGTCGAGCTTATGCATCCCGTGTGTGGTCCCGCAAGCAAGGTGGCGTTCCCAGCGATCGGCGGGACGGGCCAAAAAAACGCGGAACATCAGCAAGCCGAAGGACTGCCGTCCGCCGCCGAAGTAATCCGATCGCGACCAATCAGCACCCATTGTGTGAGCGCGCCCGGCACCGAGCTGACGAACAGAAACACCCAAACGAATCCCGCCGTCGCGCCCGTGCTGGGCGGCGGGTCTGACCACCCGGACATCGCCCAGAACATCCACGCCGGGACCGGTAACGCCGCCAGTGCAGCAAACACCATGGGCGACGCGATCGACGGCGCACTCTGACCCAGGAGGTACTTGCCGAATGCCTGGAACCCAATCAGCGCCACGCAACTCAGCACCGACGCGAAGATCGCCATGAACGGCAAGCTGTGAATCAGCGCGTTATCCGGAGTCCCGTCGGCACTGAAATAGTCATACGTGCACAGCAGCCAGGCTTCCGAGGCGCACGGAATCACGAGTGCGGCCGCCAGCGCCTTGCCAGCATGCGTTCGTCTTTTCGTCATGGTGCCCATCAGGTGGAAGAGGGCGCCCAGGTTGCCCGCGCCATGTGCGCGGGCAATGTCGGAAACATGAAGTCAGGGTGAGCTGCTCCTATCGAAGCGCCAACGCCGTCAGTGACGCGACCGCATCCGCCCCAACACGATCGCCATCGCCGCCGCACCCAGCGACTGCACCAGCTGCGGATGCTTGGCGTAGAAGTCGCTCATCTGCTGCACGATGCCGGGGTTGGCTTGTTCGGCCTGCGTCGCGATCTGCTGCACCTGGTCGGTGGACAGTTGCGTCGCTTGTTCCGGGCTGGAAATGCCCGCCTGCGTCAGCGCCGGATGCGTGGCGCCGCCGCCCAACGCGCCGAGCAACGTACTCAGCATCCCGGTCTTCTGCTGGTTGTCCGCGTGGCCGAACAGCTGCGCGACCATCTGCGCGAACGGCGGGGTCTGGTCGGACTGGAACGCCGCGTTCATGCCCTGGCTGAGTTCGTCGGGCGAGGCGTTCTGCGCGATCTGCTGGAACTGGTCGCGCGCTTCCGGCGGCAACGGTGCGCCGCCCTGGCCGGTGATCTGCTGGAGCAGGCTTTCGATGGGGTTGCTCATGGGTCGTCCTCTGCACCGGGGGGTGCAAGCGGCCACAGCATTGACCCCGCATCGTTCAGATCGTGCGAATGCGCACCAGGCTTCGTCACTCAGCGGCACCGATAGTCACGAACTGCAACCCGCGTGCATGCATCCGGCGGCCCAAACCGCTCCCAGGCATCCACCCACCCGATGTTGCGCGCGAGTTCGGGAAATTCCGGCAGCTGCCGCATCGGGGCATCCTCCGGCGACCAGATGCGGAACACGATGCCGGCATCGTCCTGCGACACGCGCCCGCCGAACAACGCCAGCGCGCGCGAATACTGGTGCAATCGCATCAGCGAGACGACGGCCCACGCAGGCACGACGTCAGGTTTCGTCGCCAGGCAGTCGTCGATGATCTTCAGCGCGCGCGCCTGCGCATTGGCATCGCCGCCGATGGTGCCCGCCAGCAGCGTGTCGAAGTCCACCGGGCCCGCAGTGCCGCACGGCGTCGGATTCTGCTTCCACGTCGCCGCCACCAGTTGCCGCGCCGCAGCGACATCGCCGCGCGCGCGCATGACTTCCCCCAGGCCGGCCTTGGCGAACGACAGTCCGAGCGCATCGGACTGCGTGAACAACATCTCCGCCTTGTCCAGGTCGCCCGCATACATGGACTGCGAGGCACGCCAGTTGACCGCATTCGGCAACATCGGATCGATGGCGATCGCGCGGTCCAGCTCCGCGATGCCTTGCTTCGTGTAACCGGTGACGATGAACCATTGCCCCAGGTACATGTGCGCCGACGCGTCCTGCGGTTGCATCTGCACCGCGCGATCGAGATAAGTGCGTGCCTCGGTGAAGCGCCGTTCCATGCGCCACAGTTCCAGGCCCAGCGCGTACACCGGTTCGGCCAGCGTCGGGTCCATCGCCATGGCCGCACGCGCGTGTTGCTCGGCTTGCCGACCGCGATCCGGGTCACGGACGTTCACCGTCATCTGCGCCAGCGCCAGCCGTGCATGCGCGCGCGCGAATTTCGGATCCAGCGCGATGGCCTGCTCCAGCCACGCGATCGCCTCCTTCGCATGCGCGTAGTCACGCTTGTTCATGACGTCGGTGGCGCGCAGGTACAGCTGGTAGGCCTCGGGGCTGGTGGTCGATTCGGCCACCAACTGCGACTTCTGCTCCCCGATCAACGTCACCTGCAGTGCGTCCGCGATCGCATGCGCGATCTGGTCCTGCAACTTGAAGACATCCGACAGGTCGCCGTCGAACTGCTTCGACCACAGGTGCATGCCGTCCTTGCTGCGCACGAGTTGCGCGGTGATGCGCACGCGATTGCCCTGCGTGCGCACCGATCCCTCCAGCACATGCGCGACACCCAGCGCCTGGCCGATCGTGCGCAGGTCCACGTTGCGTCCCTTGTACGAGAACGACGACGTCCGCCCCGCGACGCGCAAGTCACGGATCTGCGCGAGCGCGTTGAGGATCTCCTCCGACATGCCGTCGGAGAAATATTCCTGGTCGTGCTTCGGGCTGAGGTCGGTGAAGGCGAGCACCGCGATCGACTTGTCGTCGACGATCGGCGCGGGCTTGGCGTCGACCACCGCTTGCCCCGGCCGCACGCTGGGCTGCCCGACGAAGTACCAGCCCACAGCCAGCGCCGCGAGCCCGAGCGCGACGGCGATGACGCGCTTGTTCCCCACCGGCGACGCATCCAGCCGCATGCCCTCGGGCGTGAGGTCGAGCACCCACGTCAGCACGAGGGCGATCGGGAAGCCGAGCAACGCCATGAGGATGAAGACGCGCAGCGCCCAAGGCGGGGCGTCGAACGCGGGGAGGACGATGCTAGCCGCCTGCACGGCCACCCATGCCGACACCAGGTAGACGGCGCCGACCTTGATGACCTTGCGCCGCTTCAGTTCGGCGAACAGATTGCCGCTCATGCGTCCGTTCGTCCCCGGTCCGTCCCTGTGGTTACGCCAGAGCCGGCCGGCAACGGCCATGGCGTGAGGATCGGCCCGACGGCACCGCGTTTTGCCCACCGGGACGATGCGGCGCGCCGCCGGCCAGTGACAGGCTTTCGCGCACTCGAAGCCGGAGGAGTGCCATGTCGGATGCCAACGATGCGATGGACCAGTTCGTCCTGAATTTCCACCAGTCCCTCGACGCCCTCGAGGCCGAATACGACGCCGCGATGGCCGACGCGAAGCGCGCGGGCCCGATGGTGACGTTCGAACGCGTGCATTCCATCCGCGAACGCGGGCGCGCGCTGGAGGACCAGTTGTATGCGCTGGCGTTGCGGATCAACGGCGGCGTGGGTGCGGCGGCATTTGCACCGGACATGGAAAAGCGCGCCGCGGATGCGCGCTTCGTGTCGAAGGTGCGGCGCCTGGTGCGGGCGATGGTGGGGGATTCGGCGCGGGGGACGCGGCAGTAAGGGTGTGCGTGACGCCTGCTACGCCGTACGTTCGGCCAGCAACCACGCCACCGCCTGCACCCGGTCATCGAACTGCCGGAACACGAATCCACCCTGCGTCAGCACTTCATTCGTCTGCACCTGCACGTCGGTCGGCGCATTGACCAACGCCACGCGCGCATCGGTGGTGAATGCCAGCCGCCCCATGCGCGCGCCGAATTCCGCGACGGCCTTCGGCTCCGGCGTCGCGATCGGCCACGCCGACGTGTAATTGATCAGCAAGCGCCGGAACCCACCGGCCGGCGTCATCCGCCCCAGCGCATCGATCGTGCCGATGCGGAAGTCGTAGCTGACTTCGCCCGCGTAGCGCACTTCGATGATGTCGCTGTTCGGCAGGTACTTGATCGTACGACTGCGCGCGGGCGGCAACGCGCCCGTGTCCTGTTCGTCCATGCTGGCGACCCCCTGGTCCCGCCCCCCCTGAGGGCGTGGACGGGAGTATGCCCCCTCGGTCGGTCAGGCGCCCGTGACTGCGTCCCACGCGCGCGCATCCAGCGCTTCCAGCGTACGCAGCCGCATGTCGGCGATGGCGTAGCGCGGATCTGCGGCCTGCGCCGCCTCCGGCACGGCGATGCAGCGCATGCCCGCCGCCTTCGCCGCGATCACGCCGTTCACCGAATCCTCGAAGACCACGCAGTCGCCGGGCACGATGCCCAACATCCGCGCCGCGCTGAGGAACACCGCGGGATCCGGTTTCCCGCGCGCTTCCGATTCCGCCGAATGCACGACGTCGAACAACGCGGCGATCCCGAGCCTTTGCAACGCCGCGTGGATGATCGCGTCGGACGTCGCCGATGCGATCGCCAAACCTTCGACGCGTGATCGCGCGAAGCGCACCGCGTCGACCGCACCCGGCAATGCTTTCGCACGCGACGCCACGCGTTCGGCCACCAACGTGCCGAGGCGTTGCGCGATCTCGTCGCGCGTGGGGCCTTCCCAAGGTTGGTACTGCCACCAGTGCGCAACGACTTCATCCAACCGGAAGCCTTGCGTACTCGCCCCCATCTCCGGCGTCAGCTTGATACCGACCGACCCGAACACCTCGCACTCGGTCTCGAACCAGATCGCCTCCGAGTCGATGAGCAGTCCGTCCAGGTCGAAGATGGCGGCTCGCAGCATTTGCGCTCCCCGTTGCATGACTTTCCGAGAATTATTCCTACGCCGATCGCGCCCGACGCAGCATGCTCCCTACGTTACAACGGGTGTCCGCAAGGCAAGGGGAGCCGCGTGCCCGACACCGTCAAGGTCACCTGCATCAACACGCGCGAGTTCGGCAGCGCCGACGGGCGCATCTCGCATGTCGGCGGCTGGGGGTGGAAGTTCACCCAGGAAGAAACCATCGACCACATCGAGACCGGGCGCCTGCGCTGCTACATCAACGTGCTCGGCGAGGACGTCTGGATCGTGGTGGCCACGCGCAACGGGCGGAAATACCTGCGGACCGAGATCGACGACGAGGACTCCAACGCGCTCCTCAACCTGCCGGAGTGCCCCGCGTAGGCCAAGCGGCTGTCCGATCCCCGGGCCCGCCGCCGTTGCGTGAGGAACACCCCTCCCGCCAAGGCCCGCCCCATGTCCACGTCCATCGCCCGCCTGTCCGCCGCGCTGCTCGCCTGCGCCTTGCTCCCGGCCGGCGCGTGCATGGCGCAGCAGGCCACGCCCATGTCCGCCAAGCCGGCCGAGGCACCCGCCGCAGCCGCCGCGCCCGCGGCCGCACCGGCGCCGCCAACCGCCGCCAGTCGCTTCGCCATCCTCGACGCCAATCACGACGGCGTGCTCAGCCAGTACGAATACGACAGCGACGCGGTGCTCGAAGCGCTCGACACCAACCACGACGATCTGATTTCCGCCGACGAGTTCCAGGTGTTCCTGGGCGACAAGGCGCAGGGCGCGCCGGATGCGGCCTACCGCATCAGCATCGCGGACACCGATGGCGACGGGAAGTTATCGGACGCCGAGCTGCGCCGCGGCCTGAAGATCCGCTTCGACTGGCTCGACGCCAACAAGGACGGCAACGTGGACCTGGACGAACTGAAGGCAGGCTTCGGCGTACCGATGCTGCATTAAGCGGCGGGTTCGTCGGGCGCACCGATCTCGAGCGTGTGCGTCCAGCCCGGCAGCCCCACCTTCGCCAGGTATTTCACGAGCGCTTCGACGCCGTAATACGTGACCTTGCCGTTGGGCTGCATGTACGCCAGCGCGGACTGGTCCACCTTCAGGCCGTTCGCGCGCGCCTGCTTCGTCAGCTTCTGCAGCAGCAGCCCATTGTCGGCGTTGGTGTTGGAATCGGCGTGCGCATCGAACACCACGTAGTCGATCCAGCCGCCTTCCGTATTCTTGTCGCGCAGGTGCGCGAAGTTCACTTTCATGGTCGTGATCCTCCCGGAGGCGGCTAGCTTAATGCCGCGTGGCCGGTATCTGGGGCGCGCGCCACATCTTGAGTGCAACGACGACACCGACGAACGCGAACACCAGGCCCAGCGCGATGCTGGAGGTCAGCGTCCGTGCGCCGGCATGCAGGTCGTAGCCGATCATGATCGCGCCGATCACCAGGAAGTACATCGGGGTGAGCGACCGCAGCGAGCGCTGTGTCCCTTGCATCCGTTGGCAGTGGAGCCACAACGCGTGCGCATCGCTGACCTCCGCTTCATGCGATCCGCGGCAGGCAAGCCCGAATCCGAGATCGGCCGCGCACGCCGGGCACAGGCCCTTCGCGCAATGCTTGCATAGGCCGATGGCGGCCGTGCCGGCGTGTTGGAAGCAGTCCATCGCAGTTCCTCGATCCCGTGATCCGTCTCGTCGGCGGCTAGCCTAACGCCCGGCGCCGCGCTGCGCATGGCTCGGTACAGGGGCCGGGCGTAAAGTAGCGCCGTCGCGATCCCCCAGGAACTTGACGTTGCGAACTCCCAACGGCGGCCCCGCCCAACCCGCGCGTCGCCGCTTCGTGCAAGGCCTGGCCGCCGGCGGCGCCGTGGCCGGCCTCGGCCTGTGGCCACGCGCGAGTTACGCGCTGCAAGGCGCGGGCCTGCCTTCCGTCCTGTCCGGCACGCAGTTCGACCTGTCGATCGGCGAAACGCCGATGAACTTCACCGGCCGCACGCGCACGGCGATCACCGTCAACGGATCGTTGCCCGCGCCGCTGCTGCGCTGGCGCGAAGGCACCACGGTGGACTTGCGCGTGTCGAACGCGCTGCCGATGCATTCCGTGCATGGCCACGAGACCTCGATCCACTGGCACGGCATCCTGCTGCCCGCCAACATGGACGGCGTGCCGGGCATCAGCTTCGACGGCATCCATCGCGGCGAGACGTACGCGTATCGCTTCGACGTGAAGCAATCCGGCACGTACTGGTACCACAGCCATTCGGCGTACCAGGAACAGGTGGGGCTGTACGGCCCGCTGATCATCGATCCGATCGAACCCGCACCGTTCGCATTCGACCGCGATTACGTGGTGATGCTGACGGACTGGACGGACCTGGATCCGGCGGCGTTGTTCGCGCGCCTCAAGAAGATGCCGGGCTACGACAACTACTACAAGCGCACGCTCGGCGACTTCATGCGCGATGCGCGCCGCGATGGCCTCGCGGAAACCATCGAAGACCGCAAGCTCTGGGGCGCGATGCGCATGACGCCCACCGACCTCGCCGACGTCAACGCGAACACCTACACCTACCTGTTGAACGGCACCACGTCGCTCGGCAACTGGACGGGCCTGTTCCGTTCCGGCGAGAAGGTGCGCCTGCGTTTCATCAACGGCGCATCGATGACGTACTTCGACGTGCGCATCCCCGGCTTGAAGATGACGGTGGTCGCCGCCGATGGCCAGTACGTGCACCCGGTGACGGTCGACGAATTCCGCATCGCGACCGCGGAAACCTTCGACGTGATCGTGGAGCCCAGCGGGCAGGACGCGTTCACCATCTTCGCGCAGGACATGGGCCGCACCGGTTACGTCAGCGGCACGCTCGCCGTGCGCGAAGGCTTGCGCGCGCCGGTGCCGGCGGTGGAGGCACGGCAGATCCTGTCGATGGCGGACATGGGGCACGGTGCGGCGGCGCACGACATGGCCGGCATGGACATGGCCGGCATGGACCACGCCGCGATGGGCCACGCCGCGATGGGCCACGCAATGCCTGCCGCGCAACACCATCCCGCCAGCGAATCGCACAACCCGTTCGTCGACATGCAGGCGGCTTCGCCGACGCCGAAGCTCGACGACCCCGGCATCGGCCTGCGCGACAACGGCCGCACGGTGCTCACGTATTCGATGCTGCGCAGCGTGTTCGACGATCCAGACGGCCGCGATCCCGGCCGCGACATCGAGCTGCACCTCACCGGCCACATGGAACGCTTCACGTGGGGCTTCAACGGGCAGAAGTTCTCGCAGGCGGAACCGCTGCGGTTCAACTACGGCGAACGCCTGCGCATCGTGTTGGTCAACGACACGATGATGACGCACCCGATCCACCT
This sequence comes from Lysobacter helvus, assembly GCF_018406645.1. Lineage (NCBI taxonomy): Bacteria > Pseudomonadati > Pseudomonadota > Gammaproteobacteria > Lysobacterales > Lysobacteraceae > Lysobacter > Lysobacter helvus. Next base: position 1,566,324 of record NZ_AP024546.1, read on the forward strand.
GCACGGCATGTGGAGCGACCTGGAAGACGCCGACGGCAACTTCCACGTGCGCAAGCACACCATCGACATGCCGCCCGGCAGCAGGCGCAGCTATCGCGTTCGCGCCGATGCGCTCGGTGGCTGGGCATATCACTGCCACCTGCTGTTCCACATGGAAGCCGGGATGATGCGCGAAGTGCGGGTGGACGAATGAAGCGGCTCGCGCTGGCGCTCCTGTGTTGCGTCGCGCTCGATGCGATGGCGCAGGACCATTCGCATCACATGATGCCGATGCCGATGCCTGCACCCACGACGGGCGAGCAACCGAAGACGCCGATCCCCGCATTGACGGACGCCGATCGCGCCGCGGCCAAACCGCCGATGGCCGACCACCCGGAGCATGACAACGCGATCCAGTCCTTCGTCCAGTTCAACCGCCTCGAAGGCTTCGACGGCGGCCTCGAATGGCAAGGCCAGGCGTGGATCGGCACCGACACCGACAAGCTCTGGCTGCGCAGCGAAGGCGAGCGCATCGACGAACGCACCGAAGCCGCCGACCTGGAAGTGCTGTACGGCAAGCCGATCGCGCGCTGGTGGGATCTCGTCGCGGGCGTGCGCCACGATTTCAAACCCGGCGCGTCGCAGGATTGGGCCGCCATCGGCGTCACGGGCACCACGCCGTACAAGATCGAACTGGAAGCGACGGCGTACATCGGCGCCTCCGGCCGCACCGCCGCGCGCATCGAAGCCGAATACGAAGCGCTGCTCACCAATCGCCTCATCCTGCAGCCGCTCGTCGAACTCAACCTCAACGGCAAGGACGATCCCGCGCGCCATGTGGGCGCGGGGTTGAGCACCGCCGAAGCCGGCCTGCGGTTGCGTTACGAAGTGACGCGCCAGTTCGCGCCGTACATCGGCGTGGTGTACGAGCGCGCGTTCGGCGACACTGCGGACCTGCGGCACGACGCAAGCGATACGCGCGTGGTCGCAGGGTTCCGGATCTGGTTCTGACTGACGAGACTTCCCCCATGTCCCGTTCGCGACTCGCAATGCTGCTGTTGCTCCTGGCCACCACCGCCAATGCCGCGGCGCCCCTGCGAAATACCGGCGACGCCGCACACGTGTTCGCCTACACGCCGAAGCCCGGCATGGACGCGCAGTTCGACGCCGGCTACCAGAAGCACCTCGCGTGGCATCGCACGCACAACGATCCGCTCGTCTGGTACGGCTGGACGATCACGCACGGCCCGCGCATGGGGATGTTCATCGACGGCACATTCGGCGCGCCGTTCTCCGCGTTCGACCATCGCGTCGCGCCCGCCGACGATGCGAAGGATGCGGACCGCACGTTCATGGCGTTCGGCGAGCCCGCGTTCCGCGCCGTGTATCGCGTGCGTCGCGACCTCAGCACCGGCACGCCGCTCGAACAGTGGCAACCCACCGCGATGGTGGAAGTGCACGTGTACAAGTTGAAGCTGGGCAAGGCCGCGCAGTTCGAACAAATCGTCAAGCGCATGCGCGCCACCGTGGAAGCCACGGGCGGGCAGGGCACGCACACGTGGTACGAAGGCGTGGGCGGCACCGCGTCGCCGGAATTCATGCTGATGGTTGCGCGCAACGATTGGGCAAGTTACGAGAACGCACCCGGCGACCTCGAACGCGTGATGGCAAGCGTCGACGACGCCACCACGCGCCGCGAGTTGCTTGCCGCATATGCCGCGTGCGTGGACAGCGTGACCAGCGAAATCTGGCGGTATCGCCCGGAGATGAGCCTGATCCCCGCGGCCACCCCCTGACGAGGGCTGTCACATCCCGGGCGCGTATGATCCTGCGATGCCCACCCCAGCTCCCACGGCGCTCGTCGCCGACGACAACCTCGATGCTGGGCAAACACTGGCGGCCTTGCTCGAATTGCTGGGGCATCGCGTCGCATTGGCGCGCGACGGGCAGCAGGCCCTCGACCTGGCGATGGAACTGCATCCGGGCGTGGTCTTCCTCGACATCGGCATGCCGGAGCTGGACGGGTGGGAAGTGTGCCGCCAGATCCGTGCGACCGACTGGGGTGCGAAGGCCTGGATCGTTGCGGTGTCCGGTTACGGCCAGGACAGCGATCGCGAGAAGTCGCACGCCGTCGGCTTTGACAAGCACTGCACCAAGCCGCTGCAGATCAAGACCGTGCAGGAACTGCTCGAGCGCACGCCGATCGCGTTGTAGCGCATCAGATTTCCACCGGCGCGCCCAGCTCCACCAGGCGCGTGCTCGGGATGCGGAAGAAGTCCGTCGCAGGCGCCGCGTTGCGATGCATCGCGCCGAACAGCTTGTCGCGCCACAAGGCCATGCCCCCGCGCGGACGCGCGACGATGGTTTCGCGGCTGGCGAAGTACGTCGTCTCCATCGGATCGAAGCACAGCTCGCCCTGGTCGCCCGCGCGCATCAAGGCCAGCGGGACGTCGGGCGATTCCATGAAGCCGTAGCGCACGGTCGCGCGGTAGAAATCGTCGGCGATCGGTTCGATGCTCAGGCGCGTCGCATCGGACAGGTAGGGCACCGCGCTCGTCTCCACCGTCAGCAGCACGTTGCGCGCGTGCAGCACCTTGTTGTGCTTGAGGTTATGCAGCAGCGCCTTCGGCACGATGCCGTGCTGCGCGGTGAGGAACACGGCGGTGCCTTCCACGCGCGTCGGCGGCGCCAGCATCAGGCCGGGCAGGAACGTATCGAGGCGCAGGCCGTCCTTCAGGATCTCCGCCTGCAACAGCTGGCGCCCACGGCCCCACGTGCGCAACAGGATGAACACACCGACGCCCAGCGCGATCGGGAACCACGCGCCATCCATGAACTTCGCCAGGTTGGCCGACAGGAACGCCACGTCCACCAGCACGAACAGCGTCGCCAGCGGCCAGAACACCATCGGCGGCAAGGTCCGGCGCTGGCGCATCGCCACGATGAACAACACGCTCGTGATCAGCATCGTGCCGACGACGGACACGCCGTAGGCCGTCGCAAGCGCCGTCGAGCTGCCGAAGCCCACGACGGTCGCGATCGTGCCGATCATCAACACCCAGTTGATCGTCGGGATGTAGATCTGCCCGATCGTCGCCTGCGACGTGTGCTTGATGTGCATGCGCGGCAGGTAGCCCAGCTGGATCGCCTGGCGCGCCGCGGAGTAACCGCCGCTGATGACGGCCTGCGAAGCGATGACGGTCGCCGCCGTCGCGAGCGCGATCATCGGATACAGCGCCCACGCCGGCACGCCGAGATAGAAGGGATTGTCGATGGCCTTCGGGTTCGCGAGCAGCAGCGCGCCCTGGCCGAGGTAGTTGAGCGTGAGCGCCGGCAGCACCAGCACGTTCCAGGCCACCTGGATCGGCCGCCGTCCGAAGTGCCCCATGTCTGCGTACAAGGCTTCGCCGCCCGTCACCGCCAGCACCACTGCGCCGAGGATGAAAATCCCGTGCCAGCCGTGGTCGAGGAAGAAGCGCAGGCCCCACCACGGATTCAGCGCATGCAGCACTTCCGGGTTGCCGACGATGTTGTGGATGCCCAGCACCGCGATCGCGGCGAACCACACCACGATCACCGGTCCGAACGCCTTGCCCACGCGATCGGTGCCGAAGCGCTGCGTGGCGAACAACACCACCAGCACGCCGATCGTCAGCGGCAACACCATGTGTTCGAGCGTGGGGGCCGCCACTTCCAGGCCTTCCACCGCCGACAACACCGAGATCGCCGGGGTCAGCACGCCGTCGCCGAAGAACAACGCCGCGCCGAACACGCCCAGCAAGCCGACGATGTACGCACCACGCGAACCGCCCGGCATCGTGCGTTGCGCGAGCGACGTCAGCGCCATGATCCCGCCTTCGCCCGCGTTGTCCGCGCGCATGATCACCGCGACGTACTTCACCGTGATGATCACCATCAACGTCCAGAACACCAGCGACAACACGCCGAGCACGGTGGCCGCATCCGGCGTGAGCCCGTAGTGCGGGGTGAAGGCTTCCTTGATCGTGTACAGCGGACTGGTGCCGATGTCGCCGAACACGACGCCGATCGCGCCGAGCATCAGGGTGCGGAAGCTGGCGGACGGCGCGTGCGGTTGCGGCACGGCGATGGGAGCGGTGGTGGCGGACATGGCGGGTTCCAATCAGAACGTGGCTTGCAATGCGGCTTCGATGCGCGGGCCGGCGGCGTTGTCGCCGAAGATCCGTTTCGCGTTGCTGTCGGTGGTGTGCGCGGTGAAACGCAGGGAAAGCGGGCCGGCGAGGGCGAACACCGCGCTCAGTTGCGCGTGCGTGTAATCGCGTTGTTGCAGGAAGTAGTGGCCGACGGCGAGTTCGAGATTCAGGCGATCGTTCACCGGTAGGCGACCACCGACCAACGCATAGAGTCCCGCATCATCGCCGCCGAGTGCTTCGCGCGAGTAGCCGAGCGAGAGCCACGCGCGATCGCGGAACATCAGAGTGCCGTTCGCCTCGGTCCAGTCCAGGTCGATGCGGGTCGACGGATACACGTAACGCAGCAGGTTCACGTCGACGGACCAATCGTCCGACAGCGCCGTGCCCCAGCCGACGGTCGCGTCGAACTCGGTGCTCGCATCCGCCGCCGGACCGTAATCGACGTTCGTGCCCCAGAGCGAGGCGTACACGCCTGATGCGCCTGCCACTTTCACGCCCGCCTGCACCGCCGGCTCGCCACGCGTCTGCGTTGTGCCGCGCCAGACGTAGTCGGAGGTCAGCGCCGCCGAACCGGTGATGTCGGCCGCCCGCGCATCGACCGCCAGGCCGAGGCAGGCGAGGGCACACCAGGTCCACATCCGTTGCATCGCGATCATCCAACGCGCGGCCCCATCGGCCACGGCCAAATTCTCGTCACCGGGCGCGCAAAGCCTCCATTCCCGGCACCGGCCCGTTGCGTAAATTCGGCGTAAATTCCAGCCCCGCGCGAATCGCGCACAATGCGCGCATGCGTCCCGCCCTGCCGATCGCCGCCAACGCGTCGCCCGCCGCCGGCTACGTGCTTGCCTTCGTTGCGACCGCCGTTGCGGTCATCGTGGCCGCCGCCGCCGAACGCTGGCTCGGCCTCGCCGATCTGTCGCTCGTCTTCATGCTCGCGGTGCTCGTGGTCGCGGTGCGCACGCACACCGGGCCCGCGTTGCTGACGGCGGTGTTGTGCTTCCTCGCGTTCAACTTCTTCTTCATCGAACCGCGCTACTCGTTCTACATCCACGCGCGGCATGGGGTGGCGACGGTCGCGTTGTTCCTCGCAGCGGCGTTGATCGCGGGGCGTCTCGCGTCGCAACTCGCGATGCAGGTGCAGGCACTGCGCATCGCCAACCTGCATGCGAACGCGCGGCAGGCGTTGGCGGGGAAGTTGTCGGTGGCGACGGATGCCTCCGGTGTGGTCGATGCCGCCGAGAGCGTCTTCCGCGAAGGCCTCGGCGCGGATGCGTGGGTGCGATTGGGCGACGACTGCGCGACCGACCAGGGCGGCGGTGTGGAAGAACACGGCTGGTGGTTCCTGCCGTTGCGCGCGCCGAGCGGCCCGTTGGGCGTGATCGGCCTGAAGCTGCCGCCGTCCTCGACGCGCCTGGACGCGATGCAGCAGATGACCGCCAAGGCGATGGCCGGCGACATCTCGCAGGCGCTGCAACGCACGCGCCTGGCCGGCGAACTCGAAACCACGCGCATGGCGAATGAAACCGAACGCCTGCGGTCCGCGTTGCTGTCGTCGGTGTCGCACGACCTTCGAACGCCACTCGCGTCGATCATCGGCGCCGCCGGCAGCCTGGAGAATTACGGCGACGCGATGAACGACGCCGACCGCCGCAGCCTGCTGGACGCCATCCGTACCGAAGGCGAGCGCCTCGACCGCTACATCCAGAACCTGCTCGACATGACGCGCCTCGGCCACGGCGAGCTGGTGTTGCATCGCGACTGGATCGGCGTGGATGAGCTGGTGGGCGCAGCGGTCGGACGACTGCAGCGGCAACATCCCGCTGCACGTTTCGTCGCACGCGTCCCGCAGGAGATGGAACCGCTCTGGGTGCACCCGGCGCTCATCGAGCAAGCGCTGTTCAACGTGCTCGAGAATGCGGTGAAGTTTTCACCACCCGATGCGCCGGTCGAAATCGACGCGCACGCCATCGGCAACGCCGTGCAACTCGACATCACCGACCACGGCCCCGGCATCCCGGAAGACGAACGCGCCCGCATCTTCGACCGCTTCTACAGCGTCGCGCGCGGCGATCGCGGCCGCGGCGGTACGGGCCTCGGCCTCGCGATCTGCCGCGGCATGATCGGCGCGCATGGCGGCGAGGTGGAAGCGTTGCCTGCGCCGAGCGGCCGCGGCACCACCATCCGCATCACGCTCCCGCGCATCGAGCCCACGCCATGACCACCGCGCGCCTGCTGGTCATCGACGACGAACCGCAGATCCGCAAGTTCCTCGACATCGGCCTGCGCGCGCAGGGCTACCAGGTGCTGCTGGCCGAAACGGGGCAGGGCGGCCTCGACCTGCTGGCGACGCAAGGCGCCGACCTCGTGATCCTGGACCTCGGCCTGCCCGATCGCGACGGCCACGAAGTGCTGCGCGCGTTGCGCGAATGGTCGAACGTGCCCGTGATCGTGCTGACCGTGCGCAGCGACGAAACCGGCAAGGTCGCCGCCCTCGACGCCGGCGCCAACGATTACGTGACCAAACCCTTCGGCGTGCAGGAACTGATGGCGCGCGTCCGGGCGTTGCTCCGCGCACACGCCGCACCGGCAGACACACCGCCGGTGCACGACGACGGCCGCTTGCGCGTGGACCTCGCGCGGCGCGAAGTCACGCTGGACGGCAACCCGATCGTCCTCGCCCGCAAGGAATACGCCTTGCTCGCCCTGCTGGTGCAGAACGCGGGCCGCGTGGTGACGCAGCCCCAGCTGCTGCGCGAACTGTGGGGACCCACGCACGACCAGGACACGCACTACCTGCGGATCCTCGTGGCCAAACTGCGGCAGAAGCTCGGCGACGATGCCGCCGCGCCGAAATGGATCGCCACCGAACCGGGCGTCGGCTTGCGGTTCCTGTCGCAATAATTTGCGTCGCGCACGTTGTACGCTGCACGCACGCCATGGGGATGGCGCGCATCGCATTCAGGGGGATCCATGCAACACACCAACTCGCATCGCCGCGCACGTACCATCGTGCTCGCGTCCTTACTGCTGCTTGCAAGTGGGCAGGTGTTCGCGAAGGACGTCTTCGCCACCTTCGGCGACACGTGCATCGCCAGCGGCACCAGCTACGACAAGGCCGCCGAAGCGGTGAAGGCGCGCAACGCCGTCGCAATGCCCGCCGACCCCAACGCCGGCTACCACGCCAGCAAGACCTGGCTGGTCGAAGGCACCCCGCAGGTGTTGATCACCCTCAACGAGCGCGGCTACTGCGCCGTGATGGCCGACGGCGCGGAAGCGGCCGAGCTGGAAGCGCACCTCGCCGCGTTCATGGCGCAGATGCAGCAGACCAGGCCCGCGACGCAGCGGCAGGACAAACCGATGTTCGACGGCGAACAGGTGCTGGACGCGTGGGAGATCGACTGGTCGCCGGAACTGGCAATGCGCGTGCGGTTGTCGAAGGCGTCGGCCGATGGCGTGGAAGGGGTGATGTTGTCGCGGGCGTTCGTGGCGAAGTAGGGGCGCGGGTCGCGTTGCGCCTCCGGTAACGCGCCTAGCCCTTTCGCACGCGGCCGATTCCCGCGCCGGCCAGCAGCAGCGTGATCCCTGCGAGCGCAGTCAGCAGCGCGTAGACATACGGCAACGACGTGAGCGCGAGACCGAACGCGGCCAGGTCCAGGCCAGGCCGGTCCACACCAACGCAACGGCCACGGTCTGCATGCGACGGTCCACGCGCGCCTCCCTCAGAAGCTTTCGTTGTACGCCTTCAACTCCGCCGTCCGCTTCTCCGCGCGATCCTGCATGCACGCGAAGTACATCGCCGTGCGGATCGTGCCGCCGCTGTGCACCGTGAAGATCGCATCGCAGTCCGCCTCGCGGAACTTGACCCACAGGCGTTGCGCGACGATGAGCTGCTCACGCGCGCGCGCCATCTCGGGGTAGTCCTCCGCGTCCGCCTTCAGGCCGGCAAGCAGCGATTGGTAAGCGGCGTTCAACGCCTTGTCGGCCCGCTCGACGCCCTGGCGACCGCATTCGTTGATGTCCTGCGTGTTCCCCGACTCGCACACATCGCCCGCAATCGCCGGCGCAGCGACGGCGAACAACGCGAAGGCAGCGAAGCGTTTCAGCATGGCGGGCGCTCGAAGGAATCCCCGGCCGGATCGTCCGCGACGGCCGGCAGGGGGTCAAGGCGGCGGACCGGCGCGCCCTTCACGGCCGAACCGACGGTGTCGACCCGCGCACACCCCCGGGTCGCGCAACGCGGCTATCCTTCGGCCAGCAGGGGTATGGATGGAGCAGGGCAATGCGACGTAGCCGTCGACAGAGGCAGAGGCAAGCGCGTTCGCGCCGGATCCTGGTGATCGCGGTGCTGGTGATCCTCGCGCTGGTGGGCGCGTGGCTGTACATGCGCGGCAGGCACGCCGAGCCCGCAACGGGCGCGACCGGCGTGGCCCCGGCGGTGACCTCGGTGATCACGATCCCCGTGCCGGCCAGTGCGCCCGCGACGGACGTGGCACCCGCGACGACCGTGCAACCCGCACCAGCGACGACGACGGTGCCGTTGGGGAGCGTGGAGAGCCCGGAAGCGCGGGAAGCCTCGTGGCTCGCCTCGCGGAAGGAAGCGATCCGGATCCAGGGCGAGTTGCGCGCCAAGCAGAATGCGGAGAAGGCGGCGAAGGCCTCGCCGAGCAACGACATCCGGTGCGTGGATGGGCAGCGGATGAAGCGGGTTCAGAATGGGTGGGTGCAGGATGGGACTTGCTGATCTAGCCGTTTTCCTCGGTTAGCAATGGAATCCCAAGGTTTTTGAGAAGATCAAAAACGCCGTCGTAGTGCTTTGGCGGTCTCGTCTTGTCTTGGTCGGAGCCGGTGGGGATGACAATCACCATGCCCTGGCGAGCACGAGTCAGCAGTACGCGATATGCGTTCAGAAGGTAGCGACGCCGCGATTCGTCGTTCACCTTCTTCCAGCTGCTTCCTGAGAATTTGTGAAATCCCCAAGACCCGCCTTCCGCTCGAAGGTCTGCATCCCAAACGACGCAGGCCCAATCGAGCTCAAGACCTTGCACTTGAAATTCTGTTGCAGGGTCTTCCATGTAGTACGAGGACCGAACGTCCTCGTGACCTTGAAGAAACCACTGCACCGGATCGGTCTTCACTCGAACATCAACGCCAAGCGGGCGAAGGCGCTGTGCGCCTGAGGACACCACCATACCGAAGCGCTCGCTTCCCCTCGCGCGCGTTCGAACCCAGTGCTTTGCAGCGGCGAGATCACGCGTTAGCCGAATCGGATAGGTCGCCAGGACACTTTTGAGCGAGTGTTTAGCCTGCTCGAGCCGCAGATCTAAGAGGTCGTTCACGAAGCTCGAAACATGCTCAGATCGAAATGATCGAACTGAGGTCGCTAGATGCAGTGCAGGATCGTAGCGAAGTACAACTTTTCCCTCGAGAGCGGAGATCGCTTCCGACTCAACCGCTCCGGCATTGGCCAATTCAGGTGATAGATGAACTACCCAATTTGGGAATTGAGTTGACACCGCAGACAGCCATTCCCGAATGCCGGCTTCTCCCCTATTAATCTCCTGACCATTTCCGACCAGGCAAACAACAACAGCCCAGTTGTGACGATCCATGCAGGAGATCAGAAACGCTGGCTCCGACTGGTTGAAGTCTGGCTCGCCCTTTTTCGTGCGCATAAACGCGGACGTTTGCGGAAGGTCCCAAGCACGCTGGGCTTCGTCAAAAAGTGCCACGTGGTTCGCGGCGGGCCCTTGTCCGCTAGGTACTCATCTCGGAAATGGTGGACGTTTTGGACAAACGTTTTGACCTTTCGCGCGGCCTCACCTTTTGTGACTTTGGATCCCCGTTCGCTGGCGCGTTTAACTTCGTCGTGTGTTAGCGCGGCCTGGAGGACTGCTACCAAAGGGCCGTTTCCGGAAAGAAAGACGCTGTGAGAGTGATCGGTGCCGTCGGATTGCTTCGTGGCCACATCTAGGCCCACCAGCGTTTTTCCAGCTCCAGGCACGCCAGTTACAAAGCAAATGACCTTTTCTCTCTTGGCTCTGGCAGCGTCGATGATCTGCATGACGCATGCCGTCGTAGCAGACAGGTTTTCTGCACCGGCATCGCTCCGGGTAATCTCGGCGACGTCGTGATTCAAGTACAGGTGTCGAGCTGCCTCAATGATCGTCGGCGTTGGTTGGTATCGACCGACTTCCCAGTCACCAGGTTCGATCTTGTTTCCCGACGTGAGGCGTAGTCCCATCTCCAGGGCTTCGCGCAAGGTCGACCCGGCGCAACCGATAGGAGGTACCACGCCGTCTTCCACAGATGGATGCTCAAGTTGCCGAATGGCGCTGGACTCAGTCGCTACTAGGACCGGCACGATAGGTAGGAGATGGCTCGCGCTGTGGAAGTACTTCAGGTCCAGCGCGTAGTCCCACACCTGATTAATTGCTGCGCGATCGAAGGCTGTCGCGCCGACCTTGAACTCGATAACAAACAACGCGTGATCGAGAACCAGAATGGTGTCGACACGCTTGCCCAGTCGAGGGATGTCATATTCCAAATAGACGGATCCGCGACCCCTAAAGCCGGCTAGCTCTCGTTGCAGGGCGACAATCTGTCCGGTCCACGCGCCGCGATCGAGCAATGTCACATCCGCCGAGCTTCTCTCGACGAGAGCGCCCAAAATGGTGCGCGGATCGGCGATCAAGAAGTCCTCGATGGAAGCGCTGTACGCCCATCGCACGCGGCGATGGGCCGTGATCGGCAGATCCATGCGAGTTTTCCCCAGCCCTGTCTGGAGAAATCTTACGCCAATGACGGCATGGTCTCCTGCGCGGAGAAGCCAGATTATTTCTTGGTGTCGTCGGTCGGGTACCGGATGACGAGTGCCTGCGCAATGAGGCCGGCCATCTCGTGCGGAATGCTTCTGGCGGCACCGTCAGCCATGAAGGATGCGCCCCGTCCAGCGGGATTGAACACGCGGACCAGGTCGGGGTTACGGCCTGTGGAATCGATCCACCATCCAGGAAGCGCAACAACCGGAACCACGTTGATGGAAGCCTTTAACGTGTCCCGCAGATAGGTTCGAAGCCATTCCGCCTGGCGCCGAGCCTGTTCGATAGGCCCCCTGCTCGCGAAATGGGGGAATCGGAGAACCTCACCATCAAAGCTGACTTTGTGGGCGTCGGGATGTGTCTTCGCAGGCTTGCGGACCGACTTGGTTTCAACCATGTAAACGGCGCGCGGGCCAATCACAACGTGGTCGAGGTTGAACTTGTCGCCCGGGACGTCGTGGATGACCGTGCAGCCTGAAGCGATCAAACGGTTTAGTTGCTGTGCTGTGAATAGTTCGGCCTTCAGCCCTTCGTTCGCGCGCCGGCGAAGTCTGCCATGGTGAACGATGTGGCGGATTGACCAAGCAACGAGCGCTATGAACGCGATCAGGAAGATCCATTCGCCAACCCCCCAGCGGACGTGGCCCCACTCGACCTTTGAAAGGGCCCATACAGCGAGAAAGTAAGGACCAAGCCAAAACAGCATTAGCAGAGCAGCTTGCGCGCTATCGGTGTGATCCTCGATTCGCTTTCTCAGCTGCTCACCAGCCCCGTAAATCGCCTTGCCTTCGATAGGTGACCTGCGCCCATCGCGATCCTGCCATTTTCGATGCAAAAAGATGAAGGCGACCGCTAGGAATGTAGGCAGGAGTACAGATGCGCAAACGATGACGACGTATAGGGGCATGGCTTGTCTGGTCGGGCTGCGTGTTAAGTAGATTGAACCACAACGACTCGTCCAGACATGGACGTGGTGCGGAGAGGCGGTGGTGGCGCGGGGTGCCAGCGCCGATGGCCTTGGGCGCGCAAAGCGGGGCGCTTATCGCAAAGCGGGGGAAGCTGATCGCAGCGATCGGGGCGCTTATCTCAAGCTATCGAAACCTGGATTCAGCCAAATGGAAGCCGAGCGCAAGCAGTTTTGCGCTGATCTCAAGTCATCGGAAGCTGATCCCACGCAATCGCGAGATGATCTCAAGCTAGCGCGAGCTGATCTCAAGCAAGTGCCAGTTGGTCTCAAGCAGTCGCGATCTGATCTCAACCGGTCGTGCCCTGATCGCAAAGCTACGGAGGCCAATCACAACGTCTCCGACTCTGTGCTTGTCGTCTTTCGTCATGAAGACGCGTGTCTCGTGGACAAGTTGAGTCCACGCGTCAGACGCGTCTGTGCGTTGTCGCGTTTCCGTCCAATTGGCGGACACCAATATCGGGCGCAGTCTTCTCGACGGAGTCCAACACTCCTCTAGGCGCGTCAACATCACGCGGTACCGCATGGCCCCTGCGTCGGGAGGGGACCTAATACAACACCTCGCGAGGGGGAATACGTTCACCGCCCTAGAGCGGTTTGGCCTCCCGACACCTTTGCGCCGCGCACCGCGGCGCAAAGCTCTTCCCCAAATCGTCGGAGGTCACACATGCAACCTTCCGCCCGAGCGCCCACCGTCTACGCGCTCCCCGAAACCGCCCACGTCGAACTGATCCAGATTCGCGATCACCTGCGCCTGCTGGCCTTCCTCGCGGATACCGGTTCCAACGCCAGCCGCCACGATGCGGAACTCCGCCCGCACGCACTCGCCTGGTGGTTCACGCGCCTGGCGCGCGACATCGACGGCATCGTCGAAGCGACCTATTGGTCGGCGGACGTCGCGAACGGTTGATGGCTTCTGCTTTCGCTTTCAACCGAAGGAACGACATTACCCAACGCTCCGGTGAGGCGCACCGCACGCCGAGCCAATCCCGCGCAGCCGTCCATGGATGGACGGCGCCGATGCTCGCAGCCAGGGATGGCGAGGCAGCGGAGCGGGATTGGCTGGGCGTGCAGTGCGCCGTCGGTCCGAGTGCAGCTGTTCGCCAGCGACCCAACGATCCGGTGCAAGGCGCTACCCCTACGCAGCGTCGCAACGATCCGATCGCGAAGCGCGCCGACGTGATGAGGGCCAAGGGTCCTTGAAGTGCGCCATGGATGGCGCACGGCCGGTGCTTGGAGCTGGACAGCGGAACGCGCCGGGCAAGGACCCTTGGCCCTCATCGCGGCGGAGCGCCGTGCCGGAGGAGGTTCAACAACCTCGCTTCTGGATCCCGCCTTCGCGGGGATGACAAGCCGCAAGCCACCAATCTGAACGACCCTCGCTCCCCCGTCGCACCCCGAAGCCCCATACTCCGCCGCCGCCCCTCCGGCGGCCCGCTCCCGAGAAACGCCATGGCCACCAAGGCCACCATCATCAAGGCCGAGCTCCAGGTCACCGACATGGACCGCCACTATTACGCCGCGCACAACCTCACGTTGGCGCAGCACCCGTCCGAAACCGTCGAGCGCCTGATGGTCCGCCTGCTGGGCTTCGCCCTGTACGCGGACGATCGCCTCGAGTTCGGCCGCGGCCTCAGCGACGAAGACGAACCCACCCTGTGGCGCCGCAACTATTCCGGCGAAATCGAACTCTGGATCGAACTCGGCCAGCCCGACGAATCCCGCCTGCGCAAGGCGAGCGCGAAGTCCGAGGAAGTCGTCGTGCTCACGTACGGCGGCCGCGCCAGCGAACTGTGGTGGACGAAGAATGCGGTGGGCCTGGCCCGCCTGCGCAACCTCACCGTGCTCGACATCGACGCGAACGCCGTCGATGCGATGGCGCGCCTGTTCGGCCGCGGCATGCGCCTCACCGCGATGATCCAGGACGGCGAAGTGCAGTTGATGTCCGCCGATGCGAACGTCGCGCTGCGCCCCGTGGTGCGCATGGCCTCGGCGTCGACCGCGGCCTGATCAACCCGCCAGCACGTCGCGCCAATACGGCACCGGCAGGAACGGCATGTACTCATGCCACCCCAGCACGAACGAAAATACGGCGTGGATCGCGGGCGACGACAAAAACGCCAGCACCAGGTACCACGCCAGTTCGCGCCGCGAGAACTTGAACGCGAAAGGCGGCAGCAACAACGTCGCCAGCGCCGGCACCGTGTAGTAGATCCACCACGGCAAGCCGGAATTGTTGCCGAACTTCGCGAACATCATCCCGCCGACCACGACGATCGCCGCCACGCCGACCACCGGCTTGAGGTGCAGCGGGTGCGCACGATGGCGCGTCACGAAGCGCAGGATCGCGACGAACACGACCAGCGACACCAGCACGAAACACCAGAACCGCAACGCGACCGAATCCAAAGCGCTTCCCCCAAAGCGGATGAGGCGCGACTCTATCGCGGATCGCTGCGCCCTGCGCCTTCGCGCCACGCCCCCGTCGCCGCGTGCAGCACCAGCACGATCGCCCACGTGATCCACAACGACCACAAGGTCTGCGAGAGGAAGTGCGCGCCGCGGAATTGCTGGATCCAGCCCCACGCCAGGCTCGCGGCGAACAACCCCAGCCACCACGCCACGCTCGCGCGCTTGCGCTCGGGCCACCACAACAACGCGAACGCCATCGCCCACGAGCCCGACGTCACGAAGGCCGCGGGGATGCAGCGCCCCAAGGCCACGTCCGCGCGCGGCGAGGTGATCGTCGTCCACAAGTCCTGGTACGGCGCATGGCCACCGAACGCGTCGACATCCCACGGGCAATGCATCGGCCCGTAGAAGCGTTGCAGCACCCAGATGCACGTCGGCACGACGACGAACGCCAGGGCCACGCACCACCACCGACGTCGATGCGTCGCGAAGAACCCGTCGCGCGCCCGCAACGTCGCCAACGCGACCGCCCACGTCGCAAGCCCCGCGCCGATCAGCACGTACTTCATGTAGCGATGCAGGAAGTCCGTCATCACCCAGTCGTGGCGCCAGGGGAACACGCGCGTCTGCGCGTCGTAGTACGGCGCGGCGAGGGCCAGGTCGAGGCGCGTGGCGTGGAAGATCCACAATAAGGCGATCGCGGCCACCGCGAGACACGCGGTCTGCAAGGCGTAGAAGCGCGCGGGGAATCGCGGGCTGGGCTTCAAGGACTCGTGCCGGCGTGCGCCGCCTCGGCGCCGTCGGGCGCGACGCGGAACACGATGCTACCCCGGTACGGCGCACCCAACGCCTGCGCCCGGTGCTGCCGCGCCGCCATGTAACGCTGCACGTCGTGCCAGGCCTCGGCCTTGCAGATCCAGACGCTGGCGCCGTCGTCGTGGTCCTCGACCAGTTCCGTTGCCGCGTCTTCGTCGTAGTGCGGGTTGATCGATGTGCCGTCGGCCTTCGGCACGCGGGCCAGCGTGACGTCTTCGACATCCGCGTTCAGGTGCAGCCGCAGCCCGTAGCGCATGCGGTCGTCGACGAACACCACCTGGTCGATCGCGCCCGGCACCCGTGCGCGGATCGCGTCGGCCCACGCGCGGGCATCCTGCGGCGAATCGATCGTCGCGCTGACGAGACGCAGACCGATCAGCAGCGGCACCCACGCGACCAGGCGGCGCCACGGCATCGGCCCGCCGATCTCCGCGCTGCGCACCGCGACCGCCAACGCCACCGGCGCGAACAACGGCAACACATACAACGGCAAGCGCGACCGCGCGATGCAGAACACGAGCAACGGCAGGAACGTCCACGCCGCGAGCAACAGATCGACCGGATCATTCGCGCGCCCTTCGGGCTTGCGCCACTTCCGCACGTGCGCCGGCAATCCACGCAACCACCCGAACCACAACACCGTCCACGGCAACGCCCCCAGCACCAGCGTCGGCCCGTACACCGCGAGCCACCCGTACCACTGCCCGTTGCGCCGGAACTCGTCGGTCGCGAACCGATCCACCACTTCCATCCCCAGGAAGTAGTGCAGCAACGCCGGATTGCGCGTCACCACCACCACGAACCACCACAACGCCAGCGCCGCGAACACGAACAAGCCGAGCGGATGGAACACGCGCCGCCGCGGCGTCACCGCGAACTCGACGAACACGATCGCGAGCAACGGCAACAACCCCGGCGGCCCCTTCGTGAGGAACGCGAGCGCGAACGCGGTCCATAGCAAGGCGTCCCATCCCAACCGCCCGCTGCCCCATCGCAACTCGACGTAGGCCCACATCGCGAGCGTCTCCCACGCGGCGAGCAGGAAGTCTGTAGTCACCAGTTGCGAGGCGATGGCCGGCGCCAACATCGTCGCGTACGCGATCGCGGCGAAGCGCGCGCGCTCGGGCACCAGGCGCAACGCGATCCGCCACACGCACCACGTGCTCAACAGGTACGCGAGCGCCACGGGGATGCGCGCCGCCCACGTGTTCATGCCGAACACCGCCAGGCTCGCGGCGACGGCCCAGTACGTCAGCGGCGGCTTCGTCCAGTGCCCCACGTCGTGCGTGCGATGCGGCACCAGCCAGTCGCCGCTCGACAGCATGTTGGCCGCCACGTTGGTGTAGCGACCTTCGTCCGGATCCCACAACCCGCGGCTGCCGAGGAACGCGAACGCGAGCGTCAGCACGACGAGCACGACGAGCGTCCGTTGCATGCGAACCGTTGTCATCGCGGGCTCCACGCGGGCGCGCCCAGCGTGACTGCGGCCGCTGTAAGCGAACCTCAGGCCAGCCTGAGGCGCCTGTTAAGCGATCCGGCACGCGGCTGTCACCGGCACACCGGCATCCTGCGTCCACCCCACCCAGAACAGCGGAGCACGACCCCATGGCACGCGACATCCTCAAGACCCTCAAGGAAGAGCACGCAACGCTGCGTTCGCTGTTCGACCAGATGAAAGAGACGACCGACCGCGCCAAGAAGGGCCGCGCCGACCTGCTGGAGACGATCGAGCAGAACCTGTTGCCGCACGCCAAGTGGGAAGAGCAGGTGTTCTATCCCGCATTCAAGGAACGCTGCGACCGCGACGGCCTGCAGACGCTGGCCGAGGCCATCGCCGAGCACCACGCGGTGGAGCACAGCGTGATCCCGGAAGTGCACGCGGCCGACGTGGAAACGCCGGAGTTCGCGGGGCGCGTCAAGGTGTTCGGCGAGTTCATCGACCACCACGCCAAGGAAGAAGAGAAGACCATGTTCAAGATGGTCCGCGAGCTGTTCAGCGCGGACGAGCTTGCGCAGATGGACGAAGACTACGAGACCTGGAAGGCCTCCGACGCCGCCGCCAACCTCGTCTTTGCCGAGCAGGCGAAGGCCGGGTTGAAGGGTGCGGTGAAGTCGCTCATCCAGTAAGGGTGTGCCGGTGCGGCGCGTCGGCCGGAGGCCGATGCGCCGCGACACCGGCTTTACTGCATTCAGCGCAATGAAGCCCGCGCGAAGGATGCAGGCCACACATTTTCCCTGTCCGGTCGCGTAACAACGCGGCCGTTTCCATTTCTGCACAGGTGCAGGAACAGGGAACGATGAAGGCCATTGGCACGATATTTTTGCTGTGCGCCGCACTGACGGCGCTTCCATCGAACGCGCAGCTGCGAACGCCGCAATACCCGGAAGACGACACGGTCGTCGTGCAGCTGGACGACGAGACGCCCACCCAGGTCTGCCATCCGGATGCCGAGTGGATCCGCCTCGGCTTCGCGTCGATCGACCTGCACGGCACCGACAAGCTCGTGCTCACCAGCTCAGACGGCGATGAACTCAAGCTCTTCGGCACGCGCTGGAACGGCCGCGTCTTCCACACCCGCGCGCTGCGCGGCGACTGCATCACCATCGAGAAGGCCTTCAACGACGCCGACAGCGCATTCGCGTTGTCCGATTACCAGGCGGGCCTGGACGCATTGGCCGACACGCACGCGCGCATCGCCGCCGCCGGCGACCTGTGCGACAGCACGCCGCTGGATTGCAGGAAGACGTCCGACCTGGTGATCGCCGCCGATCCCACGATGGTGCTGGCGCTCGGCGACAACGCGTACACCAACGGCACGCTGGCCGAGTTCATGTCGCGCTACGACCCCAACTGGGGCCGCTTCAAGGACATCACCGCGCCCGTGGCGGGCAACCACGAATACCTGACGACGAACGCCGCGGGCTATTTCGATTACTTCAACGGCGTCGGCCAGAACGACGGCCCGGCCGGCGAGCGCACGAAGGGCTACTACAGTTTCGATGTGGGCGAATGGCACTTCATCGCGCTCAACAGCAAGTCGGGCGGTGCGGTGTCGGCGACGCAACTGGCATGGCTCGACGCCGACCTGCGCGCGAACACCAAGCCGTGCACCGCCGCGTACATGCATTACCCCTTCATCAGCAGCGGGCGCTACACCACGTTCCCGAACATCAAGCCGATCATGGATCGCCTGTATGCCGCGAAGGTGGACTTGCTGCTGACGGGCCACGACCACGACTACCAGCGCTTCCAGAAGATGGATGGCGAGCAGGTGGCGCAGGACGACGGCGTGCGCGAAGTCATCACCGGCACCGGCGGCGGCGACAAGTACACCGTGGTCGGCACGCATCCGCTGTATGTCACGGGGCAGGGCAGCACGTTCGGCATCCTGCGCGTCGACCTCACGGGCGTCGGTTACGACGGGGCCTTCGTGCCGATCGCGGGCAAGACCTGGACCGACAGCTTCAACGGGCAGTGCCACCGCGCGGAAGACGGGCTCGTCGGCGATTACATCCTGACGGCTTCGCCCACGATTTCGGTCACGCGCGGCAGCAGCGGCGCGAAGGTGATCACCGTGGCCAGCTACGGCGCGTTCAACGAATTGGTGAAGCTGGCGAACGGCACGCTGCCCAGCGGCGTCACCGCGACCTGGTCGCCCTACAACGTCACGCCGCCGGGCGATGGCAGCGCCACCGGCCGCGTCACGCTGAAGGTGTCGAACAGCGCGGAGAAGGGCACCTATCCGATCGCGATCACGGGCACCAACGCCGCCGGCACGCCGGACGAACGCGTGCGCAAGACGAGCTTCACGCTGACGGTGAAGTAATCGCGCCCGCTCAGGGCACGAACTGCACGCCGAGGTAGAAGATCACCTTCTGGCGGTTCTCGCCGCGCAGTTCGCTGCCCAGCGAGGCGAGCAGGTTGCACGTGTCGCCGAGGGGTGCGCGCGTGCCGACATTGATCGTCGGCACGACGCGTTCGCCATCGGTCTGCGAGAGGTTGACCTCGGCGATGCACGACGCGCGCGACCAGCACGCATGCGCGAGGTACGCGCCGCCCTGCCACGCATCCGGATCCACGGACACGAAGTGCCTGCCGATCTCCACGCCCGCGGCGAAGTCGCCGAAATCGTGCGACGCCTGCACGGGCAGGAAGAAGTCCGGGTGTTCCGATGCCAGGCCGCGCCGTCGCGCGGACGCCGACCAGCCCTTGCTCCACACCGGCTGCACGGCCATCGCAATGCCCGCTTTCTCATCGTCCAGGAAGCGCCAGCGCAGGCCGAATTCCAGGTCGCTCCAGCCCGAACGCCACGCGCCGTCATCGTCGCGGGCGTGCGCCCATCCGCCCTGCACGGAGAGCTGGACGTGTTCGCCGACGCCGCGGTTGATGTCGAGGTTCGGCGCGGTGACTTCCCATCCGGCGCCTGCATGGCCGCCGGTGGCCGCGAGGTTGATCTCCCACTTGGCGTCGCCCGGCGTGCCCGGGTCGTTGGTGATCATCGGCGGTCCGGCCTGCGCATGCGCCTGGCGCGGAACGGCGAACGCGAGTGCGCACGCCATCACCGCCAGCAGTGCATGCCACGCCGCGCCGCGTGTCACGCGAAGCCCGCGCGCACGTGGAATCCCAGCGCACCCGCGATCGTCGGCAGCACTTCTTCGTCGCGCTGCAGGGAGATCCAGCCGGCGATGTGTTCACTGCCGGTCTCGTAGGTCCACAGCGTGTAGTGGTGTTCGCGCAGGCGGTCGAACGCGGTCTGCAGGAGGGCGGAGGTATCCGTGTCGGTAAGGAACTCCGCATCCGTCGGATCTTCCACGCCCCATTCAATCTGCAACCCGAAGCGCGCGGCCAGTTCGTCGAGCACCTGCACGAGGCCTTCGCTATCTTCCTCGCCGAGGAAGAAGCCCGCCTTCCAGTCGATCGCATCGCGGATCGCTTCGACGGGGTCGCCGCCTTCGGCCATCGCCTCCTGCACGGGCGCGAACTGCTGCAGCGCCGCGTCGTCGTCGCCGGGATTGATCAGCAGCAGCAGTTGCCACGCGACGGTTTCCAGCGCGGCGTCGTCGTCGAGGTCGGCCGAGGCGTGGAAGGCCTGGTCGAAGTTGTCGTCGGGGTCGAAGTCGTGGGGCGTCATGGGGCGAAAGCTTACGCCGCTTGAAGTCGGCCCATCCCCCGGGCGGGGGACCGGCCGTGAACGGTCCCCGAGCCCCCGTGGCCTGCGTCCCGTTCGCATCGCGTACGAAAAGGAAGACAGGCCGCCGTCCCCCGGGCGGGCTGCGCAACAACAGGTCCCCCCGTAATGCCCAAGTTCCTCATCGAGCGCGAAGTCCCCGGCGTCGGCAAGCTGACGGAGTCCGAAATGCAGAGCATGGCCCGGCGTTCCGTCGGCGTGCTGCGCCAGCTCGGCCCCGACATCCAGTGGGTCGAGAGCTACATCACCGGCAACAACCTCTATTGCGTGTACGTGGCGCCCGACGAAGAGATGGTGCGCGAACACGGCCGCCTCACCGGGTTCCCGGTCAACAAGGTCACGCAGATCGGACGCGTGATCGACCCCACGACGGCCGAGTAGGCGCGCAAGCCAAAGGATCCGCGATGTTCAACGAGATGGCCTGGTCGTTCATCGTCCAGACGCTCTCGGGCGTCGTTGCGGTGTTCATCGGCATCTGGCTCGCGCTCGTCGTCGAGCGCCGCCGCCGCACCGAAGACGCGAGCGAGCGCGAAGCCCTGCAGCAGGCCGAATACGAACGCGCCACCGACAGCATCCTGGGAAGCGTGGTGAAGAACGTTGCGGAAGCCAAGCGCGTGCTGCACCTGTTGCATGGCACGCGCTGCCCGCGGCTCTTGCATGCGGATCTTGAAACCGCCGTGTGGTACGCGAGCCAGGGCCACTTCACCGCGCTGTGCCGCAACGTGGACCAGCGCGTGATCTTCAGCCAGTTCTTCGACGACGTGCGGCGGCTCAGTGCGTTCGTGGATTTCCGCACCAACCTGCAGGCGCAATTGGCGACGCAGCATCGGAACGCGGAGGAAGAGGAGATCGCCGCGCTCCTGGGCGACGTGGACCAGCACCTCGCGGCGCTGGCGGAAGACTTGCGGTTCTGCGGCGTGCTGCTGGTCACCGACCACGGGAAGCCGGTGCACAAGCGGTTGATGGGGATCCAGCAGGAGATGGCGAGCGCTTGAGGCTCGGTGCGGTTCGTGGGCCCTTGGAACAGTCTTGGCTGCGGACAGGAAGGCGCGCGCGTAGGTAGCAGCGCAGTGCAACGGCGCGATCCGGGGAACGCGTCGGCGAACCGAATGGGACGCGTCCCGAAGATCGGTCAACGCCGACGCAAGCGTGCGGCAAACCCTGATGTCGTGCTTGTCAGGGGTTGGCGACCTTTGGAGAATGATCGAGGTCGTCGAATCCGAGGAATTCCGGGCATGGCGCGGCGCGTTGCCGAGCCAGCGTGTGCGGAACCAGATCCGGACGCGTCTGGGACGGCTTGCGTTTGGCAACCCTGGCGCGCATCGCGTCCTTGACGGCGGTATCGTCGAGCTCAAGATCGACATCGGGCCGGGATACCGGGTTTACTACGCGCGCGTCACCCAAGCGCGCTTCTACGTTCTGCGTGGCGGTAACAAGCAGACACAGCAGCGGGACATCGAAGCGGCACGTCGCGCCGCCAGGGAGTTGAGGTCATGACATTGCCGCAAGGGTTCAGGCTCTGGAGCGCGACAGAGGACATGAAGACCGAACTCGATCGGCTCTGCTACCTGTTCGCGTGCCTCGAAGAAGCGCCACGCGACGACGCGTTTTTTGCCCACGCCGTAGACGACGTCCAACGCTCGCGCAAGGAACACGAAGGTGTGCGCGACAGGCCAATGACCCTCAAGCGCATCGAGAAGACGATGCGCGACTTTCCAACCGTCTCGCTCGAGAACGTGGTTCGCATCATTCACGCGCTGGGATATGACTTCGACGTCGCGACGTTGGAAGCCCCGGTCCCTCGCGCCCCCTCGCGCCGCGCCGCCGCCAAGCGCACGCGCCACGCCGCCACCCGCATCCAGCGACGCAAAGCATGAACCCCATCGACCTCCGCTCCGACACCGTCACACGCCCCACGCCCGCCATGCGCGAGGCGATGCTCCGCGCGGAAGTCGGCGACGACGTCTATGGCGAAGACCCGACGGTCAACGCATTGCAGCAGCGCATGGCGACCGACCTCGGCTTCGACGCGGGCCTGTTCGCGCCCAGCGGCACGCAGGCCAACCTGCTGGCGCTGCTCGCGCATTGCCAGCGCGGCGACGAATACATCGTCGGCATGGACGCGCACACGTATCGCTACGAAGGCGGCGGTGCGGCGGTGTTCGGCTCGATCCAGCCGCAGCCATTGCCGCAGGGCGAGGACGGGCGCATGTCGCTCGAAGCCGTCGAGGCCGCCATCAAGCCGGTCGATCCGCACTTCGCACGCACCAAGCTGCTGTGCCTCGAAAACACCTGGCACGGCCGCCCGATGCCGCACGCCTACCTGCGCGATGCGCGCGCGCTGTGCGACCGGCGCGGGCTCGCGTTCCACCTCGATGGCGCGCGCCTGTACAACGCCGCCGTCGCGGATGGCGTGGCGCCGCGTGAGCTCGCACGCGATTTCGACAGCGTGTCGGTGTGTCTGTCGAAGGGCCTCGGCGCACCGGTCGGTTCCGTGCTGCTCGGCTCGCACGCGCTGATCGAAAGCGCGAAGCGCTGGCGCAAGGTCGCCGGCGGCGGCATGCGCCAGGCGGGCATCCTCGCCGCGGCGTGCCTGCATGCGCTCGACCACCACGTCGAACGCCTCGCCGATGATCACCGCCGCGCGGCGCAACTGGCCGACGGCCTGCGCGCCCTCGGCATCGCGGTGGCCGCGCAGCACACCAACATGGTGTTCATCGACATCCCGAACGAACGCCTCGACGCGTTCCGCAAGCACATGGACACCGCCGGCATCCGCATGTCGATCGGCTACACGCCGCGCATCCGCATGGTCACGCACCTGGACATCGACGATGCAGCGATCGCGCGGACGCTGGAAGCGTTCCGCGCCTTCGCCGGCTGATCAGCGCGCGACGAGCGCCGGAGTGCGCAGCGCTTCCTGCTGCGCCAGCAGGTAGGCATACCACTCCACCTGCACCGCCCACAGCGGCCCGATCTCGCGCTCGAAATCCGCGACGCTCGCACCGTGCTGCAACAAGCGCTCGAATCCCGGCGCGTACTTCCCGCCGTCGTGGTGCAGCAGGAAGTGCACCAGGCTCCACCACTCGACGTAATACAGGTTGACGTACGATGCGATCGGCGGCCCACTGCCATCGATCAACGCCTTCAACGGGATGACGCGCCCCGTCTGCACGTCCGACGCCAGGTTGCCGCTGAAGCGCAGCTGCGGCAGCCACCAGATCGGATACGCGTTGCGATCCGCATCGCCCGGATGCAAGCCCGTCGCATCGATCCGGCTCGCACCGAAATAACCGGCCAGCCCTTCATCGATCCACTTCGCGCGCTGGAAATGCATGACTTCCTGCGCCAGCTGGTGCGCGGCTTCGTGCAGCATCCAGTGATACGGGTTGGCACCGTCGGCGACATACGCGCGACATTCGGGCGGCACGTAACGCGCTTCCGCCCACGGGATCGCGCTGTTCCATGCCTTGAACTCGCTGCGCGTGCCGTACAGCACCAGCTGCAGTTTCGCCGGTGGCGTGGTGTGCGGCAGGTGCGCGAATTGCGCGAGGTAGGCGGCGTGCAGTTTCTCGACGGCTTCCCCGGTCGCGCGCGTCTGTTCCATCGTTGCGTTCGAACGCACCAGGTAATGCGTCGTCTCGATGACTTGCCCGTCGCGCGGCGCGTGCTTCTGCACCACCGGCACGGCCGCCTTCCCCGGCCGATCCAGCATCCACCCGTGCACCGCCGCCACCAGCGCGACCATCGCGATCAGCAACAACCAGGGCGGCTTCATGCGCACGTGCGATCTCCGCGGAGCATGCGCACAGCCTACTGCACGTGGCGGACCCGCGCGGGCGAGACGTGCGGATTGTTCGGCACGTAGAAGCGCCACAGATGTTCGAGCCCGACGCGAATGCCGATCCGCGGCGTCGCCACCGGATGCAACGGCGGCGGCGTGCCGTCGTCGAGGATGCGCGGGCCGTCGCCTTTCACCAGGTCGGCGCCATCGAGCGCACCGGTGATGCCGAGCGCCTGCGTCAGTCGCGCCGGTCCGCTGCAGAGCAAGCGTTCCGACACGCCACCGCGCGCGGCGAACATCTCCGGCAAGCCATCGATCGGTTCGAGCGCACGGATCAGGATCCCCGCACCCGGCGTCTTGTCCCACGCCACCGCATTCGCGCACCAATGCATGCCGTAGGTGAAGTAGACATACAGGTGCCCGGGCTCGCCGAACATCGTCGCGTTGCGCGCAGTCTTGCCGCGATACGTGTGCGCGGCGGGATCCAGGCCCGCGCAATACGCCTCCACTTCCACGATGCGGCCCGCGCGCCCGTCAGGCATCGCGAGCACTTTGTTGAGCAGGTCGCGCGCGACCAGGAGGGTGTCGCGGCGATAGAAAGCGCGGGGCAATCGTTTGCGACGGGGCATGCCGGGCAGTGTAGGGCGCGTCCGGTGAGCGACCGGCCGTCGGCGCGCGCGACCGCGCCGACCGGCGGTGACCGCCGATGGCAGGGCGACCCGTTGCTCCATTGGCCCGCCCCCGGGCCCTGAGGATCACGCCATGACTCGTCCGTTCCTTGTGGCCGCGCTGGCGGCCGCGACTTGTACGTTCCTGGGTGGCTGCAACCAGCCCTCGACCAGCGCACCCGCCGCCCCCGCCGGCACCAGCACCGCGACCACCGCCCCGGCCACGACCGCGCCGGCCGCCGGCACCGATACCGCGGCCACCAAGCCCGCCCCCACCGACTTCGACCAGCTCGCCGACCGCGTGGTCGCCAACGCCGGCGTGAAGGAAGGCGACATCGTGATGGTCACCGGGCGTTCGAGCGATGCCGAACTGCTCGAAGACATCGCGGTGGCCGCGCGCAAGCTCGGCGCGTCGCCGATGATCAGCTACAGCAGCGATCGCCTCGCCAAGCGCATGTTCTTCGACATCCCCGAAAAATACGATTCGCAGACCGACGCGCTGGGCATGAAGCTCGCGGGCATCGTCAACGTCGTCATCTCGATCGGCAACCAGGCGCAGGAAGCCTTGTTCGAAGGCGCCGATCCCAAGCGCATGGCCGCGCGCGGCAAGGCCGACGAACCGGTGAGCATGGCGTTCCTCAAGAACAACGTGCGTACCGTCGAGATCGGCAACAACCTGTATCCCACGCCGTGGCGCGCCGAACGCTACGGCATGAGCGAAGACGAGCTGTCGAAGATGTTCTGGAGCGGCGTGAACCTGGATTACACCGACCTGGTGAAGCGCGGCAGCGACGTCAAGGCGATGCTCGCCGCGGGTGACGAAATCCACATCACGCATCCCAATGGCACCGACCTCACCGTCAAGGTGAAGGGCCGCCCGGTGGGCGTGAGCGATGGCGTGATTTCCGCCGAAGACATGAAGGCCGGCGGCGCCGCGAACGCGGTGTACCTGCCCGCGGGCGAGGTCTACACCACGCCGGTGGCCGGCACGGCGAACGGCAAGCTCGTCAATCCGAAGTCGTTCTATCGCGGCAAGGCCGTCGACGGCCTGACGATGGAATTCAAGGACGGCAAGATGGTGTCGATGTCGGGCAGCGGCCCGGGCTTCGCCGACCTGAAAGCCGAATACGACGCGGTCAGCGATCCGCGCAAGGATGATTTCGCATACGTCGACTTCGGCATCAATCCCAACGTGAAGCTGCCGGCCAACGCGACGGTCGGCAACTGGGTGCCTGCGGGCACGATCACCGTCGGCACGGGCGGCAACACCTGGGCCGGCGGCACGAACAGCGTGCCGTACGGGCAGACGGTGTCGCTGATGGGCGCGACGGTGACGCTGGATGGGAAGCCGGTGATCGAAGGCGGCACGTTGAAGCTTTGATCGCTTCACGTTTCAAAGCCCCTCTCCCTCCGGGAGAGGGGTTGGGGAGAGGGTACGCATCACGCGCGTAAACTCCGCCGGCCGCTACCGGAGCTACGCCATGCCCCGCCACTACATCCTCGTCGACTTCGAAAACGTGCAGCCCGCGAGCCTCGGCGCGCTGAAAGCCGGCGATGCGTACATCAAGGTATTCGCGGGCCAGCACCAGACGCGCGTCGACCTCGGGCTCGCGCAAGCACTGCAACCGTTCGGCACGCACGCCGAATACATCCAGATCACCGGCAGCGGGAAGGACGCGCTCGACTTCCACATCGCGTTCTACATCGGACGGTTGTCGGCGGAACATCCGGGCGCCACGTTCACCATCGTGTCGCGCGACACGGGCTTCGACCCGCTGGTGAAGCACACGGCGAAACTCGGCATCGCATGCAAGCGCGTCGCAACGATCCCCGGCGCGAACGTGCCGAAGCTGCCGAGTGCGAAGGCGGACGCTGCGCCGGTCGTCGCCGCCACGAAGACCGCCAAACCCGCGAAGCCCGCCAAGGCAACGAAGAAAACCACGAAAGTCGCGAAGGCTGCCCCGCATCCGCGCCTGGCGAAGGTGCTCGAACGCCTCGCCGGCATGAAGACCGCGCGCCCGGCCACGTTGAAGTCGCTGCGTTCGACGCTGAAGAGTTTCGCGCCGCCGTTCGCCGAGGACGAACTCGACGGCATCCTCGCCGCGCTGCAGGCACACGGCGCCATCGCCATCGCCGGCACCAAGGTCACCTACGCGTTGCCCGCCGCCTGAGCCCGCAAAGGCGGTTTTCACGCCCGCGGCGCTAGGGTGCGCCCCATGGCCGACGACCACGAGCACGAACACGAAGAACGCCGCCAGTTCCCGCGCCAGCAAGTGGTGCGGGCGATAATGGTGCGGCCCAACGGCCACCGCCACGACGCGCAGGTGCTGGACCTCTCGCTGGGCGGCGCGCGCGTGTCGCTGCCGCAGCACTGGGCACCGGTGAACGGCGCCGCGCTGCGCTTGTACTTCGAGAACGGCGACCAGCACGAATCGATCACCTTGCGCGGCCACGTCACGCGCGTGGGCCTGGACGACATGGGCGTGGAATTCGACGCCTCGCAGGAAGCGCACATCCGCGAGCTGTTTGCGTCGTTGGGGCCGAGGCAGTAGCGCCGGCACATTGCATTTCGCGAGTTTTGCAGGAATCGTCTGCTTGAGGTCGAAGTCAAGGCATATACGACGCGTCGACGAGCAGACTGCACGCCCGTCCGCCGCTTGGCTTGCGCGTGCCCCCATTCTCCGACTACATCGTCTTTGCCGACGAAAGCGGTGACCACGGACTGGAGCGCGTTAATCCGCAATATCCGGTCTTCGTCCTGTCGTTCTGCATCTTCCAGAAGACCCAGTACGTGGAGCGTGTGGTTCCGGCCATCCAGCGCTTCAAGTTGCGCTATTTCGGCCATGACCAGGTAGTCCTGCACGAGCGCGACATCCGCAGGGACCTGGGCCACTTCAAGGCGCTCAAAAGGGCCGACGCGAAGGCAGCGTTCCTGGAAGAACTTACCGGCATCATGCGAGATGCGGAATTCGGGCTCGTCTGTTCGGTCATCGACAAACAGCGCCTCAAACGACGGTATGCCGCTCCACGCAACCCTTATCACGTCGCATTGGCTTTTGGCCTGGAGCGCGTGCATGGATATCTCGCGGCGCGAGGACAGTCGGCGGTGACACACGTCGTCGTCGAACGACGTGGCAAGCGGGAAGACGCCGAACTGCAAGCGGAGTTCGATCGCATTTGCGCCGGGAGCAACTTCAATGGAGCACACCTCCCGCTCAGGCTCGTTTTCGCCGGGAAGCAAGCCAACGCCACTGGCCTGCAGATGGCCGACCTGGTGGCAAGGCCTGTCGGAATGCGTACCTTGCGGCCCACGCAAGCCAATCGCGCATTCGACGCGTTGGCAGGCAAATTCCACCGCAATCGGCGCGGTGAATCGAAGGGCTGGGGCTTGAAGGTGTTTCCGTAGATAACAAAAGGCCCCGACGCGCGCGCCAGGGCCAGTTGCCGACCGAGAATCCCCAGTCCGGCGCGGAAATTAGCGCGATCGGCCCACAGGATCAAGAGCGAATTGTCGCGCAGATCGAATCATGTCACCCGCAGCAACGAGTCGTGGATGCACGCCACCAGCGACTCCCCTGTCGCAACCCTCGGCGTGCGCCCACCCGTGAATGCCGAGAACGCGGGCAGCACCAACGTCCGCGCCTGCAACCAGAACGCAGGCCATCGCCCCGGCAAGCCTTCCACTTTCAATGTCGGATGCAAATGCCCGCACAGCACGTGCCCGGGCGCATGCGGATCTGGTGCGTGCCGCAACGACAAGGCGCCGTCTTCGACCGCGTCGCCCAGCAATTGCAAATCGAGGCCCGCGCGCGCCAACGCGCGGTCGTGGTTGCCGGCAAGCACGCCGAATTCCAGCGCGGGCCAGGCATCGCGGAACGCCTCCCACCCGCGGCGCCATTGCGGCGAATCGATCGCGCCATGGAGGAAGTCGCCCAGCACCCACACGCTGCGCGCCTGCGTGGCGTCGACGAGCGCCGCGATGCGTCCTAGGTCGTGCTGCGTGCCGCCACTTGGCATCGCGATGCCGGCCTGGCGGAAGATGTCGGCCTTGCCCAGGTGCAGGTCGGCGAGATAGAGGCGTTCGCGCGCGGGGCGATACACCGCGCGGTCGGCGAGCAGCAGGAGGGTTTCGCCTGCGACATCGAGGGCCATCGACTCAGCCATGGCGTTTTTCCAGTTGCTCCGCCACGCGGGCGACGCGGGCGCGCCAGTCCTCCGTGCTCAGGTGTGCGCGCTGGCTTTCGGCCCACAGCGGGAACGATAGCGGCGTCAGCGACTTCGGGCGATGCAGCGCCACCGGCCGCCGCGCGCAATCGGCGAGCACGTGTGCCAGGTGCACGACGTCCAGTTGCTGCGCGAACACTTCGCGTTGCGCCTGCGCAAGCAGCAGGTGATCGGGGTCGTGCCGCGCGAGCACGTCGTAGAGCAAGCCACTCGATGCCTGCAACTGCCGCAGCGAGCGCGGCGCACGCCCCGGCAGCGATGGCGGCAGCAAGCCGGACACGCGCGCGATCTCGCGAAACTGGCGGCGCGCGAGCTCCGTGAGGTTGAAGCTGTCGGTGAGGTCTTCCACGAGCGCGTCGGGTTGCAGCAATGCATGGATCAGCGCGGCGTCGACGTCCGCGTCGGCCTGCACGGACAACACCAGGCCGTAGTCGTTGGCCGTGAACGAAAACGAGTTCGGCGCGCGCCGGCCCCAGCGCAATGCGAGCAGCGCGGCGAGGCCTTCATGCACGGCGCGCCCCGCGAACGGATACAGGAACAGGTGCTTGCCGTCGCGCGCCCGCACCCATTCCGCCAGCAGGTGATCCGGGCCGGGCAGGGCGGACAACGCGTGTTGCAGGCGCAGCAGCGGCGCGAGGGCGCGCACTTCGGGGGCGTCGCTTTCACCGGCCGCCACGCGCGCGAACACGCGCTCCACCTCGCGCCCCAATTCCCCCGACAACGGCATGCGGCCGCCCTGCCACTTCGGCACCATGCCGTCGGCACGCTTCGCCATGCGCACCTGCGCGGTCATTTCGTGCAGGCGCACGAGTTCGAGCGTGCGCCCCGCGAACTGGAAGCGATCGCCCGGCCGCAGCCTGCCGATGAAGTTTTCCTCCACCGAGCCCAGGGCGCCGCCGCGCAGGAACTTCACCGCCACGCTCCCATCGCTGGTGATCGTGCCGATGGACAAACGATGGCGGAACGCGACCTTGCGGTCCTCGACGATGTAACGCCCGTCGTCGCCGCGCACCACGCGCCGATAGTCGGGGTAGTGCGCGAGCGCGCTGCCGCCCTGCACAATGAACTCGATGACGGCTGACCACGTGCGCGGATCGAGTTCGGCGAACGCATGCGTGCCGCGGACTTCGTCGTACAGCGCGTCGGCATGGAAGCCGCCCCCCAACGCCAGCGTCACGCAATGCTGCGCGAGGACGTCGAGCGACAGGCGCGGCGGCGTGCGCGGCTCGATGCGGCCGTGGGCGAGCGCATCGCGCGCCGCGGCGTACTCCATCAGTTCCAGCGCATGCGTCGGCACGCACACGACGTGCGCCGGTTCGCCCGGGCGATGGCGCGCGCGCCCCGCGCGTTGCAGCAGGCGCGCCATGCCTTTCGGGCTGCCGAGTTGCAGCACCTGGTCGACGGCCGGGAAATCCACGCCGAGATCGAGGCTCGACGTCGCGACCACGCAACGCACCGTGCCTTCGCGCAACCCCTGTTCGGCGGCGCTGCGCAACTTCGGGTCCAGCGAGCCGTGATGCAGCGCCAGCGTGCCCTGGTCCTCGGGCCACACCGCGGACAATGCGCGATGCCACAGCTCGGCTTGCGAACGCGTGTTGGTGAACAGCAGGCTCGTGCGTTGCGACAGCAGGCGGTCGATGACGCGCGAGAGTTGCACGAGGCCCAGGTGACCGGCCCACGGGAAGCGTTCGCCCGCGTCCGGCAGCAAGGTTTCGAGCGTCAACGCGCGCGGCGGCAATCCGGAGACCAGCGCGGCATCCGGCGCGTGCGGCAGCAACACATCGCGCGCTTCCCCGAGGTTGCCCAGCGTCGCCGACAAGCCCCACGTGCGCAGCGACGGCGCAAGCGCACGCAGGCGCGCCAAGGCCAGCTGCAACAACACGCCCCGCTTGTTGCCGAGCAACTCGTGCCACTCGTCGACGACCACGGTGCGCAGGCCGGCGAACTGCGCCGCGGTCTCCGGATACGACAGCAGCAACGCCAACGATTCCGGTGTCGTCACCAGGGCATCCAGTTGCCCCGCGCGCGCCAGGCGCTTGTCGCGCGCGCTCGCATCGCCGGTGCGCAGGCCGATGCGCCAATCCAGGCCCAGCGCATCGACCGGCTCGCGCAACGCGCGCACCGTGTCGGTCGCCAGCGCGCGCAGCGGCGTGATCCACAGCAGGCGCAACGTACGCGGCGCGTTCTTCTTGCGCTTCACCGGTCCGTCGGCGCGCGCGGTCTCCAGTACATCCAGCAACGGACCGCCGAAGGCCGCAAGCGTCTTCCCGCTCCCTGTCGGCGTGTGCAGCAACCCCGATTCCCCGGCGAGCCACCGCGCCCACACCTCGCGCTGGAACGGCAGCGCACGCCATCCCTGCGCATCGAACCACGCCTTCAACGGCGCCATGCGGCGCGGCGTGACGTCCGGTCGCCGCGCGGCCGTCACCGGGCGAGCGTCCGCAACGTGTCGAGGCGATCCGCTTCCGCTGCAGGCTTGTCGTGCCGCCACCGCAGGATGCGCGGGAAACGCACCGCTATGCCGGACTTGTGGCGCGTCGAACGATTCACCGCTTCGAAGCCCAGCTCGAACACGTGCAGCGGCGTCACCGACCGCACGGGCCCGAAGCGCTCGAGCGTGTTCGCGCGGATCCAGCGATCCAGTTGCAGGATTTCCTTGTCGTCGAGCCCCGAGTACGCCTTGGCGACGGGCACCAGCGCATCGCCGTCCCACAGCCCGAACGTGTAATCGGTGTAGAGCGCGCTGCGCCGGCCATGTCCCGACTGCGCATACAGCAGCACGGCGTCGATCGTGAGCGGCGCGATCTTCCACTTCCACCAGTCGCCGCGCTTGCGGCCCACCTGGTAGGGCGAAGCGAGGCGCTTCAGCATCAGGCCTTCAACGCCGCGCTCGCGCGCGTCGTCGCGCAGGCGCGCGGCCTCGGCCCAGTCCGGCGTCGCGACGCGCGGCGACAACACCATGCGCGGATCGGCGTGGGAGGCGAGCAAGGCTTCCAGCATCGCGCGTCGCTCCGCGAGCGGCCGTTCGCGCAGGTCTTCGCCATCGCGTTCGAGCAAGTCGTACACCAGCACCCGCGCCGGCGTATCGGCGAGGATCTTCGGCCCCGGCTTGCGCCGCTGGATGCGTGTCTGCAGCGCGGTGAACGGCAGCGGCGCATCGCCTTCGCGCCAGCCGAGCAGCTCGCCATCGAGGACCGCATCGCCGGGGAGCGAGGCGAGCGCGTGTTCGATCTCCGGGAAACGCCCATCCAGGCGCTCCTCGCCGCGCGACCACAACGCGATGTCGCTGCCGCGGCGGATCAGCTGCACGCGGATGCCGTCCCACTTCCATTCGAGCAACCAATCCTCGATCGGCCCGAGCGTGTCGGGCTCGGCCTCCAGCGGCGAGGCGAGGAAGAACGGATACGGTTGCGCGCGATCGCCGGGCAGTTCGCCGGGCGTAAGCAGGTCGCGCAGGAAGGCAGGCGAGGGCGCCCAGGTACCCAGCATGCGCTGTGCGATGCGCGCGATATCCACGCCGCTCAATTCGGCCAGCGCCTGTTGCACGAGGCGCTGCGAGACACCGACGCGCAACGCCCCCGTCAGCAGCTTGTTGAAGGCGAGCCGTTCGTCGAACGCGAGCGTCGACCACGCCGATGTCACCAGTGCGCGCCGGGTCGCTTCGTCCTGGCCCGCGACGCCGAGCAAGCGTTGTTCGATCCACACGTGCAGCGGCGTGTCGTCCTGCAACGACGGCGGGGGATCGTCCAGCAACAACGTCAGCGTTTCGGCGAGATCGCCCACATGGTGGTAACTTTTTTCCACCAGCCACGCCGGATTGCCGCTCGCACTGGCGACCCAGTCGCGCAGTTCGTTCGTGCCCGCGATCTTCGCGCGCGCCCCGCCGATCTTGCCGCCGGCCAGCAACCACAAGGCCCACGCGGCGTCCTGCGGCGGCGCATCGCGGAAGTAATCCACCAGCGCCGCGCGCTTGTCGCCGGTCGCGGTGCTGCGATCCAGGCGCCGGTACAGGGCCGCGAAGCGGCGCATCAGTCTTCGCCACCGAACTGCGTATCGAACACACCGGTGGCGATGCCGGCTTCGTTCAGCGCGCGCACGATCGCATCGGTGTTGCCATGCGTGGCGATCACGCGGCTGGCGCCGGTATCCCGGATCGTGCGCAGCAAGTCGGGCCAGTCGGCGTGGTCGGAGACGACGAAGCCGCGATCGTGGTTGCGTCGCCGCCGGTTGCCGCGCAACCGCATCCAGCCCGACGCGAACCCGGTCTGTGCGTGCTTGAAGCGTCGCATCCATGCACTGCCCGCGGCGGACGGCGGTGCGAGCACCAGTTCGCCTGCGAAGTCCGCACCTCGTTGTTCGTCCGACACCAGCCGCGTCTCGAGCAACGGGATCCCGCATTCGCGATACACCTGCACGCCCGCCGCGATCGCACCATGCAGCCACGCCGGCCGATCGGTGAACGCCATCAGTTCCGCGAGCACGCGCTGCGCCTTGCCCAGCGCGTAGCAGAACAACACCGCCGCCTCGCCGCGTTCTGCGCATTCCTCGCGCCATTCGACGATCTCGCGCGCGACGTCCGGCGTGTGCGGCCAGCGATACACCGGCAACCCGAACGTCGCTTCGGTGATGAACGTGTCGCACGGCACCACTTCGAACGGCGCGCACGTCGGATCCGGCTGGCGCTTGTAGTCGCCCGACGCCACCCAGGTTTCGCCGTCGACCTCGATGCGCACCTGCGCCGACCCGAGCACGTGGCCCGCCGAATGGAAGGACACGCGCGCATCGTCGAGCACGAACGTTTCGCCGTATTCGTGCGCATCGATGCGCTCGTCGCCCAGGCGCCAGCGCAGGATCGGCAGGCCGGCGGCGGTGGCGTGGTACTCGCCCATGCCGCCGCGCGCGTGGTCGCCGTGGCCGTGCGTGATGACGGCGCGCGGCACCGGCCGCCAAGGGTCGATGTGGAAGCGGCCGGCCGGGCAGTACAGGCCTTCCGGGCGCATGACGACGAGGTCGCGGGTGGGGTGGGGCATCGCCGCAGTGTCCGGGGCGGGCGGTGTGCCGGGCGTCAGTACGCGCTCGACGCGAGGCCCGCGCCTGCCTATGCTCGGCGGCATGCACAAGGACGATGACTACGCATTGGACCTGCGGCGCCAGGGCGACGGCCTCCGGGCGACGGTCGCCGGCAAGCGCACGCTGGCCAACACGATCGCCTACTGGACCAGCATCGTGGCGGAAGTCGCGAAGCACAGACCCAAGTGGCTGTTCGTGTGCGACCGGCTGCAGGGCCACGAACTGGCGATCGACGAGTGGCGCAGCCTCGTCGAACGCATGACGGGCCAGGGCCTGGAAGGCATCCGCATCGCGCACGTCAAGCCGAGCGGCATGGATCACCTGGAGTATTGCGAAATCTTCGCGCGCGAAGCGGGCATCGATGCGCGCGCATTCGCCGACACCGGCGTCGCCGAACGCTGGCTGCGGTACGGGGTGGACGACAACGTCGCCTGAGGAGGGCTTCGATGCGCATCGCACTCGTTGTGTTGTGGTTCGTCGCAACCGCCGCTGCGGCCGCACCGCCGCAATCCAGCGCGAAGGCCACGTTGCTGTCCGGTCCCTGGACCGGGCATTCGACCTGCGTGGACAAGGTGCGCCATCCCGCGTGCAAGGATGAAACGATCGTGTATCGCTTCGTGCGCAGCGCGCCGCACGTCGCGATCCTCTACGCCGACAAGATCCTCGCGGGCAAGCGCGAACCGATGGGCGCGCTGCGCATGCAGCTCGGTGCGGACGATCGCAGTGCGGGCGCGCATTTCACGTGGGGACGCGGCACCGGCACCTGGGCGTACACGATGACGGCGGACACCACGCTCACCGGCACGCTGAAGGACGATCCGGGCGGGGCGCTCGCGCGCAACGTCGACGCGCACCGCGTCGACGACAAGGCGCTGCCCGCCGCGCCGCCATTGGCGGACTACGGCGAGCCGCACTGAGTCACGTGGCGGCGTCGGCCACCACGCCGCCGCGCCACTTCATCCGCAACCAGATCGTCTGCGCGATCAGCACGATCGCGAGCAGCAACGCGATCCATGCCGCCGTGCTCGCGCCCGGCAGGTCCCAGCCCGATTGCTTCACGTACACGGCCACCAGGCCCCACGCCGCGGCGCCCGCGTAGTCCACGTTGCCGCGCATGCGCGCATTCGCCCACAACAGCAACGCAGCCAGGCCGACGAAGAGCGCGATGCTCCACGGCAGCATGTGCGTCGTCGGCAGCCAGCCGTACGCGACGATGGTCTGCGCGAGATCCAGGAACGCCGCGACCGACAGCCAGCCCGCGTGCAACGACACCGGCGTCCACGCCCACAACCACTGGCGCGGCAGGCGGGTGGCGTCGTCGGTCAGCACGATCGCCGCGCGCAGCAGGCAGACGAGCGCCGCGATGATCACGACCAGGCACACGCCGAAGTGGCCCATCGAGAACAGCGGCATCCAGACCGCGGTCAACGCGAAGCCCGCCGCGGTCAACGGTGCGATGCGATCGAGCGTGGCATCGCCGCGGCGTTCGCCGGTGGCCTGCCAGATCCCGTAGAGCACATCGAGGAGGAAGATCACGCCCCAGATCGCGAAGGCGAAACCTGCGGCGACGACCAGCGTGGGGTATTGCCCCGAGATCGCCCCGTTGTCGGGCCCGAACGCCCCGCGTTGCGAGAAGAACGCGACGATCGGCATCGCGAGCGACAGCAGCAGGACCAGCAGGCGCATGGCGGGGCTCCGCGTTGGAAGATCCCTGAACGTACCAAGCAGCCGTGATCGTGGCGTTTGCGCATTCAAACCGGTGAACGTGAATGTCCCGACCACGGCTGCAGAGCTTGGCCCCCGGAATTGACGCCCCCCTTACCGAATGCGGCGCACCCTCGCCGCTCTTTCAAGGCTGGAGTCAAAACGATGACCCGCAAGACCCTTACGTTGATCCTGATCTCCATGCTCGGCGGCGCCGCGCTTTCCGGCAACGCGCTGGCCAAGGACGATGCGAAGTTCAAGATGATGGACACCAACAACGACGGCAAGATCAGTGCGTCGGAACATGCAGCGGGCGCCACCAAGATGTTCGCCGGCATGGACAAGGACAAGGACGGCTTCGTCACCGCCGCCGAGATGGACGCCTATTCGGCCGACATGTGGAAGGGCAAGGGCGACAAGATGGGCGCCGACAAGGGCAAGGACGCGAAGATGGCCGACCACGGCCACATGATGTCGTCGGCCGACAAGATCGCCTCGATGGACACCGACGGTGACGGCAAGCTCTCCGCCGCGGAACACGACGCGGGCGCCGCGAAGATGTTCGGCGAGATGGATGCCGACAAGGACGGCAACGTCACGCACGCCGAAATGGAAGCCGGCATGAAGATGATGATGGGCGACCACGCCGGCATGGACCACATGGACCACATGGACAAGGCCAGCAAGCCGGCCGACGCGTCCAAGCCGCCGGCCGCAGCCGCGACCCCGGCGGACGGCAACAAGTAACGATTGCTGAAGCGTGATCGACGACGGCGCCGCATTCCAGGACGGGATGTCGGCGCCGCCTGCGTTGTGAAGACGGATTAACGTGTGCGATGGTCCAATCCCGCGCGGAGTCCAGGGGTCTGGCTCCCGGGAGCGATGCGCATCGGGCCACGCCCGGCGCGGGGGGATGAGTCGAACATGTGGCGCAACACCAGCAAGCCGCCGGCGGGATTGCCGGACTGGCAGCACGACAACGCGCTCTTCCGCCGGCTGGTGGAAGACGTGCCCGACTACGGGATCTTCCTGCTCGATCCCGACGGCATCGTGCGCACCTGGAATGCGGGCGCCGAAAACATCAAGGGCTACTCGGCGGGCGAGATCATCGGCCGCCATTTCTCCGCGTTCTACCTGCCCGAGCAGATCGAAGCGCATTGGCCGGACCATGAGCTGCGCGTTGCGCGCGAGACCGGCCGCTTCGAAGACGAAGGCTGGCGCGTGCGCAAGGACGGCACGCAGTTCTGGGCGAACGTCGTCATCTCCCGCATCCTCGGCGACGACGGGCACCTCGTCGGCTTCTCCAAGATCACCCGCGACCTCACCGCCAAGCGCAAGCAGGACGAACTCCTGCGCCGCAGCGAGGAACGCTTCCGCCTGCTGGTGGAAGGCGTGCGCGACTATGCGATCTTCATGCTCGATCCCGACGGCAACATCGCCAGCTGGAACGCGGGCGCGCAACAGGCGAAGGGATACTCGGCCGAGGAAATCATCGGCCGCCATTTCTCCGTGTTCTATCCGCCGGAAGTGATCGCGAGCGGCTGGCCGGAGCGCGAACTCCAGATCGCCCTCGAACAGGGCCGCGTGGAAGACGAAAGCTGGCGCCTGCGCAAGGACGGCTCGCGCTTCTGGGCCAACGTGGTGATCACCGCGTTGCGCGACGACTCGGGCCGCCACATCGGCTTCGCCAAGGTCACGCGCGACATGAGCGAGAAGCGCCGCGTGCTGGCGCTGGAAGACGAAGGCCGCCGCATCACCACGTTCCTGGCGATGCTGGGCCACGAACTGCGCAATCCGCTTGCGCCGATTTCCAACGCCGTCTCGATCATGCAGCTGGAGCCGCTGGCGTCCGAGCGCCTGCGCATGTGCCGCGACGTCATCGCGCGCCAGGTCGTGCAGATGACGCGCCTGGTGGACGACCTGCTCGATGTCGGCCGCATCACCGCGGGCAAGATCCACCTGGAATCGGCCGCGGTCGAACTGGGCGGCGTGATCGACGAAGCGATCGAAGCGATGGATCCCTTCGCGCGCAGCCGCGAACACACCATCCGATTTGGACGGGAGGTGTCGCCCGCCTGGGTCCGCGGCGATCGCGCGCGCCTGCTGCAGATCGTGAGCAACCTGCTCAACAACGCGGTGAAGTTCACCGGGCGCGGCGGCCGCATCGACGTCCACCTGCGCCGCGTGGACGACAAGATCGAGGTGGCGGTGCGCGACAACGGGCCCGGCATCGCCGAGCACCGGCTCGCCGACATCTTCAACCTGTTCGTGCAGGGCGACCAGGACACGGCGCGCACGCAAGGCGGCCTGGGCCTCGGCCTGAGCCTGGTGCAGCAGCTGGTGACGCTGCATGGCGGCGAAGTCAGCGCGTACAGCGCGGGGTTGGGCAAGGGCGCGGAATTCGTCGTGCGCCTGCCGGCGACCGCGGCGCCCAGCGGTGTCACCCGCGATGCGGCGCACCCGTCATTGCCGCGCGCGCGGCACGTGCTGGTGGTCGACGACAACCAGGATGCGGCCGATACGCTCGCGGCCTTACTGCAGGGCCTGGGCTTCCATGCGCAGACGGCCTATGACGCACGTGGTGCGCTGGCGGCCTTGCGCGTGCTCATGCCGGACGTGGCGTTCCTCGACATCGGCTTGCCGGACATGGACGGCGCGACGCTCGCGCAACGCATCCGCGAGGAATTCCCGGAACCGCCGGCGCTCGTCGCGCTGACCGGCTACGGCCAGCCCAGCGATCGCGAACAGACGCGGCAGGCCGGCTTCGTCGACCATCTCGTCAAGCCATTGAGCGCCGACATGCTGATCAAGGCGATGGCGCAGTTGTTCCCGGGCGACACGCAGGTCGCCTGACCCGTCGCTTCAGCGCGTGCGCGTGCCGAACTCGCGATAGACCCAGCGATCGATCATCCGCTTCTCGTAGCGCAGCGGATCGCTGCTGGACAGCGGTTGCGGCCCGTTGAGGTACGCCAGGTCCGAGATGCGCCGTTCGCCTTCCGCGATGACGGTGCCATTGGCGTCGTAGTGCTTGAACTGGACGTCCATGCGCGGCGGGTACAGGTCGCGCATCACGCGGATGTCCTGCGCGTTGCTGAACATCCACTCGTACTGGCCCGCGCGCGTGATGTCGAGGATGTCGATGTCGACGCGCTCGCCGGCGGGCAGCGCGCGTTGCGTGCTTTCCTGCACGTAGCGCGCGAGCTTCTCGACCCAATCACCCTGCGCGGCCAGGTAGCGGTTCTGGCTGTGGCGGATCTCGGTGAATTCCGCCGGGTCGTTCCAGCGCACCGCCACCGCCGAGCCCGTGGGCAACGCGCGGGGGAGGGCGGGATCGGTGACCAGCGCCGGCCCGGTGGACGCGCAGCCTGCGAGGGCGGCGGCAAGGAAGGCGACGGCAACGAGGCGTTTCATGGGGGTGTCCTGCGGAGTCACACAGTCAGTGTGCGTCCGCGCGCGTCCCGGTTCAACGCGGCTGGACACCGGTCGTCGGCGCGGCCGGCGAGGGATCGCGCGACGCGTCTGCGGGGTCGAGCGGCGGCAGCGGATCGGGCGGCAACAGCGAGGCATCCGGCGCGCGGTGCGCGACGTCGTTGCATTCGGCCACGGGCTCGGCCGATGCGCGATGCAGCACCACGCCGCCCACGCCCGCCGCGCCCACCAGGATGCCGCCTACGAAGAGCAAGGTACTTCGCACCATGTACGGACAGCTCCTGCGCGCTCTTGCGCCAAGTCGAAACCGGCCGCGATGCTCTCCAAAGCCGCTTCGCCATCGCGTGAAAAACGGCTCGCGAGGCTGAACGCCATCGCACGCGAAACGCGCGCTGAATCAGTGCCGGCGTCGTGCGTACCAGAGCGCGAGCGCATCGCGCGAGCGCAGCACGCGGCGCCCGCCCAGCGCGAAGCGCAACATCAGGCGGAAGTGATCCAGCACGCCGAAGGTGCGCAACTTGCGGTCGGACGTGTGCACCGCTTCGCGCAGGATCGCGATGCGCCCGATGCGTGCGAGCGCGCGGCTGAAGACGACGTCTTCGGCAGCGTAGTAGCTTTCGTCGAACCCGCCGGTGGCATGGAACGCCGCGCGCGTGCAGAACACGAAGCAGCCCGGTGTCACGTGCGTCCAGCGGAAGGCCTGCATCAGCAGCGCGGTGAACGCGCGGACCGGCCAGGCGACGTTGCCGGACAGGCGCACCGCGCAGCCGCCGCCGGCGGCGCCCGCGTCCAGCGCAGCGTTGGCGGCGCGCAGCAGCGCCGCGTTGACCAGCGTGTCGGCATCGACGAAGCACAGGCGTTCGCCCGTGCTGGCCGCCGCGCCGGCGTTGCGCGTGGCGGCGATGTGGCGGAACGCGACGGACACCACGCGTGCGCCGTGCGCGCGTGCGACCTCCGCGGTGGCGTCCGTCGATGCGTCGTCGACCACGACGCATTCGTAATCGAAGCCTGCGTCGCGCGCGGCGGCATGGAGGGCGTCCAGCGTGGCGCCGAGCAACGGCGCCTCGTCGTGCGCTGGAACGATGAAGGACCACATGCGGCGATCATCGCATGCACGCAATCAAAGCTTCACCCCGCATCGACTTCGCCGAACGCGCGGTGATCGCGATCCGTGCACGGCCCCGCGTTTCATCCGCGATTCGCGCGCCGGCACCAACACTGCGCGCCGGTCCATCCAAGGAGTACACGATGCGCTACAAATCCCTCGCGATCCTCACGCTCGCCCTCGCCGCCAGCGGCACCGGCTTCGCGCAGCAGGCGCAGCCCGCCGCCTCGACCAGCACGACGGCCTCCGCCAGCGTCGCCG
The DNA here is from genome assembly GCF_018406645.1 of Lysobacter helvus. Classification (NCBI taxonomy): domain Bacteria; kingdom Pseudomonadati; phylum Pseudomonadota; class Gammaproteobacteria; order Lysobacterales; family Lysobacteraceae; genus Lysobacter; species Lysobacter helvus. The sequence continues at coordinate 1,606,919 of NZ_AP024546.1, forward strand.
CGCCGGTCGCGCTGACCGAAGCCCAGGTGCGCGCGAAGCTCGCCGCCGATGGCTACACCAAGGTCAACGACGTCAAGTTCAAGGACGGCGTGTGGAAGGCCGATGCGCGCAGCGCGGACGGCAACCGCGTCGACGTGCGCATCGATGCGAAGACCGGCGAGGTCTATCCGGACGAACAGGTCGCCAACCTCAGCGAGAAGGACGTGCGCGCCAAGCTGGCCGCGGCCGGCTACCTGAAGGTGCACGACGTCGACTTCGAAGACGGCATCTGGAACGCCGAGGCGGACGATCCGCAGGGCAAGGATGTGGAGATCAAGATCGACCCGAAGACCGGCGAGGTCATCGGCAAGGAAAAGGACTGAGAAATAGTCCCGGGGCCGCCGCGTGACGAGGCGCGGCGGCCCCGCGTTATGCTCCGCCCCGGACACGCCCGGAGGCGGCCATGAGTCCTGAGGGGGACGGCAACCAGCACGACCACGACCCGGTCACGACGCCTGCAGCAGCGGGCGCCGGGGCGAGCGCGTGGCAGGCCCGCCTCACCGGGCTGCTGGCCGAAGTTTCGCGCGAAGCCCTCGAAGGCGAAGACCTCGAGGCCGTGCTGCGCCGCATCGTGGAATGCCTGGTGCGCAACCTGCCGGTGGCCATCGCCAGCATCATCCTGCTCGACGACGAAGGCACGCACTTCATGCAGGAAGTCTGGGCCGGGGACGTGGAGTTGTTCCCGCAGGAACTCGCGCACGGCTGGCCCGTCAGCGTCGGCGCCGCCGGCCGCTGCGCGCGCACCGGCGAGGCGCAACTGATCAACGACGTCGACACCGATCCGGATTACATCTCCGGCAACAGCGCGGTGCGCTCCGAATACCTCGTGCCGATCCGCCACCGCACGCGCCTGCACGGCGTGCTCAACATCGAGAGCACGCGCGCGGATTTCTTCAGCGAAGAAACGCGGTCGGTGTTCGATGCGATCGCCGGGCAAGTCGCGGGCGCGATCCACCTTGCGCGGGTGGTCGGCGAACTGGAATCGGCCAACCGCAAGCTCGAGCAACTCTCGATGAGCGATGGCCTCACCGGCATCGCCAACCGCCGCTGCTTCGACCAGCGCCTGTCCGCCGAATGGGAATGGCTGGCGGGCGAGGGCCGCGAACTGGCGCTGGTACTCGCCGACGCCGACGCGTTCAAGCCGCTCAACGATGCGCACGGCCATCTCTACGGCGACGAATGCCTGCGCGAACTCGCACGCATCTGCATGCGCCTGGCCGACGGCACCGACGATCTCGTCGCGCGCTTCGGCGGCGAGGAACTCGTGTTGCTGCTGCCGGGCCGCGACCTGGCGGCCGCGCAGGAACTCGGCGAACGCCTGCGCCGCGACGTGGAAGCGGCCGCGATGCCGCACGCGCAGTCGCAGGTGGCCCCGCATGTCACCGTGAGCGTCGGCGTGAGCGCGGTGCGCCCGTCGAAGGCCATGTCGCCCGATCACCTCATCGCCGCCGCCGATCGCGCGCTGTACATGGCGAAGGCGCGCGGCCGCAATCGCGTGATCGCGCTCGAGGCCGATCCGAAGGACGCCTGACCGGGGCGATTGGCCCCCACGCGGGATGCAGCCTCCGCGCCTGGCCGTCTTATCCGCGTCCACGCCGAGGGGGTAGGATCCCCCGCATGCCAAACCCCGCGCACGACGCCGCCAACGACATCGCCGTCTCCATCCGCGATGTCGGCAAGACCTACGCCTCGGGCTTCGAGGCGCTCAAGCACGTCAACCTGGACATCCGCCGCGGCGAGATCTTCGCGCTGCTCGGGCCCAACGGCGCGGGCAAGACGACGCTCATCAGCATCGTGTGCGGCATCGTCAACGCGAGCTCAGGCACCGTGCTGGCCGACGGCCACGACATCGTGCGCGAGTACCGCGCCACGCGCAGCAAGATCGGATTGGTGCCGCAGGAACTCTCGACCGATACGTTCGAGACGGTGTGGTCGACGCTGAAGTTCAGCCGCGGCCTGTTCGGCAAGGCGCCGGATCCGGCGCACCTGGAACAGGTGCTGCGCGATCTCTCGCTGTGGGACAAGAAGGACGCGAAGATCATGACGCTGTCCGGCGGCATGAAGCGTCGCGTGCTGATCGCCAAGGCGCTGGCGCACGAACCGAGCATCCTGTTCCTCGACGAACCCACCGCCGGTGTCGACGTCGAACTGCGCCACGACATGTGGCGCATGGTGCGCGCCCTGCGCGAGCGCGGCACCACGATCATCCTCACCACGCACTACATCGAGGAAGCGGAGGAGATGGCCGACCGCATCGGCGTGATCCGCAAGGGCGAGCTGATCCTGGTGGAGGACAAGCAGACGCTGATGCGCAAGCTCGGGAGCAAGCAGCTCGCGATCCAGCTGATGTCGCCGATCGAGAAGCTGCCGGAGTCGCTGGCCGACCTGCCGCTCGCGTTGTCGGAGGATGGGTTGTCGCTGGTGTATTCCTTCGACACGCAGGCCGACGATACCGGCATCGCACCGCTGCTGCGCCGGCTGCACGACCAGGGCATCGACTTCAAGGACCTGCATTCCAGCGAGACCTCGCTCGAGGACATCTTCGTCCGCCTGGTGAGGGCGCCGGCATGAACGTGCACGCGATCCGCGCGATCTACCGCTTCGAAATGGCGCGCACCTTCCGCACGATGCTCGAAAGCATCCTGTCGCCGGTGTTGTCGACGTCGCTGTACTTCATCGTGTTCGGCGCGGCGATCGGCTCGCGCATGGGCGACCTGGGCGGCGTGAGCTACGGCGCTTTCATCATTCCCGGCCTGATCATGCTGTCGCTGCTCAACGAGAGCATTTCGAACGCCTCGTTCGGCATCTATTTGCCGAAGTGGTCCGGGACGATCTTCGAATTGCTGTCGGCGCCGGTGTCGTACTTCGAAGCAGTCATCGGCTACGTGGGCGCGGCGGCGACGAAGTCGCTGATGCTGGGCGTACTGATCCTCGTGACCGCACGCGCCTTCGTGCCGTACCACATCGCGCATCCGTTCTGGATGCTCGCGTTCCTGGTGCTGACGGCCGTCACCTTCAGCCTGTTCGGTTTCATCATCGGCATCTGGGCGGACAGCTTCCAGCGCCTGCAGGTGATCCCGCTGCTCATCATCACGCCCCTGACGTTCCTGGGCGGCGCGTTCTATTCCATCGACATGCTCCCCGAACCCTGGCGCACCTTCACCCTGTTCAACCCCGTCGTGTACCTGGTGAGCGGCATGCGCTGGAGCTTCTACGGCATCTCCGACGTCGACGTCACCCTGAGCGCCACCGCGATCGTCGGCTTCCTGCTCGCCTGCCTGTTCGGCGTGTGGTGGATCTTCAAGACCGGCTACAAGCTCAAGTCCTGATACGGCCCACAGGCCGCAAGCGCTCTTGCTTGTCGCGAAAGCAGTGATTGGGTTGCGCGTGCGTCACCACGCACGCCAGCGAACCTGAGTAAAGGTCGGCCCCTTGATCGAAAAGGCTCGAAAGGTGATGCCCCAGCCCGTGGTGGGGTGAGAATTTTCGCCGCCACGTCGGCGAGAAATTCTTACCCCGCCGCGGGTTCGGGCGACGCGGACTTCACCCCAGGCGGGCTTCTGCAGGAATCAACCAATCGCCTGTATCCGCACCATGTTGCTGGCCGGATCCCGCACCGCACAGTCCCGCACCCCGTAAGGCTGGTCCGTAGGCTCCTGCACGATCTCCGCATCGCTGGCCTGCAACCGCGCAAACACCCCATCGAGATCGTGCGTCGCCAACAGGATCGTCGCGAACGTCCCCTTCGCCATCATCTCCGCGATGGTGCGGCGCTCATCGTCCGTGACGCCCGGGCTCGCGCCCGGCGGATACAGCACGATCGACGTGCCCGGCTGGCCGGCAGGCCCGACCGTGATCCAGCGCATCCCCTTGTAGCCCACATCGTTGCGAACCTCGAAGCCCAGCAAGTCGCGATAGAAGGCAAGGGACGCATCGGCGTCGTTGTGCGGGAGGAAACTGGCGTGGATGGCGATGTCCATGGCGCGTGCTCGTTGGGGGGTGTGCGAACAGGCTAGCCGCGCGCCGCCGACGGCGCTTCTCGATTCCTGACCGGTCGCGTGACCTGCTTCGCCACGCACGACGGGATGCCCGCGGTCGATTGCCGTGCTTCGCGGCGATAGGCACCGGGGGTCACGCCGACCAGTTCGGTGAAGCGCGTGCTGAACGTGCCCAGCGACGCACAGCCGACGGCGAAGCACGCATCGGTGACGCTGGTGTCGCCGCGGCGCAGGAGCGCCATCGCGCGCTCGATGCGGCGCGTCATCAAGTAGCTGTAGGGCGATTCGCCGTAGGCCAGGCGGAACTGGCGGCTGAAATGCCCGGCCGACATGTGCGCGTCGCGCGCCAGGGCTTCGACGTCCAGCGGCTGCGCGTACTCGCGGTCCATGCGGTCGCGTGCGCGGCGCAGGCGGGCGAGGTCGCGGAGCGCGTGGGCCTCGTCGCGAACGGTCACGCAGGCGCTCCGACGCGCGTGCGCACGGCGTTGATGTCGCGCACCGGCCGCACCTCGATGCACCCCATCGTGGCCCACGGCAGCGATTCGGCGATGCGCACCGCCTCCTCCATGCTGTCGGCTTCGATCAGGTTGAACCCGCCGAGCAGTTCCTTCGTCTCCGCGAACGGCCCATCGATCACCCGCGTCTTCCCGTCGCGGATGCGCACCGAGCGCGCGGTCTTCGCGTCTTCGAGCTGTTGCGACTCCAACAGCTTCCCGTCGCGCTTCAGGTCGTCGGCGTGCTCGAAGCAGCCCTTCATCATCGTGTCGTACCGGCCCTCGGGCAGCGCCTCGAGCAGTTCGGCATCCGTGTAGACGAGCAACAGGAATTGCATGGGCGCTCCGGCCGTGGACGTCGGCGGATCGTAAGCCAGCCGGGCATCACGCGCCCCTGCCGATGGCCCCGTTACGGTCGGCCCATGCAGACGACCAATCCCAATCCGAATCCCAACCAGACGCCGGATCCGACGCCGGCCTCCCCGCCGCAACCCGCGCCGCAGGAAGTGCCGCAGCCGGAAACGCCGTCGCCGCAGCAACCGCCGGCCGTGGACCCGCAGCCGCCCGCCCCTGTCGGCTGATCAGCCCGCCGCGGCCTGCTTGGCCGCCATCAGGCGCTGCAGTTCGATCTCGTCGCGCTTGAACTGCTGCTTGCGCAGTTCTTCCTGGCGCATCGCTTCCAGTTCCGCCGGCGTGGGCTGGTGGTGGAGCTCCAGCGACGTCCCGGCGGCGTTCGACGGCTCGCCGCGCTTGCTCTTCAACTTGATGTTCAGGCGCAGCTCGTTCGCCGAGTCCGCGTTGCGGATGGCTTCTTCGTACGAGATCAGCCCGTCGTTGTAGAGCTCGAACAACGCCCAGTCGAACGTGCGCATGCCCAGTTCGCGCGACTTGGTCATCACGCCCTTGAGCTCGTTGAACTCGCCCTTGAAGATCTTCTCGGCGATGGTGGGCGTGTTGAGCAGGATTTCGATCGCGGCGACGCGGCCCTTGCCGTCCTCGGTGCGCACCAGGCGCTGCGAGACGATCGCGCGCAGGTTGGCCGACAGGTCCATCAGCAGCTGCGTGCGGCGTTCTTCCGGGAAGAAGTTGATGATGCGTTCCATCGTCTGCGACGCGCTGTTGGCGTGCAGGGTGCTCAGGCACAGGTGGCCGGTCTCGGCGAAGGAGATCGCGTGCTCCATCGTTTCCGCGTCGCGGATCTCGCCGACCAGGATCACGTCCGGCGCCTGGCGCAGGGTGTTCTTCAGCGCGTGGTGCCACGAATGCGTGTCGACGCCGACTTCGCGGTGCGTGACCAGCGACTTCTGCGAGACGTGCGCGTATTCGACCGGATCCTCGACCGTGATGATGTGGCCGGCCGAGGTGCGGTTGCGGTGGTCGATCATCGCCGCCAGCGACGTGGACTTGCCCGAGCCCGTGCCGCCGACCAGCAGCACCAGGCCGCGCTTCTCCATCACGACGTCCTTCAGGACCTCGGGGAGGCGCAGCTTTTCGAAATTCGGGATTTCCGCGGCGATCGTGCGCAGCACCATGCCCACGTTGCCCTGCTGCACGAACACGTTGACGCGGAAGCGCGACACGCCGGGCACCACGATGGCGAAGTTGCACTCCATCTGCTCGGCGAACTCGGCGCGCTGCTTCTCGTTCATCAGGCAGCGGGCGAGGGACGCGGTGACTTCGCTGGTGAGCTTCTGCTGCGTGAGCGGCGTCATCGACCCGTGCGCCTTCATGCTCGGCGGGTAGTCGTGCGCGATGAACAAGTCGGAGCCGCCGGCCTTGGCCATCGCCGCCAGCAGCTTGTGCATGTAGTCCTTGGCTTGTTCGTCGCTCAACATCGAAACCGCTTCCTGCACGTGGGTGCGGCAGTCTACGGATTCGGCGCACGCTGGCGTCGCGGACGCGATCACGGTCCGCGCTCCAAGAAAAATTCTTACCCGCGCGGGTTAAACCTGTTCAGCGTCCGCGTCGTCGCCGCTGCGATACCAGGCTTCCACCTTGCCCTGCATCTTCATCGTCATCGGCTGGCCGCGGCGATCGAGCGACTTGCCCACCGGCAGGCGCACCCAGCCTTCGCTGATGCAGTACTCCTCGACGTTGGTGCGTTCCACGCCGTTGAACTTGATGCCGATGCCGCGCTCGAGCGCAGCCTCGTCGTAGAACTTGCTGCGGGGATCGTTGGAGAGATGATCGGGGGGCGTGTCGGACATGGTGCGTTTCGGTCGACGGGTGAAGGGTGGCGCACAGTCTAAGGGGCTTCGCCGCGGCCCTGTGCTTTCGCGCGTGCGATGACGCGGCGGACTAGGGCGCGGTCGGCGTGGCGCGAGATCGGTACGGCGCCCAGCGCGATGGCCCGATCACGCAGGTCCGAATCCACGTCGTAGTGGGCGCCGCTGGTCTTGTCCTGGAAAGCGCGGCGGGGCATGCCCAGCGCTGCGGCCATCGCGTGCAACTCATCCAGCGTGTCCGCCATCAGGTGCGCCCAGCGGCGGTCGCGCCACAGGGTGACGGCGTCGTCCACGTACACGGTCATTCGCGCAGGGTGGGCCCGGCGTTGCATCCTGTCCACCGCGGCACCATCTGGACCCCCATGCAGACCCCCAACGACCCCGTGGCTCCCGCGAGCCCGGCCCCGCCGTCCGACGACCTCGTCGCCGCCCCGGACGCCTCCGCGGGCGCCGAACCCGTCGCGCGCGCCAGCAACACCCGCGCCGACTGGCAGGTGCTCTCGACGCTGGTCCCGTACCTGAAGCCCTTCGCCGGCCGCATCTCCCTGGCGCTGCTGCTGGTGATTCTCGGCAAGCTCGCCAACCTGGCGGTGCCGATGGTGCTCAAGCGGCTGGTCGACGGGCTCAACGTCGCCCCGTCGCTGATCGTGCTGCCGGTGGGCTTGCTGCTGGCCTACGGTGCGTCGCGCGTGGCGGTCACGATGTTCACCGAACTGCGGCAGGTCGTGTTCGCGCGCGTGATGGCGCGGGTGTCGCGCCGCGTGACGTTGCAGGTCTTCCGGCATCTCCACGCGTTGTCGCTGCGCTTCCACCTGGCGCGGCGCACGGGCGGCGTGGCGCGCGACGTCGAGCGCGGCGGCACCGCGATCTCCGACCTGCTGGACTGGACGCTCTACACGATCGTCCCCACCGCGTTCGAAATCCTGCTCGTCACCGGCGTGCTCGCGTACTACTACGACTGGGGCTTCGTCGGGATCACCTTCGCCACGCTGGTGGCGTACGTCGCCTTCACCGTGTCGATCACCGAGTGGCGCACGCGCTACTACCGCGCCGCGGTGGAGGCCGACACCAAGGCCAACGAGCGCGCGGTGGATTCGTTGCTCAACTACGAGACCGTCAAGTACTTCGGCAACGAAGAGCACGAAGCGCGCCGCTACGACGAAAACCTGCAGCGCCTCGAGAACGCGCAGGTGATGAGCCGCAAGACCCTGGCGGTGCTCAACCTCGGGCAGACCGCGATCGTGGCGCTGGGCGTGTCCGCGATGATGTGGCGCGCGGCGGCGGGCGTGGTGTCGGGCGAGATGACGGTCGGCGACCTGGTGCTGGTCAACGCCTACCTGCTGCAGCTGTCCGCGCCGCTGAACATGCTCGGCATGATGTATCGCGAGGTGAAGCAGGCGATGACCAACCTGGAACGCCTGTTCGGCCTGCTGGACGAGCGCCAGGACGTGCAGGACCGCCCCGGCGCGGTGCCGCTGCATGCCACGCAGCCGCAGGTGCGCTTCGAAGCCGTGCGGTTCGCCTACGACCCGCGCCGGCAGATCCTGCGCGATGTCGACTTCACGATCGCGCCGGGCGCCACCGTGGCGGTGGTCGGGCATTCGGGGTCGGGCAAGTCCACGCTGGCGCGCTTGCTGTACCGCTTCTACGACATCGACGGCGGCCGCATCACGATCACCGACGCCAGCGGCACCGAGCACGACATCCGCGACTACACGCAGCACTCGGTGCGCGCCACGATCGCGATCGTCCCGCAGGACACGGTGCTGTTCAACGACACCATCTACTACAACATCGAGTACGGCCGCCCCGGCGCCACGCGCGAAGAAGTCGAGCACGCCGCGCGCGCCGCGCACATCCACGAACAGATCGCGGCCCTGCCGGATGGTTACGACACGGAAGTGGGCGAGCGCGGGCTGAAGCTTTCCGGCGGCGAGAAGCAACGCGTCGCCATCGCGCGCGCGCTGCTCAAGAACCCGGCGATCCTGATCTTCGACGAGGCGACGTCGGCGCTGGATACGCGCTCGGAGCAGGCGATCCAGGGCGAACTGGACCGCATCGCATTGGGCCGCACCACGCTGACCATCGCGCATCGCCTGTCCACCGTGATGGGCGCGGACGAAATCCTGGTGATGGATGCCGGGCGCATCGTCGAGCGCGGCACGCACCTGGACCTCATCGCGCGGCAGGGCGTGTACGCGGCGATGTGGAAGCTGCAGCAGCAGGAGCGCATGGAAGAACTGCGCGAAGCCGCGCAGGTACCGCAACCCGCGCCGCAGGAAGCGGGCGCCTGACATGTGCCTGATCGCCGTCGCCTGGCGTGCGCATCCGCGGTATCGGCTGGCGCTCATCGCCAACCGCGACGAATTCCACGGGCGGCCCACGGCGCCGGCGGGGCCGGATCCGGAGCACGCCGACGTGTTCGGCGGACGCGATCTCGAACACGGGGGAAGCTGGTTGCTCGCGTCCACGCGCGGGCGCCTCGCCGCAGTGACCAACGTGCGCGTGGGCGGCGATCCCGAAGTGGCGCCGTTGTCGCGCGGCACGCTGGTGCGCGGATTCGCGACCGGCAACATGACCGCCGACGCATACATGGCATCGCTCGCACCGGACGCCCCGCGCTTCGGTCGCTACAACCTGTTGTGCTGGGACGGCGACGCGCTCGCGTTCGCCACCAACCATCCGGCCCACGCCAGTCACGCCGTGACCGAAGGCGTACATGCGATGTCGAACGGCGCGTTCGATGCGCCGTGGCCGAAGAGCGGGCGCGCCACGCATGCGCTGGAACAATGGCTGGCGCAAGCCACCGATGCGCCGGTGGACGAAGCGCAGCTGGCGTCGTTGTTCGACGCGCTCGCCGACACCACGCCCGCGCCCGACGCGCGCCTGCCCGACACCGGCGTGGGCCTGGACCTCGAACGCGTGCTGTCGCCGCCCTTCGTGCGCGGCGCGCGTTACGGCACGCGGTGCAGCACGGTGGTGCTGGTGGACGAAGATGTGATCGTGTTCGCAGAACGGCGCTTCGGGCCCGACGCCCTGCCACAGGGCACCACCGTCGCGCGCCTGCCACGCGCGGGACGCAGCATCCCGAACAACACGTGACCTGACGTTGGATCTGGTGACCTTCGGCACGGGCAGCGGCGAATACCCGCTCCTAGACTGCGCGCCGCACACACCCCACGAGACCACGCACACCATGTCGAACAGCATCAAGCGCATCGCCTTCGCCTTCGCCGCCACCGCCCTGGTGGCCTTCGGCGCCAACGCGCAGCAGGCGTCGGGCAACATCGCCGGCACCGCCGTCACCGGCGACACCGTCCTGGTCACGGGCACCGGCACCGGTTTCCACCGCGAGCTGAAGATCGAGAAGGACGGCAAGTACCAGCTGCGTTCCGTGCCGCTGGGCGAGTACGTGGTCAGCGTCACGCACGCCGACGGCACCGCCGAGACGCCGAAGGGCGTCGCCGTGCGCGCCGGTTCGACCGCTCGCGTCAAGTAAGCAACGCGCTCCAATCGTTGCACCAAGGGGCGGCCTCCGGGCCGCCCTTTTGCGTTGCAGCCGGCCGGTCCGCGGCGCAACCTGCGTTCCCTAGCATTCAATCCGCATGTCTTTCGGGGGGATGACATGGGCAACGTGATCCGCGAACTGTTTTCCGGCGAAGTGCTGTATCGCCAGGGCGATCCGTCCGATTGCGCGTGGCTGATCGAACGCGGCGCGGTCGAACTCCACAGCGAACAAGGCCGCCGCACGATCGTGCACGCCACGCTGGGCCCGGGCGAACTGATCGGCGAGCTCGGCATGCTCGATGGGCAGCCGCGCAGCGCCACCGCCACCGCGCGCGGACCGACGCAATTGCTGGCGATCGACCACGACCAGTTCCTCGAACGCCTGGAAAGCGGCGATTCGATCGTCCGCACGCTCGTGCTCAGCCTGCTGCGCCGCACGCGCAGCATCCTCGCCAGCCTGCCGGCCGACCACGTGGTGCCGCCCGAAGACATGGTCAGCGAGTCGCGCGACGAGCGCGCGGGCCTGGACAAGATCCGCCTCGAAGCGCGCCTGCGCGATGCGATCGACAACCACACGCTCGACGTGCGCTACCAGCCGATCTACGACATCGCCGAAGGCCGCGTCAGCGGGTACGAGGCGCTCGTGCGCTGGCAGTTGCCGGATCGCGGCGCGGTGTCGCCGGCGGAATTCATCAAGCTCGCCGAAGAGACCTCGCTGATCGTGCCGGTGGGCGAATACGTGCTCGATCGCGTGCTGGAAGTGCTGACGGCGCTGCGCGACGCCGGCACCACGCCGCTGCCGAGCATCGCGGTCAACCTGTCGGCGCGGCAATTGGTGGAACCGGGAATGGCGAGCCAGATCGTCGCGCGCACGCAACGCGCGCACTTGCCGCCCGGTGCGCTGAAGCTGGAGATCACCGAGAGCCGCATGCTCGACTACACGCCGGTCGCGGCCGTCATGGCGCATTGCCGCGAACACGGCATCCCGTTCGCGCTCGACGATTTCGGCACCGGCTATTCCAACCTCACGCACCTGCACAAGCTCGACTTCGAATTCATCAAGGTCGACCAGGCGTTCGCGCGCCACATGTTCGATTCACCGCGCGCGATGGCGATCGTCAACGCGATCGTCGCGATGGCGCACGGCATCGGCGCGTACGTGGTGGTGGAAGGGGTGGAGACGCACGATCAACTGCAGCGCCTGCGTGCGCTGGGCGTGCGCTATGCGCAGGGATACCTGATCGGGCAGGCGCAGCCGGCGTCGTCGGTGTTGTCGGGCGAAGCAGGGCGCGGGCTCCAGGCCCGCGCATCGGCGACCGGTTGAGCGCCGCGAACCGCGCTTACGTCAGCGCGGTCCAGGCCAGCGTGGCGGCGACGATCATGACGACGGCGACGACCCACTGCGTGGCGGCTTCCTGGCGCTCTTCGCGCGTCGGGGCGACATAGGTCGTTTCGAAAGCGTCTTGCGGCATGGCGGACATGGCGGTGATCCCCTGGTGCCAGGCGGGCTGGTCCCGTCTGAACGGTGGCCAGTCTCTGCCCGGGCCCGGGTCTGGCAGTGCGGACGACGTCACATTTTTCGAATTCACACGCCCCGGGCCGGGGGGGCCGGCTCCATTCGCGTTGCTCTCACGGTTTCCGTTCCAGGCTCGCCCCCGACGCGGAGAGGGAGCGGGACATGCGGATGCGGTTGGCGTTTTCGGGGCTTTCGGTCGCCATCGCGGCGCTGCTGGCCGCGGCCTGCGCGCCCAGCGCGAAGCTCACCACGGCGCAGACCAGCGGCCCGACGCCGGTGATCCCGGCCCCCGACAAGGCCCTGGTGCCCACCGTGAAGATCGCGCCCGCGACGGGCTGGCCGGCCGGGACGATGCCGACGGCCGCCCAGGGCCTGCAGGTGCAGGCCTTCGCGACGGGCCTGACCCATCCGCGCTGGCTGTACGTGCTGCCCAACGGCGACGTGCTGGTGGCGGAAACCAATCGCCCCGCGACGGAGGATCCCTCCGGCAATCCGATCCGCGATGCCCTGATGAACCAGGCGTTCGAAAAAGCCGGCGCCGCGGTGCCGAGCCCCGAGCGCATTTCGCTGTTGCGCGACACCGATGGCGACGGCGTGGCGGAAACGAAGACGACGTTCCTGCAGCACCTCACCTCGCCGTTCGGCATGGCGCTCGTCGGCGGCACGTTCTATGTCGCGAACGCCGATTCGATCGTGCACGTGCCGTACAAGGCGGGCGAAACGACGATCACCGCCACGCCGGTGAAACTCGCCGACCTGCCGGGCGCGCCACGCAACCACCACTGGACCAAGAGCCTGCTCGCCAACGCGGACGGCACGAAGCTCTATGTCGGCGTGGGCTCCAACAGCAACGCCGCCGAACACGGCATGGACATCGAGTTCGAACGCGCCGCGATCCACGAGATCGACCTTGGCACCGGCAAGGGCCGCGTGTTCGCCAGCGGGCTGCGCAATCCGGTCGGCCTGGACTGGAATCCGCAAACGAAGGCGTTGTGGGTCGTCGTCAACGAACGCGACGAACTGGGCAGCGACCTCGTACCCGATTACCTGACGTCGGTGCAGGACGGCGCGTTCTACGGCTGGCCGTGGAGTTATTACGGTGCGCACGTCGACACGCGGGTGGAACCGGCGCGTCCCGACATGGTGGCCAAAGCGATCGCACCGGATTACGCACTGGGCCCGCACGTTGCATCGCTGGGCCTGGCGTTCTACACCGGCACCGCGTTGCCTGCGCATTACCGCGACGGCGCCTTCGTCGGCTTGCACGGCTCCTGGAACCGCGATCCGCAGAGCGGCTACAAAGTGATCTTCGTGCCGTTCGCCAACGGCAAGCCCGCGGGCGCGGAGGAGGACGTGCTCACGGGCTTCCTCGATGCACAAGGCAACGCGCGCGGTCGCCCGGTGGGCGTGGTCGTGGCGAAGGATGGGGCGGTGCTGGTAGCCGACGACGTCGGCAACACGATCTGGCGGATCACGCCCGCGCATTGAGCGCGGGCGTTTCCGTTCCGGACATTCAACGCGCGGCTTGCGGCGTCGCTTCGAACCGGCGGGCGTAGTCGCGTTCGTTCGCGACGCGTTCCACTTCCGAATCCGCCAGGTTGGGCGCGGCATAGACCGCGTAGGCAATGGACCCGTTGCGCTGGCCCACGTGGTGCAGCGTGTATCGCGGTGATCCACCGCCGGTGTTCGGAGGGTAGTGCGTGGGCGGCTGTGCGCCGTCCATGTCCAGTTCGCTGTTGTCCACCGCGCCACCGACGAAGAGGGCTCGCATTCGTCACTCCAGATGAGGTCAGTGACGCATCCTCTGGCAAGCGGCGTTGCGGTGGGATCAAACCGGCGTTAAGCGGGGTGCGCCCAACGCCGGTTCGGGAAGCGCGATGGATCAGTTCGCGAGGCGGCGCGTCAGGAAGTAGTAGGCGAGGTTGCCCACGCCCGTGGCGAGCGCCAGGACCGCGATCACGCCGGGGGTGATTTCTTCCCAGCCGCCGACTTCGATCAGGCCGAACCCGATGCCGACCGCGACCAGCGTGACGCCCCAGCGCAGCGAGCTGTGCTTCTGGCGCATGTCTTCGCCGGCCATGATCGAGCGGACGAGGTCTTCCGAGCCATTGGCACCGATGAGCGCTTTGCGGACGCGGGCGTCCACGATCACCTTGATGACGTAGGCGATGGCGAGGAACAGGGTGATGGGAATCAGGATTTCGAAGTTCATGTGGGCCGCTCTGGCTGGTGGGTACGGAACGGGAGATACAGCGTGGGGCGTCGTGGTTGCAGAAGCCGGGACCGGGGACCAGGGACCGGGGACCAAAAGCAGAGCGGATCGCTTCGGCCGTTCCCTGGTCCCTGGTCCCCGGTCCCCGGTCCCGTTGCAACCGATCACGCCGAAGGCGTATCCAGACCTTTCATGGATGGAGGTCCCCGCCTGAATTCCGTCGCGCCCGCCCCGGACGCCGCCCCCGACCGCCTGGCTTCCCTGGCGGCCGACCGGGCGCTCGTGGACGCGGTGCAGGCCGGCGAGCGCGGGGCCTTCGAGCGCCTGGTCAAGCAATACCAGGGCCTGTGCTTCCACATCATCCAGCGCATGGTCCGGCAGCCGGACGACACGCGGGAGCTGTGCCAGGACGCGTTCCTGCGCGTGCACAAGTATTTGCACCAGTACCGCGGCGAGAGCTCGCTGCAGGGCTGGATCGGGCAGGTCGCCTATTCGGTCGCCAAGCGGCACCTGGAGCGCAAGCGCATCCCGCTGCAGGATGCGGCCGACCCGGAAGCGCACCAGGCGCTGCTCGAAAACGTGGGCGATGGCTTCGACCTGGAAGGCGCGACCGCCGACGAGGAATCCGCACGCTGCCTCCACGCGGAAATCGAGAAGCTGCCGCCCATGCAGCGCACGCTGCTCACCCTGTATCACCTGGATGAAGTCCCGATCGCCGAGATCGCCGCGATGACCGGTCTCGCCGAAGGCACCATCAAGAGTCATCTGTTCCGCAGCCGACAGCGCCTGCGCCAGGCCCTGGAAGCGCGGATGGGAGCCACCGCATGAACACCGAACACTTCGATCCCCGCGACGAACTGGAATGGCAGGCGCAGGAACGCGCACGCCTCGCCGCGCGCGCCGGCATGCCCGCCACCGACGATCCGCTGGCCGATCGTTATCGCGTCATGGCGGAGGTATTGCGCGGGCCGTTGCCGGATGCGTTGCCGGTCGATTTCGCTGCACAGGTCGCGCGTCGCGCCTCGATGGGCGCGCAGGCCGATGCGCGTTTCGAAAGCATCCTCATGCGGACGATCCTCGCGGTATTCGGGCTTTCGGCCGCCGTGGTGGTGGCGGTGTACGGCCATGCATGGGTCGCGCCGATCCTCGAGGCGCTGAAGCTGGACTCGGCCGTGGCGGTGAACTGGGCGCTCGCGCTCGGCGCCTGCATCGGGGCGTCGTGGCTCACCGACCAGCTCCGCAAGCACTGGCACGCACCGCACGCCGCGTAAACTGCGCGGCATGACCTTGCCCGCCACGCGCGACCACGACCCCGCGCTCGAAGTCCTCTTCCACGCCATCGACACCGGCGCGCTGCCCTGGCCGCGCACCGGCGGCGCCTTGTTCCTGCGCGCGCGCGACGGTTGGCCGCTGCATGCCGCCGGCCGCACGGGCCTGGTGTGCGAACAGACGTTCAAGCCCGCATTCGATGCATTGCAGCGATCGCAACTGATGGTGCAGGCCGATCCGGTGACCGATCGCTTCCCGCTGGTGCTGGTGCTGCCGCCGCGACAGCGCGATGAAGCGCGTGCGTTGTTCGCGCGCGCGGTGTCGCAATGCACGGACGATGGCGTGGTGCTGGCCTGCATGCAGAACGACGAAGGCGCGAAGACGGGACAGTCGGACCTGGCGAAACTGGCCGGCCCGGTGTCGGTGTTGTCGAAGCAGCATTGCCGCGTGTTCTGGACGACGGCGCTGGCGATCGACGAAACGTTGCGCGCGGAATGGCGCGACCTCGACGCACCGCGTGCGATCGTCGATGGGCGTTACACCAGCCGGCCCGGGCTGTTCGCGTGGGACCGCATCGATCCGGCGTCCGCCTTGCTCGTGAAGCATTTGCCCGCCGACCTCGCGGGGCGGGGTGCGGATCTCGGTGCAGGCTGGGGCTATCTCGCGACGGAAGTCTTCGCCCGTGCACCGAAGGTCACCGCGCTCGACCTGTACGAAGCCGAGGCGCGCGCGCTGGACCTGGCGCGCACCAATCTCGCCGGCGAACCGCGCGCCACGTTCCATTGGTCCGACGTGGGCGAAGGCCTGCCGCGTCGCAATTACGACTTCATCGTAAGCAATCCGCCGTTCCATGCGCACGGGCGCGCGGACCGGCCCGACATCGGGCGACGCTTCATCACCGCGGCCGCCGATGCGTTGCGTCCCGGCGGGCGGTTGTTCCTCGTCGCCAATCGGCACTTGCCGTACGAATCGGTGCTCGACGCGCGCTTCGGCACGACGCGCACGCTGGCGCAAGCCGGCGGTTTCAAGGTGGTCGAAGCGGTGCGCGGCAAATGAAACTGGTCAAGCACCTGGCGAACCTGGGCTACGGCAGCCGCAAGGAAGTGGCGTGGATGTTCCGCGAGGGACGCATCACCGATGCGCAAGGCGAAGTGTTGTACGCGGACGACCAACCGGCGCACGACGACGTGCGCGTGGACGGCGAACCGCTCGATCTGCCACCCGGCATCCTGCTGATGCTGCACAAGCCGACCGGCTACACGTGCTCGACGAAGGACAAGGGCCGCATCGTCTACGACCTGTTGCCGCCGCGTTTCCGGTTGCGCGCGCCGTTGCTGTCGACGGTGGGGCGCCTGGATCGCGATACCAGCGGCTTGCTGCTGATGACGGACGACGGCGGCCTGCTGCATCGCATCGTGTCGCCGAAGGCGCATTTGCCCAAGCGCTACGAAGCCACGCTCGCGCAGGACCTGCGCGGCGATGAAGCCGAATTGTTCGCCAGCGGTACGTTGATGCTGGAGGCGGAGAACACACCGTTGGCGCCCGCGACGCTCGAAGTGCGCGATGCCAGGCATGCGAGCCTGGTGCTGACCGAAGGCCGCTACCACCAGGTACGGCGCATGTTCGCGGCCGTGGGCAACCACGTCGAAGCGCTGCACCGCAGCGCGGTGGGCGGACTGACGCTCGGCGACTTGCCGGAAGGCGAATGGATCGCGCTGGACGACGCGGATCGCGTGCGCCTGTTCACTCCCTAGTCGGCGAGCAACTGCTTCCAGCCTGCCACGCCGAGTTCGCGCAACGTCTCCACGTTCCGCGCCACGATCACGTCCGGATCCGGGAACGCGGCCACCGCCTTCGACACGCTGTCCTCGCGCAGCAGGTGCAGCGTGGGATACGGCGAACGGTTGGTGAAATTCTCCACGTCGTCCTCGCCGCTGTCGGCGAAGCGATAGTCGGGATGGAAGCTCGCCACCTGCAGCACGCCGTCCAGGTCCATCTCTTCGACCAGGCCGTCGGCGACTTCGAGGAAGTCGTTGTAGTCCAGGAAATCGCGCAGCACGTCGGGATGCACGATCAGCGTCGTGTCGATCTGCGACGGGTCGGTGTCGCGCAGCAGCGCGAGTTCTTCGCCCAGTTCGGCGAGCAGCGCGGATTCGGTCGTCGCATCGCTCAGCACGAAGCGCACCTGGTCCTTCACGTACACCGCTTTCGCGAACGGGCAGAGGTTCAAACCGATGACGGCGCGTTCGAGCCAGCGGCGGGTGTCGGCGATCGGGTCTTGCGGGGGCGTGGCGTCGGTCATGCCGCGCAGTCTAGCGATACAGGCGCTGGCACGTGTCGCACCAGAACGCGCGCCGGCGGGCGCGGCCGAGGTGCTTGCGGTAGCTCAGCGGCGTGCCGTCGCGCGGGCAGGTCTTCTTCGTGTGCACCTGGTAGTGCTTGCGCAGCACGAAGGCCTTCTTCCATTCGTAGAAGTCGAAGCTGTAGTCGCGCGCTTCCCGGATGAGTTCGCCGAGCTTGCGCGAGGGCAGGGCGCCGATCTCGCTCTCGGGGTGCACGCGGATGCGATGCAGCACTTCGTTCTTGATGATGTTGCCCACGCCGGCGAAGACGTCCTGGTCGAGCAGCGCGTCGGCGGCCAGCGTGTCCGGGCGCAGCGCGAGCTTGCGGCGTGCGGCGCGCGGGTTCCAGGCGTCGGCCATCACGTCGCCGCTCCAGTCGTATACGTCGTCGAGGTCGCCCTCGATGTACTTGCACGAACACGCGTAGAAGTTCAGCTCCCGCCCCTTGGCGAACCCGAGGCTCAGGCGCGGGTTGGCGTTCTCCTTGCGCTCGTCGATGCGGTAGCTGCCGAACAGCAGGAAGTGCACGCGCAGCGCGAAGCCCGGGAACACGAGCAGGAAATGCTTGCCCCAGCTGCACACGGCCAGCAGCGTCTTGCCTTGCATGCGCGCGATGTCGATGACGCGGGTGTTGCCTTCCACGCGCAGCACCTTTCGGCCGGCGAAGTCCGCGGCCTGCTCGCGCAGGATGACGATGGAGGGACCTTCGGGCATCGCCGCAGGCTGCCGATTCGCGCGTGGCGGCCGCGTGCAGGTGGCGGGCGGGGCGTCGATGCCGCAAGCTGTCGCGCATGGACGCGTCGCTCCCCCACGACACCCGCCGCCTGCGCGCGGTGGGCCTGATGCTCGCCGCCGTCGCGCTGTTCGCGGTGATGGACTCGATGCTCAAGCTGCTTTCGGCGCACTACCCGGCGTTCCAGGTGGCGACGCTGCGCGGTGCCTCGTCGTTGCCGCTGGTGCTGGCGTGGGCGGCGGCCACCACGGGCCTGCGCCCGTTGTTCCAGGTGCGCTGGTCGTTGCACCTGCTGCGCGGCGTGCTCGGCATCGCGATGATGGCGAGCTTCGTCTACGCGCTGCGCTCCCTGCCGTTGTCGACGGCGTATTCGATCTTCTTCGTCGCCCCATTGCTGATCACCGCGTTGTCCGTGCCGTTCCTCGGCGAACACGTCGGCCCGCGGCGCTGGACCGCGATCGCGATCGGCCTGGTCGGCGTGCTGGTGGTGTTGCGACCGACGGGCGAGGGCGTGTTGAGCATGGCCGGCGTGGCCGTGCTGTTCGCGGCGTTGTCGTACGCGGTGTCCGCGATCACCGTGCGCCTGCTGGCGAAGACCGACACCATCCAGGCCATGATGGTCTGGCTGCTCGCGCTGATGGCGCTCGGTGCAGGCGTGCTGGCGATTCCCGACTGGCAACCGGTGCAGCGCGAACACTGGCCGCTGATCGCGGGCCTGGGCGTGGCCGGTGCGCTGGGGCAGTACGCGATCACGCTCGCGTTCAAGTGGGGCGAGGCGTCGTTGATCGCGCCGCTGGAATACACCGCCCTCGTGTGGGGCGTCGCGCTGGATCTCGCGCTGTGGGGCGTGCTCCCGGACAAGGTCACGTGGATCGGCGCGGGCATCATCGTCGCTAGCGGCCTCTACCTGCTGCGACGCGAAGCGGTGCACGTGGAATCGGAGCATCCGTAAAAGAGAACGGGCCCGAAGGCCCGTTCCCGTGTCACTGCGTGTGCGGGCTTTTAGAAGCGCGCACCCACGCCCACGCCCACCACGATCGGATCCAGCTGCAACTGGCCCACCTTGGC
This sequence comes from Lysobacter helvus, assembly GCF_018406645.1. Classification (NCBI taxonomy): domain Bacteria; kingdom Pseudomonadati; phylum Pseudomonadota; class Gammaproteobacteria; order Lysobacterales; family Lysobacteraceae; genus Lysobacter; species Lysobacter helvus. The sequence continues at coordinate 1,626,322 of NZ_AP024546.1, forward strand.
GCCGTTGACCGTCACGTCCGAATCGCCCTTCATGTAACGCGCATCGGCACGCGCGAACCACGTGTCGGTGATGTTGAAGTCAGCACCCACGGTCGCGATCGCGCCCTTCGGCGTATCGAAGCCGACGTGCTGGCCGCCCGCGACGGTGGGGTCGAACGTCTCGCTGTCGATGTTCGCCTGGTAGTAGCCCAGGCCCACGAACGGACGGATCGGCTGCGCGGCGTTGCCGAAGTGGTACTGGCCGCTCACCGCGATGGGCTGCTGCTTGATGGTGCCGTGGCCGGTGGAAAGATTCACGTCGTGCGCGTACTTGTCGGGCGTGCCCCACAGTTCGACGCCGACGTTGTCGTTGACCATCCACGTACCGCTCAACGTCGCGGCGCCCTTGCCGTCGAGGTCGACGGCGCTGCCACCCACGTTGCCGGGGTTGGACTTCGGGATCATGTGCGAATAGCCGACCGTCGCGTTGAAGCGCTTCGGCGCGGTGGTGGTCGCATCCTGCGCGAAGGCGGCCGGTGCGATGGCAAGCGCCGCGGCGATGGCAAGGGTTCGGGTATTGAAGAAGTGGTGCTGCATTGCGTTCTCCTCGTAAGTGTTCTTTGGAGCCCCGGGGAGATGGGGCGGCGCCATCCTCGGGGACGGCGCATGAACACCAACGGGTGATGCGTGCAGCGTGTTGCGGATGCGGCGCGGATTTTCACCGCGCCATGAAGTGGATGACGCATCGTTCAGCGCGGGGCGCGTGCATGGACGCGCGCTTCACGCCGCTATCGATCACGCATCCTCGGGCGGAATGCCTTTCACCACGATCGTGTCGAACTGCACGTGGCGGAACGATGCCACGTGCGCGTGCACTTCGATCGCGGCCAGCTCGGCCACCGGCTGCATCGCGTTGGCGACGAGGGCGGTGTCTTCGCAGGCGATGTAGGCAGGCGCGTTCGCCGGGGCCGAATACGCACCGAATCCGCCGACGACCAGCAGGCTGACTGCCATCACGCCGCGCCACAGGACATGTTGGATGGAATACATGACGGCACCTCTGCGTGGCTGGGGGGTTGCCACGCCATGGAAGATGCGCCGATGCGACGCTTGGTTGCAGTGGTGGAAGTGACCATGACGAGAGTCATGCCACCCACCGGCACGTGCCGATCCGGCACGCGGGTTGCATGATGCGTCCCACGAAGGGAAAAGAGGTTGCACGGATGAAGATGCCCGGCACGAAGAAAGCGTTGTGCGTTGCAGCGGCCATTGGCCTGTCCGCCGCCAGCCTGGCGGCCAGCGCGAAGGATTTCGAGTGCAAGGTCGACAGCGACTACGACCTCAGCATCACCCCGAAGTCCGTCATCCTCACCCGCAACATCGGCACGCCGAAAGCGATCGTCATGCGCAACGGCCGCCTGTTCATCGATGACAAGTGGGTGACGCTCTCCAGCCAGGACAGCGCCCGCATCGCCGAATACGAGAAGCAGGCGCGCGCCACCATGCCGCTGGCGCAGGCCATCGGCCGCGATGCCGCCGATATCGCATTCACTACGCTGGGCGAAGTGGCCGCCGGCTTGAGCGCCACGCCGGACGAGACCCGCGCGCACCTCGCGAAGGCCCGCGCGCAGATCGACGTGCGCCTCGCGCGCTCGGTCACCGCAAATCGTTTCAACGGCAACGATCTCGGCAAGGGCATCGCCGACGCCATCGGCGAAGCGCTGCCGGTCGTCATCGGCGACATCGTGGGCGGCGCGATCGGCGCGGCCTTCAGCGGCGACACCGCGCGCATCGACCGGCTGAACTCGATCGACAAGGAGGTCGAGCGCCGCGTCGAACCGCGCGCCAAGCTGCTGGAAGCCCGCGCGGAACAGCTCTGCCGCCGCATGGAAGCACTCGACGAGATCGACGATGCGCTGGCCTTCCGCCTCCCCGGTGGCGATCGCCTGGACCTGCTGGACGCCAAGGTGGACATCCGCGAAGCCAAGCGCTGATCCCGAACCCCCGGCGCCGCCCCACGCGGCGCCTTCAACTCCCGTGCCCCCACGCGGGAGTTTTTTTATGGGCGTGAAATCCTCGGCGTGAAGCACTGCGGTTGGCGCACCGCGCCTTGGCGGCCACAATAGCCGTCCTTTCTCCACCCCCGCGGAATCGCCATGGCCGACCCCAAGGAAGCGCGCGTCCCCGACATCGGCGGTTACGACGACGTCCCCGTGATCGAATTGCTCGTTGCCGTCGGCGACGTGGTGAAGCAGGACCAGGGCCTGGTCACGCTCGAATCGGACAAGGCGACGATGGAAGTGCCGGCGCCGTTCGCGGGCAAGATCGTCGAGCTGAAGGTCAAGGTGGGCGACAAGTTGTCGGAAGGCAGCGTGGTCGCGTTGATCGAACCGGCCGGTGAAGCGGCCGCGGATGCAAAGCCCGCCGCGGAAACGAAAGCCGCACCGGCCGCTGCGCCGACGCCGCCGGCATCGAAGCCCGCTGCCGAAACCGGCGAACGCGTCGAACCCGTGGCCGCTTCCACGCAACCCGACAACATCGCGAAGCAAAGCATCGCCGCCGCGCCGTCCACGACGATCGCGCGCGCCGCGCTCGACGACAAGCCCGGCATCGATGCCGAAGCGCTGCCGCCGCGTTCGCCGCCGGTGGCGTTCGATGCCGAAGGCCTGATGCCGGGCAAGGTGCCGTTCGCCAGTCCCGCGGTGCGGTTGTTCGCGCGCGAACTCGGCGTCGACTTGTTGCAACTGCAGGGCACGGGCCCGAACGGCCGCCTGCTCAAGGAAGACGTGCAGCAATACGTGAAGCGTGCGTTGGCCGGCGGTGGTGCACCGGCCGCGGGCGCTGCGCATGCCGGCGGTGGCTTGAACCTGCTGCCGTGGCCGCACGTGGACTTCTCGAAGTTCGGCGAGACCGAAGTCAAGCCGCTCACGCGCATCCAGAAGATCTCCGGCGCCAACCTCGCGCGCAACTGGGCGATGATCCCGCACGTCACGCAGCACGACGATGCGGACATCACGGACCTCGAAGCGCTGCGCGTCGCGCTCAACAAGGAAAACGAGAAGGCGGGCCTCAAGCTCACGATGCTCGCCTTCCTGATGAAGGCCAGCGTGTCCGCGCTGCAGAAGTACCCGAACTTCAACGCGTCGCTCGATGCGGCCGGCGAGAACCTCACGCTGAAGAAGTACTTCAACATCGGCTTCGCGGCCGATACGCCGAACGGCCTCGTGGTGCCCGTGGTGCGCGACGTCGACAAGAAGGGCGTGCTGCAGATCGCGAAGGAAACCAGCGAACTCGCCGCCAAGGCGCGCGACGGCAAGCTGGGCCCGGCGGAGATGAGCGGCGGGTGTTTCTCGATCAGCTCGCTGGGCGGCATCGGCGGCACCAGCTTCACGCCGATCGTCAACGCACCGGAGGTCGCGATCCTCGGCGTGTCGAAGTCCGCGATGAAGCCGGTGTGGGACGGCAAGCAGTTCGCGCCGCGCCTCATCCTCCCGCTGTCGCTGAGCTACGACCATCGCGTGATCGACGGCGCGGCGGCCGCGCGCTTCACGGCGTACCTGGCGCAACTGCTCGGCGACATGCGCCGCGCGATGTTGTGATCCATCGCCAGACCCCACTGCTGTTGAATAAGGAACGTTGATGGCCACCCGCACCGAAGTGAAGGTCCCCGACATCGGCGGTTACGACGACGTCCCCGTGATCGAATTGCTCGTTGCCGTCGGCGACGTGGTGAAGCAGGACCAAGGTTTGGTCACGCTCGAATCCGACAAGGCGACGATGGAAGTGCCCTCGTCGGTGGCGGGGAAGATCGTCGAGTTGAAGGTGAAGGTCGGCGACAAGCTGTCGGAAGGCAGCGTCGTGGCGATCGTGGAAGCGGAAGGCGCGAGCGAAGCGCCGGTGGCTGCGAAGGCCGACGCGCCCGCGAAGGCTGCGGCGCCCGCGCCCGCGAAGCCCGCACCCGCCGCCGCACCGCCGGTGACGCCGTCGCCTGCCGCGCCCACGCAACCCGCCGGCCCGGCACCCGCCGCCGCGTCGGGCCGCAAGGCCGACATCGAATGCGCGATGGTCGTGATCGGCGCGGGCCCCGGCGGTTACAACGCCGCGTTCCGCGCGGCCGACCTCGACATGGACACCGTGCTCGTCGAACGCTATGCCGCGCTCGGCGGCGTGTGCCTCAACGTGGGCTGCATTCCGTCGAAGGCGTTGCTGCATGCCGCGGCCGTGATCGACGAAGCGGCGCACGCGAAGGATTTCGGCATCGAATTCGGTGCGCCGAAAATCACGCTCGACACGCTGCGCAAGTACAAGGACAAAGTGGTCGGCCAGCTCACGAAGGGCCTGGCCGGCATGGCGAAGCAGCGCAAGGTGCGCACGGTGCAGGGCACGGCGAAATTCGTCTCGCCCAACGAACTGGAAATCACGGGCGAGGGCGGCACGCAGCTGCTGCGCTTCCAGCACTGCATCATCGCGGCCGGATCGCAGCCGGTGAAGCTGCCGGGCTTCGACTGGAACGACAAGCGCGTGATGGATTCCACCGACGCGCTGGAACTGGCGGAAATCCCGAAGACGCTGCTCGTCGTGGGCGGCGGCATCATCGGCCTGGAAATGGCGACGGTGTTCCGCGCGCTCGGCAGCGAAGTCACCGTCGTCGAATTGCTCGATCAACTGATGCCGGGCGCGGACCTGGATCTCGTCAAGCCGCTCGCCGCGCGCCTGAAGAAGCAGGGCGTCAACGTGCACCTCAAGACGAAGGTCACGGCGAGCGAGGCGAAGAAGGACGGCATCTCGGTCACGTTCGAAGGCGAGGGCAAGCCCGCGCGCACGACGTTCGACCGCGTGCTCGTCGCCGTGGGCCGCAGCGCGAACGGCAACAAGCTCGATGCGGCGAAGGCCGGCGTGCAGGTCACCGAGCGCGGCTTCATTCCCGTCGACAAGCAGATGCGCACGAACGTGCCGCACATCTTCGCGATCGGCGACCTCGTCGGTAACCCGATGCTCGCGCACAAGGCGTCGCACGAAGGGCGCCTGGCCGCGGAAGTCGCCAGCGGCATGAAGCGCGAGTGGGTCGCGCGCGTGATTCCGTCGGTGGCGTACACCGATCCGGAAATCGCGTGGGTCGGCGTCACCGAAGCGGAAGCCGCGGCGAAGGGCCTGCACGTGGGCACGGGCAAGTTCCCGTGGGCCGCGAGCGGGCGCGCGATCGGCATCGATCGCACCGAAGGTTTCACCAAGCTCGTGTTCGACGAGGCCACGCATCGCGTGATCGGCGGCGGCATCGTCGGCGTGCATGCAGGCGACCTCATCAGCGAAGTCGCGCTGGCGATCGAGATGGGCTGCGAAGCGGCGGACATCGGCGCGACCATCCATCCGCATCCGACGCTGAGCGAATCCGTCGGCATGGCGGCCGAGGTCTACGAAGGCACCGTCACCGACCTGTACGTGCCGAAGAAGAAGTAACCCCGGACAAGGCGAAGCCCCGACGCTTCGAGCGCCGGGGCTCCGGGAGCCTGCCGCGAGGACCGACGAGGAAGTAGCGACGGGCTCGACGGAAACTGACCGGGCCGGTGCCGAAAGGTTCAAGCCGCACCGGCCGCTTTCGCGCCCGGGGGCGCAATCCGCTACCTAACCCCATGTTTTCGCGCGGTTCCGGCGGTTGCCGGGGGTGCGGGCCGACCGCTATACTTTCGCGGCTTCGCGGAGCCGTTTGCTGTCCGCGGCATCTTCGCCACCTCCCCCGGATCCACGCGCGTGCTGAATTCCGTCGCCGCGGGCCGCCGGCTGGCGCAGCGTACGGCCGCCCTGCAAGGCGCCGTCACGCTCGCGACAGCGCTGGCCTGCCTGCTGTCCGGCCGCGAGGCCGCGCTCGGAGCCGGTGTCGGCGGTGCAGCGATGACCCTGGGCAGCCTCGTGGCGGCGCTGGGTGCGTTCGGCGGCGGCGTGTCCACCGCGGGGCTGGCGCTCGGTCGCCTCCTGGTGGGGATGGCCGCGAAGTGGGTCGTGGTGTTCGCCGGGTTGTTCCTGGCGATTGGCGTCTGGCACCTCCCGCCATTGGCGGTGCTGGCCGGCGCGGCATCCGCCGCGGTGGCCTTGCTGGTGGCAACGAAACTTTGGGCATAGAGGAAGCGGCGTGAGTCCTGAAAAGAGCAGCGGTGGCCTGACCGAATACATCGTCCATCACCTCACGCACAACGTGGTGCCGGTGAATGGCGACGGCTTCCATTTCGACTCGTGGCTCATCGCGCTGGCCGTGGGCCTGCTCGGCTGCTTCCTGCTGTGGTCGCAGGCGCGCAAGGCGACGTCGGGCGTGCCGTCCAAGGCGCAGGCGCTGGTCGAGATCGTCGTCGAGTTCGTCGACAGCCAGGTCAAGGACACCTTCCACGGCGATCGCCGCTTCATCGCGCCGCTCGCGCTCACCATCTTCGTCTGGGTGTTCTTCATGAACGCCATGGACCTGCTGCCGCTGGATCTCATCAGCGGCGCCGTCACGGCAACCGCCGGCCCCGAGGCCGCGCACCACTTCAAGTTCCGCATGGTCCCCACGGCCGACGTCAACACGACGTTCGCGCTGTCGATCACCGTGTTCTTCCTGATCATCTTCTATTCGATCAAGGCGAAGGGCGGCTGGGGCCTGACGAAGGAACTGTTCACCGCGCCGTTCCATGCGCACGGCACGATCGCGAAGATCGTCCTCGCGCTGCCCAACCTCTTCCTCAACCTCGTCGAATACCTGTCCAAGCCGGTGAGCCTGGGCATGCGACTGTTCGGCAACATGTACGCGGGCGAGCTCGTGTTCATGCTGATCTCGGGGTTGTTCCTGTCGTGGATCACCTTCCCGTTCGGCGTGGCGTTCAACACCGCCTGGGCGATCTTCCACATCCTGATCATCGCGCTGCAGGCCTTCATCTTCATGGTCCTGACCGTCGTGTACCTCGCGATGGCCCACGAGCACCACTGATTTCGCACCACGCTCCACTCGCAACACCACACCGCTTTCGCTTCAACCTTCCTCAAGTACTGTCATCCGGAGATCCACCATGGAATTCATCGCCAACGTCCAGGGCCTCACCGCCGTCGCCATCGGCATCATCGTCGGCCTGGGTGCCCTCGGCGCCGCCCTCGGCATCGGCATCATGGGTTCGAAGTTCCTCGAATCCGCCGCGCGCCAGCCGGAACTCGTCCCGATGCTCCAGGGCCGCATGTTCCTGCTCGCCGGCCTGATCGACGCGGCGTTCCTGATCGGCGTCGGCGTGGCGATGATGTTCGCGTTCGCCAACCCGCTGCTCGCGGCGCTGCAGCAGGGCTGATCCATCGCGCGGGCCTCGTGCCCGCGTCGATGTGCAACGGGTGTCGCGGCATCGTGCCGCGGCGCCTAAACGATTCGCAGGGCATGAAATGAATCCGACCTACACCACCTTGCTCGGCCAGATGTTCACGTTCGCGATCCTCATCTGGTTCACGGTCAAGTTCATCTGGCCGCCGATGATGAAGGCGATCGAAGACCGCCAGCAGAAGATCGCCGAAGGTCTCGCCGCCGCCGATCGCAGCCAGAAGGACCTTGCGCAGGCGCAGGACAAGGTCAACGAAGAGCTGAAGAAGGCACGCACGCAGGCCAACGAGATCATCGACCAGGCCCACGCGCGCGCCAACCAGATCGTCGACCAGGCGAAGAACGACGCGATCGCCGAAGCCGGCCGCCAGAAGGCGCTCGCCGACTCGGAGATCTCCGCCGCCGCCAACCGCGCGAAGGAAGACCTGCGCAAGCAGGTGTCCGCGCTCGCCGTCTCCGGCGCGGAAAAGCTGCTCAAGCGCGAAATCGACGCCAGTGCCCACAAGGCGCTGATCGACGACCTCGCCGCGCAGCTGTAAGGAACGCACGATGACCCAGGCCCTGACCCTCGCCCGTCCCTACGCCCGCGCAGCGTTCTCGCTCGCGCGCGATGGCGGTGCGCTCGCCGGCTGGTCCGACGCGCTCGGCTTCGCCGCGCGCGTGGCCGCCGATCCGCAGGTTGCCGCGTTGCTGGGCCACCCGGGCCTGACGACCGACGACGCGATCGGGCTGCTGCAGCCGGCGCAGTCCACGATCGACAACGACGCGTTCTCGCGCTTCATCGGCCTGCTGGCCGACAACCGCCGCCTGCCGTTGCTGCCGGAAATCGCCGGGCTGTTCGACGAACTGCGCTTCGAGGCCGAACGCGTCGTCAAGGCACGCATCACCTCGGCCACGGCACTGCCGGCCGCCGAGCTCGAAACCATCAAGGTCGCGCTGCGCAAGCGCTTCGGCCGCGAAGTGGATGTCGAGACCGCGGTCGACGCCGACCTGATCGGCGGCGCCGTCATCGACGCCGGCGACGTGGTCATCGACGGTTCGTTGCGCGGCCAGCTCGGCCGCCTGCAAGCCGCACTGTCCAACTAAGAATTCATTTGCTCAGCCCGCGGCAACGCGGGCAACCAGGGAAACCGACATGGCAACCACGCAGCTCAACCCGTCCGAAATCAGCGAACTGATCAAGACCCGCATCGAGAAGGTCAAGCTCGCTGCCGAAGCGCGCAACGAAGGCACCGTCACCTCGGTGTCCGACGGCATCGTGCGCATCCACGGCCTGGCCGACGTGATGCAGGGCGAAATGATCGAGCTGCCGAACGCCACGTTCGCGCTCGCCCTCAACCTCGAGCGCGACTCCGTCGGCGCCGTGGTCCTGGGTGACTACGAACACCTGCGCGAAGGCGACGTCGCCAAGACGACCGGCCGCATCCTCGAAGTGCCGACCGGCCCGGAGATGCTGGGCCGCGTGGTCAACGCGCTGGGCGAGCCGATCGACGGCAAGGGCCCGATCGACAACAAGACGTCCTCGCCGGTGGAAACCATCGCCCCGGGCGTGATCTGGCGCAAGTCGGTGTCGCAGCCGGTGCAGACGGGCTACAAGTCCATCGACGCCATGATCCCGATCGGCCGCGGCCAGCGCGAGCTGATCATCGGCGACCGCCAGACCGGCAAGACCGCGGTGGCGAT